>JBPCMA010000179.1:0-7469 GCA_051002715.1 Caulobacteraceae bacterium
AGGCGTGCAGGCCCCAGTCGGTGGATGTGCCGAACTTGGTGCGGTCGATCAGGGTGTTTTCCACATAGCGGTAGCCGTAGAGGCCCTCCACGAACGGCACCCACGGCAGGTCGGCCGCGCCGGCGCGAACACGGCCAGCGCCGCTCCCGCCAGAAGGGACGCGCGCTGGGTGTCGACATTCTTTCTCATGGGAATCCCCTATTTCTTAAGGACTGTGAGCGCGGTCAGGCGCGGCCGGCCGTCGCGGCTTCCACCTTCGGCGGCGAGTATTCGAGCCGCGCACCCGGCGACATATCAACCACGACGCGCAGAGCCGTCAGCCGCGCGCGCTGGCCCGCCTCGAAATGCACGGCGAGATGCTCGGGCATGTCCGCCGTCAGGCGATGGCCGCTCAGGGCCTGACATTCGACCGATCGCACCGCGCCGCGGCCGCGCGCTTCGACCACGCGCACCAGCAGGCCCTCGCCGACCGGGCCAGCGTCGAGGCGGGTGTCGGCGGGGCGAAACAGGGCCACGCCTCGGCCCGCGAGACCCGCCTCGCCGATAACCGGCGCGGCGAATCCTTCGAACCGAGCGACGCCGCCGGCCACCTCGCAGGGGAGGCGGTTGCACTCGCCGAGGAACTCGAACACGAACGGAGTGGCCGGCGCATCGTCGAGTTCGCGCGGCGCGCCGATCTGTTCGATGCGGCCGCGGTTCATCAACACGATCCGATCGGCCAGAGCCATGGCTTCCTCCTGATCGTGGGTGACCAGGACGGTGGTGACGCCGGTGGCGTCGTGGATGCGGCGCAGCTCGGCCCTAAGTTCCTTGCGCACCTTGGTGTCCAGGGCCCCGAACGGTTCGTCGAGGAGCAGCAGCCGCGGTTCGACCGCCAGGGCCCGGGCCACGGCCACCCGCTGGCGCTGGCCGCCGGAAAGCTGGGCTGGATACCGGGCGCCGAGGCCGTCGATCCGCGCCAGGGCCAGCAGTTCCTCGACGCGGGCCTTGATCGCGCCCGGGGAGGGGCGCGACCTGGCGGGACGAACATCGAGGCCGAAAGCGATGTTCCCGGCCACCGTCATATGACGAAATAGGGCGTACTGCTGAAACACCAACCCCACCCGCCGGTCGCGCGCGCTCAACGCGAGAAAGTCGGCGCCATCTAGAAACACCCGGCCGCGGTCGGGCCTGTCCAGCCCGGCCAGAACTCGCAGCAGGGTGGTCTTGCCCGACCCCGATGGTCCCAGAAGGGTCAGGAACTCACCGTCCCGCGCCTCCAGCGACACGCCGACTAAAGCGGGGAATCGACCGAAGCGTTTGTATATGCCATCGACGGTGAGGGTCACGCGCCGCTCCCTTTGATGGCGGCCAACCGGCCGGCGCGCTCCAGGATGGTCTTGGCCGCCAGAGTGACCATGGCGAGGCCCGCCAGGAGCGAGGCGCAGGCGAAGGCGCCGGCGAAATCATATTCGTTGTAGACCGCCTCCACATGCAGCGGCAGGGTTTCGGTCAGTCCGCGGATGTGTCTTCTCCCTGGTGGTAAACCGCGCCGGCCCGCGCGGCGATGTGGCGCAATGCGGCGATCCGCTGGTCGCGGGGCTCCTGGCCGCCGGAGAGATTCGACCCGACGCCTGCCGTCTCGGCATCAACGTCGACGCCCGCTCGCGCCCCATCGCGGACGGCGAGGCGCGGGAGACCCTGTTCGCGGTCGGCCCGATCACCCGCGGCCAGCTCTATGAGATCACCTCGGTTCCCGACATCCGCATCCGACCGCCGATTGCGCCGGCGCGGTCGTGGGCGCCTTGAGCCTGCGTGACCGCCATGGGGCACAGGGCGCGGGATCGGATCGCACCCTGACCGATCTCGCCGCCCGGCTCGGCGACCAGATCGACGAGCTGGCCATCGAACTGGGCGGCCTCAAATTCGCCCGCCGGGTGCGCAACGCCTGGGAATTGCGCGGACGACGCGCCTCCCTGGGGGAAATCGCCCTGTGGCTCGACGAGCGGCGCGGCCCGCACGCCCGTGGTGATCGCCGTTGACGGCGCGGTCGAGAAAATCCGTTCAACGCGAAAGACTATAGATGTCGAGTTCGGTCTGCGTGCCGACGAACACCTTGCCGTCGGCCACGGTGGGCACGGAAAACTTCACCGCTGGGCCGGCGGCGTCGGGCGAACCGGCCGGCCCGCTGGCGTAGAGTTGCGTCGAGACGTCCCGCGCGTCGTAGGCCCTAAGCGACGCTGGCGCCCCGCCCTCCACCCGGCTCTTCGTGCCGATCACCCAGACGATGGCGTTCGACGATCCGTTCGATGAGACCGAAGGTGTCGCCCCGGGATAGGAGAAAAGGTTCGCGCTCTCGTGCGTGGGGCTGGGCGGAAACATCCCCTTGTCCAGGCGCCATTGAGTGAGCCGGCCGCCGACGCCGGCCAGATAGACATTGCCGCGCCAGAAGGCGGGGGTGCTGTAGACGCCCTGTGGATTGGCCGTGAAATGCTGGACGGCGCCGTCGGCGCCCTTCCCCCCCAGCCGATCACGGTCGAGCAGGAAGAGGGTTCCGGTCTTGAAGGCGACGATCGCTTCGTGGGGATGCGCGCCGGGCTGGTCGGGCAAGGCCATCACGCCGCCCGAGGCGAGATCGAGATCGCGCCGGGACAGGGCCGCCTCGTCGGACGGGGCGAAAAAGTCGCGCGCCGCCAGGCCGCCTTTCGGCTCTTCCAGCCGCACGACCGACATGGAAAAGTTCTGGCCGCCCGCCGCCGCGTCGAAGGTTCCGTTTCCGGTCGCCAGGAAGATCGAACCATTGGCGTCGACCGCCGGCGCCGCCCCGCCGCCCCATATGCCGCCCAGATTGCCGGTCGGCGTCACGCAGAACACGCCGCGCTGTTTCAGCGTCGAGGCGTCGTAGCCGATCAGCCAGCCGCTCGCGCTGTCGTTCGAGGCGAAGGGGATATAGACGACGCCGTCCACCAGTAGCAGGCCGCTCCGCTGAAACGCCTGTTGTGGATCGAACTTCTTTCGCGCATTGCCGGGAGCGGTCGCGGCGACCGTCACCGGTCCGCCGACCAACTCGGCGCCAGTCCGCACGTCGAGCGCGTGAAGTTTCTGCGTATAGACGCCGCTTTCCACCGACTGGGCGGCGACGTAGAGAACGCCTTGGCCAGGATCGATCACCGGCGTCGCGGTGATTCCGTGCTCGGGCGAGATGATGGTCGTATCGCACTGCGGCTGGCTCTTGGAGGTGCAGGGCATGGCCGTGACGCCGCGGCTCAGGAAGCTGGTCTTCCACAGCGGCTCGGCCGCCCGGCAATCGGCGTCGAACGCATAGACGCTGTCATGCTCGGTCGCCACGAAGACCACATCGCGCGCGCGGCCGGCGACATTCACCCCCGGCAGATAGAGCGGCTGGGCATAGATCTGGCCGTCGACGCGCCGCGCGCACCGCTTGCCGAAGGCGCCGCTTTTCAGGCTGGTCGGGGTCAGCCGGGTTTCGGCGAGGTTCTGGCCGGTCCGCGCCAGATCGTTGTGCCAAGTCGTGACGCTGACCTCACCAAGGGCGATCGACGGGACCGCCAGCCAGAAAGAAAGAAAAAGGGACGCCGAGCCGTTCATGGACGCAACTCCGTTGGGCGCCCCTCCCTGGCGCCGAAGGGAAAGCCCTGGCGCAAGGTCTGTCAACCTGTCGACGGCGGCGGGGCGGTGGTCGCCGGAGCGTCGGCGCCGAACGCTTCCTTGGCCACGCTCGCCATCAGGGCGCCGATCAGGGTCCGCGCCTCGAACGCGGGCGGCAACATGCCCGAGAGCTGCAGCATCAGGGGGCCGTGCAGCGCCGCCCAGAAGAGGTGGCCCACGAACTCGGGATCGCCCTTCAGCCGGCCGGCCGCGGCCAGGTCACGCAGGTGGCGGGTCATGGTGGCCCGCGACCGCGATCCGGCCCGGACCAGCTCGGGATAGTCGGCCTCGCCGGCCTGGCGCACGTCGAACATCAACTTGTAGGCTTCGGGATTTTCCAGGGCGAAGCGGACATAGGCGCCGGCCACGGCGGCGGCGCGTTCGAGCGGGTCACCGGCGGTTTCATCGTAGGCCCCCTCCAGCGCTTCGGCATGGCGGTCGAAGCCGCGCGCCCGGACGGACGCCAATATGGCGTCCTTGTCCTTGAAATAGCGATAGGGGGTCATCGGACTGACGCCGATGGCGGCGGCGAGCTGGCGGATGGTCACCGCCTCGGTTCCATGCTCGGCGAACAGGCGCTCGGCGGCGTCGCACAGCCGATCGCGGAAGGCGGCGATATCCTGGTCGGAAAGTATTTTTGGCAAAAACGCGCCTTTCGCAGAAATTTCTGCTTGCGCCGCTTTATCGCGTATGCCATAAATTTACAATGTAATATTTAACCGGCATGCCTGGAGGACGCCATGGACGGATCGCGGCCCATCAACCCCTATCTCACCGGCAATTTCGCGCCGATCCGAGACGAGGACGATTTCGAGCTGGAGGTAACGGGCGAGATTCCGGCCGACCTGGCCGGGGCCTTCTACCGCAACGGGCCCAATCCCCAGTTCGCCCCGCGCGACGATCACCACTGGTTCGCCGGCGACGGCATGATCCACGCCTTCTTCGTCGAGGGCGGCAAGGTGCGCTACCGCAATCGCTATGTCCGCACCCCCAAGTGGCGGACCGAGAACGCGGCCGGCCGCGCCCTGTTCGGCGTGTTCGGCAACCCGATGACCACCGATCCGTCGGTCCTCGGGCTCGACAGCGGGGTCGCCAACACCAACATCGTCTGGCACGCCGGGCGCCTGCTGGCGCTGGAAGAGGGCCACAAGCCCTTTGAGGTCGATCCGCTGACCCTTGACTCGCGCGGCTATGCCGATCGCTACCGCGGCCGGGTCACCGCCCACCCCAAGATCGATCCCGAGACCGGCGAGATGACTTGGTTCGGCTATTCGACCGGGGAAATGCCTCTCAATTCCACCGTCTCCTACGGCGTCACCGACGCGGCCGGCCAAGTCATCCGCCGCGACGATTTCGAGGCCCCCTATTCGAGCATGATCCACGATTTCCTGGTGACCAAGGGCCATGTGCTCTTCCCCATCCTGCCGCTCACCGGCAACCTGCAACGGGCCATGACCGGCGGCCCGGCCTACGCCTGGGAGCCGGAAAAGGGCGCCTTCGTCGGGGTGATGGCCAGGAACGCGGGGGTGGAGACGATCCGCTGGTTCGAGACGGCGGCCTGCTACGTCTTTCACCCGATGAACGCCTGGGAAGAGGCGGGCAAGATCTTCGCCGACGTGATGGAATACGAGACCGCGCCCCTCTTTCCCAATGTCGATGGGAGCCGCAACAAGGATGGCGGCGCGCGGCTGGTCCGCTGGGCCCTCGACCTCGCCGCCCCGACCGACCAGATCGGGCGCGAACCGCTCGATGATCTGGCCGGCGAGTTTCCCAAGTTCGACGAGCGGCGGGTCGGCCTTTCCTATCGCCACGGCTGGTTCGCCGGAAATTCCGGGCGCCCTGGCGGTTTCGGCTTCGACACCATCGCCCATGTCGATCTGGCCACAGGCCGGCGCCTCACCCACGACCTTCCCGCTGGCGACGCCACCGGCGAGCCAGTCTTCGTGCCGCGCTCGGACGGCGCCGCCGAAGGGGACGGCTGGGTGATTTCGGTGGTCTATCGCGGCGAAGAGGATCGCAGCGACTTCCTGGTCTTCGACGCCCAGGATCTTCCCGCCGGCCCCATCGCCGCCGCCAAGCTCCCCCGCCGCGTCCCCTTCGGCTTCCACGGCAACTGGCGGGCGGCTTAGGCGAGGCTCAGGCGGCGGTTACGCGCTGCTCGAGCTTGTCGGCCAGCCACATCTTGATCAGCGATTGCCGGGTCACGCCCAGTTTCCTGGCCTCGTGATCCAGCGACGCCACCATCCAGATGGGAAAGTCCACGTTGACGCGCCTGGCCTCCAGATTGGGCCGACGCGCCTTGGACCAGTCGATCTGATCGTTGACATCCGCCCCGGCGTCGAGTTTCGCCTCCAGTTCATGCGCCTTCATATCGCTTCACTTTCCTCTTCTCGCGCGCGGCACACCGAAATCAGGCGCACGCGCCCGTCGCGAAAGGCGACGATCGCGGACCAGATTTTACCTCCGATCATGCCGACGGCCAGATGGCGCGGTTCGTCAGTTGAACGGGCCGGCGCGACGAGGAGGTCCGGATGGCCCCAGAGCGCCGTCGCCTCGCCGAAATCAATTCCGTGTTTCTGTTTGTTAAGTTCGCTCTTTGTCGGCTCGAATTCGAATTCCACCACTTAACCGCTATCAAAATGGTATAGAAATGCAACCCAATTTGCTGGCGAAGCCCCCTAAACCAGCGCCCCGTGGCAGTGCTTGAACTTGCGGCCGGAGCCGCAGGGGCAGGGGGCGTTGCGGCCGGTGCGCTCGAAGCCAGAAGGAAGGGCGGCGAGCGGCAGGGCGGCGCGTTCCTCGCCGGAGCCGGACGCCATCGCCATGCCGGCCATTTCCAGGGCGCGTTCGTTCTGGCCGGTGTCGGGATCGGCGTGGATCTCGAACATCGGCGGCGGCTGGGGTTCGGGCGGGGCGAACTGAATTTCCACGGTCATCAGCCAGCGGGTGACGTTCTGGCGCAGGTCGCCGATCAGGGTCTGGAACAGGGAAAAGGCTTCGGTCTTGTATTCGTTCAGGGGGTCGCGCTGGCCATAGCCGCGCAGGCCGATGACGTTGCGCAGATGGTCCAGGTGCATCAGGTGTTCGCGCCACTGCATGTCGACCATCTGCAACAGGAAGTTCTTTTCCAGATGGCGGGTCTGCTCGGCCGAGATCAGCGCCTCGCGCTCGGCGCCCCGGGCGTCGGCGGCGGCGATCAGGCGTTCCTGGATCTCTTCGTTGGCGATCCCCTCCTCGGCCGCCCAGCTGGCGATCGGCAGGTCGAGGCCCAGCAGCGATTTGACGTGTTCGCTGAGGCCGGCAATATCCCATTGGTCGGCGTAGGCCCTGGGCGGCAGGTGGCGGCCGACCAGATCCTCGACGGTGTCGTGGCGCATCTCGACCACGATGGCCGAGAGGTCCTCCGACTCCATGAAGTCGTGGCGCTGCTCGAACACCGCCTTGCGCTGGTCGTTGACCACGTCGTCGTATTTCAGCAGGTTCTTCCGGATCTCGTAATTGCGTTGCTCGACCCGCTTCTGGGCGGTGGCGATGGCGCTGTTCAGCCACTTGTGGGTGATCGCCTCGCCTTCCTCGACCCCGAAGGTGCGCATGATGGCGTCCAGCCGGTCGCCGGCGAAGATGCGCAGGAGGTCGTCCTCGCAGGACATGAAGAACTTCGAGCGGCCGGGGTCGCCCTGGCGCCCCGTCCGGCCGCGCAGCTGGTTGTCGATGCGCCGGCTTTCGTGGCGCTCGGTGCCAATCACGCAGAGCCCGCCGGCGCTGAGCACTTGCGCCTTCTCGGCGGCGACCTCGGCCTTGATCTTCTCGATCGCCGCGTC
>JBPCMA010000180.1:0-4546 GCA_051002715.1 Caulobacteraceae bacterium
CGCGCAGGTGACGCGCGGGCCGGCCGGCGCCATCAGATGCGGATGATCCTCGCCGATCCTGCGCCGGCAGAAATCGCAGCGCTCCACCGGCGGGGCGACGAACCGCCTAAGCGCGCGAACCCCTCGCAAGGAAATGGCCAGATCCTGATCCATCCGGCGCGCTCAAGTCTTAAGACGCCAGCGCCAACGGCGCCGCGCCGCCGGCCTCACCGGTCACCAGAACCTCCTCTATGTCGGGCGCCGCGTCGCTCACCGCCTGCTCCACCTCGCGGCGCAGCATGTCCACCTGGGCGTCCGGCGCGCCCGGCGCGTGCAGGTGCAGGCGCGCCACACCATCGGCGACGCCGCTCAAGGTGACCCGTGCGCCAAGGGGGGCGAGCCTGGGCCGCAGCGCTTCGACCGCCTGGCGGATGCGCGTTTCCGGATCGTCGGGATGTAGGCCGTGAAGCAGGAGCACCGCCCTCACCGGCTCGCTCGCCGCCAGCCGGCCCAGCAGGTCCAGGCTCTCCTGGCCGGCGCTCAGTCCGGCCGCCAGCTTGGCCAGCGCCAGGCCGTGGATTTCCAGCACCGCCTCGACCACCTCACGCGCTGTCTGGCGGGCTCGGGGGTCCTGAAGTTGGTCCAGGGCGGCGATGCCCGTCTCTATGCGCCGCAGCGCCGCCTCCACATGCGCCCGGCTATCGACCGCGCTCATTCGCCATGCCCGCCCGCCCCGAACATCGGAGCGTGCGTGGTCTTTAGCGTCTTGCCACCGCCCAGATACATGTGGACGCCGCACGGCAGGCAGGGATCGAAGCTGCGCACGGTGCGCATGATGTCGATGCCCTTGAACGATTCGGGGCCGTTCTCCTCGAAGATCGGGGTGCCTTGAACCGCGTCCTCGTAAGGGCCGGGCGTGCCGTAGACATCGCGCGGATTGGCGTTCCACGGGGTCGGCGGATAGGGGTGATAATTGGCGATCTTGCCGTCCCTGATGACCAGGTGGTGGGAGAGAACGCCGCGCACCGCCTCGTGGAAACCGCAGCCGATGGCCTCGTCGGGAACCTTGAAGTCGGTCCAGGTCGAGGTGCGGCCGGCCTGGAATTCACCCAGGGCCTTTTCGATGAAATGATAGGCCGCCGCCGCGCAATAGGCCTGGAAATAGGTGCGCGCGCGGTCCCGCTCGATGGTGTTGCTCCACTGCGGGACTTTCCACTCGAACTCCTTCTCACCCTTGAGAGCCGTCTTGGGCAGGTAGATCTTGACGCTGTGGCCGGTCGCCTTGACGTAGCCGATGTCGACCAGGCCGGCCAGCGCGGTGGCCCACAGCCGCGCGATCGCCCCGCCGCCGGTGTCCAGCGCCAGATGGTCGCCGGTGCGCTTGTCGAGCCAGCGCGGGCTCATCACCCAGGAATAGTTGCCGTCGAAATTGCGCTTCTGCGGGCGCGGGACGGTGGTCTGATTCCACGGATGGTTCTGGTCCACCGGGTTGCCCAGGGGGTCCTGTTTCACGAAGGTCTCGCGGCCTTCCCACCCGTCATAATAGGAACTGCCCAGCAAGATGCGGATCTGCAGGTTGATGTCGACCAGATCGGTGGTGACCAGTTTTCCGTCGACGATGACGCCGGGGGTGACGAACATCTTGCGGCCCCAGTCGGTCATGGTCTTGTAATCGTAGTCGCAGTGGTCTGGATCCTGGAAGGATCCCCAGCAGCCGATCAGAATCCGCCGCTCACCGACCTTTTCGTAGCCGGGCATGGCTTCGTAGAAGAAGTCGAACAGATCGTCGTGCAGAGGCACGCACTTCTTCATGAATTCAGCGTAGCGGGCCAGGCGCACCAGATAGTCGGTGAACAGTTGGACCGACGGGGTAGTCCCGACCCCGCCCGGATAAAGGGTCGAGGGATGGACGTGGCGGCCCTCCATCAGGCAGAACATCTCGCGGGTGTAGCGGCTGACCATCAGCGTTTCGCGGTAGAATTCGCCGGTGAACGGATTGAGGGCCGTCATGATGTCGGCGATGGTGCGGTAGCCGTGATCCTCGGAATGGGGGGCGAGCGTCGTCTGCGCCTTGGCCCACACGCCCGGATTGGTCTCCTTGACCATCTGTTCGCAGAAATCGACGCCGACCAGATTATCCTGGAAGATATTGTGGTCGAACATGTATTCGGCCGCTTCGCCGAGGTTGACGATCCATTCGGCCAGGGCCGGCGGGCGCACCCCATACGCCATGTTCTGGGCGTAGACCGAACAGGTCGCGTGATTGTCGCCGCAGATGCCGCAGATGCGGCTGGTGATGAAGTGGGAATCGCGCGGATCCTTGCCCTTCATGAATATGCTGTAGCCACGGAATATGGACGAGGTGCTGTGACACTCGGCGACTTGGCGGTTTTCGAAATCTATCTTGGTGTAGATGCCCAGGCTGCCGACGATCCGCGTGATGGGATCCCAGTTCATCTCGACGAGATTGCCGGGCTTTTTCTTGGCGCCGACGGACGGCTCCGTGGCGACGACTTGGTCGATGCTGGCCATGGAACTCACTCCTGGTTAGTTGACGGGGCGAAATCTAAGTTTATCGCGGCGGCTGGTAGCCAGTGGTCAGCTCCGACCGGTTGTGGCGCCAGCGCGGCTCCTTGTTCAAAGTGTCCTCCATGACCCGCCGCAAGCTGCGCACCAGGGCGCCGTAGGGGGTGATCATGCCGGTGGAGAACTTGGCTCCCGGCGGCTCATCCATGAACGGCATGAACTTGTCGGGAAAGCCCGGCATGGTGCAGCCGATGCAGATGCCCCCGACGTTGGGGCAGCCACCGATGCCGGCCATCCAGCCGCGCTTGGGCACGTTGCACTGGATCACCGGCCCCAGGCAGCCCAGCTTCACGATGCATTTGGGCGAGCCGTAGTGGGTGGCGAAGTCGCCCTGCTCGTAATAGCCGGCCCGGTCGCAGCCGTCATGGACGGTGCGGGTGAACAGCCATTTGGGGCGGTTCTCCTGGTCGATCGGAATCATCGGGGCGAGGCCGGCGAGCTGGCGCAACAGATAGAGAAGGGTCTCCATGAAATTGTCGGGCTGGACCGGGCAGCCGGGCACGTTGACGATCGGCAAGCCCGCTTTCGAGGTCCAGTTGGCCCCCAGATAGTCCTTGAGGCCCATGCAGCCGGTCGGGTTGCCGGCCATGGCGTGGATGCCGCCGAAGGTAGCGCAGGTTCCCGCCCCGACCACCGCCAGGGCGTGCGGCGCGAGCCAGTCGATCCAGGTGTTGGTCTTGATCGGCTGGCCGGTCTTGGGGTCGGTCCCCATGGCCGCCCAATAACCCTCGCCGCTCAGGTTCTCGTTGGGGATCGAGCCCTCCACGACCAGGACGAAATTGTCCAGTTCGCCGCGCGCCGCCTGGTGGAACGGCTCGAGGAATTCGTCGCCGACCGCGTAGGCGAGTACGGGATTGTGAAGATGAACCTTGGGCAAGCCGGGGATGGCGCCCAGGAGAACGTCCTCGATGCTCGGCTGGGTGGCGGCGGTGATCGAGACCGTGTCGCCGTCGCATCCCAGGCCCGCGGTGATCCACAGGATGTGGACCTCCTTCACCTCGGGAATGTGCTCGGTCGCCGTGCGGCCATAGGGGATTTCGGCAGTTTCAACCATCGAGACGCCTCCTCACGGGCTGGGCCCGGCGATCCGTCGGGCGAGGGGGCTTTTTTTCGGGGCTGCCCCCTTGGAGCTAGAAACATCGTCCGTCGCCGATGGTTCCCGATCAAATAAGGCGGTTTTGTGGCGGACCGAACAGATCGGCGTGGCGCTCGCGCAAAGCGGCCTTGCCCACCTTGCCCATGGCATTGCGAGGAAGCTCGGCGGCGAAGAGGATTCGCTTTGGCTGCTTGAAGCGAGCCAGGGCCGGGGCGACGGCGGCGAGGATGGCCGCTTGGGTAAGGCGCGCGCCGCTCGCCGCCACGACGACAGCGGTCACCGCTTCGCCGAGGTCGGGATGGCCAAGGCCGATGACGGCGCTTTCCACCACCCCCGGCAGGGCGTCGAGGGCCGCTTCCACATCTCCGGGATAGACGTTGAGGCCGCCGGTGATGATCAGGTCCTTGGCGCGCCCGACGATGGCCAGGCAGCCGTCCGCGTCGATGGCGCCCAGGTCGCCGGTGATGAACCAGCCGTGCGGCCGGAAGGCCTCGGCGGTCTTCTCCGGGTCGCGCCAATAGCCGGAAAAGACGTTGGGGCCCTTGACCTCGACGCCGCCGACCTGGCCGCGCGGTACGGCCGCGCCGGCGGCGTCCACCAGGCGCAGCTTCACGCCGGCCAGGGCGAAGCCCACCGTGCCGGCGCGCCGCTCGCCCTCGTAGGGATTGGAGGCGTTCATGCCGGTCTCGGTAAGGCCGTAGCGCTCGAGGATGGCGTGGCCGGTGCGGCCCGCCCATTCCCGGTGGGTCTGGGCGAGCAGGGGGGCCGAGCCGGAAATGAACAGCCTCATTCGCCCGGCGCCCTCGCGGGTCAGGCCCGGCTGGGCCAGCAGGCGGGTGTAGAAGGTGGGGACGCCCATCAAGGCGGTGGCGCGGGGCATGGCGG
>JBPCMA010000181.1:0-2887 GCA_051002715.1 Caulobacteraceae bacterium
CCAAGGGCGACTGGCTTTGGCTCGCCTATCCCTCCGGCAACCGCGACGAGGAGGTGTTCGACCAGCCCGATGTCTTCAAGCCCGGCCGCAAACCGAACCGGCACCTGGCCTTCGGCTACGGCGCCCATGTCTGCCTGGGCCAGCATCTGGCCAAGATGGAGATGCGCATCCTGTTCGAGGAATTGATGCCGCGCCTCAAGTCGGTGGAATTCGCCGGAACCCCCGCCCGCGCCGAAGCCGCCTTCGTCGGCGGCCCCAAGCGCCTGCCGATCCGCTACAAGATGGCTTGAACCTTGGCGGCCGGCCGACCATGAGCGGCGCCCAAGACCTGCGTGTGCTGGTGGCGGGCGGCGGGGCGATGGGAAGCGTCGCCGCCTTGGCCCTGGCCCGGGCCGGGGCGCGGGTGACCCTGGCCGATCCGGCCGGCCTCGGCGACAACGCCTCGGGGATCGCCGCCGGCATGTTGGCCCCGGCCTTCGAGAGCCTGTTCGACGACGCCAGTCCGCCGCTCGACCTGCTGCGCCGGGCGCGCGACTTGTGGCCCGAACTGGCGGCGTCGGTGGGGCTGGAACTGAGCCGAACCGGGGCGATGGCCGTCGGGACCGAGGCCCAGGTCGAGGCTTGGGGGGATACGCTGGCCGGCCTGGGAATCGATGCCCAGCGCCTTTCGCCGGCCCAGGCGCGCGAGCGCTCGCCCTGGCTGGCGGCCGGCCTTAGCGCGGCGTGGACCGGCGAGGACTGGCGGGTCGAGCCGCTCGCCGCCCTGGCGGCGCTGCGCTCCGCCGCCGAACGCCTGGGCACCCGCCGGGTCGGCGCTTCGGTGACCGCCTTTGAAGGGGGAATGGCAACGCTGAGCGACGGCGCCCGCCTGACCGTCGATGCGCTGGTCGTCGCCACCGGCGCGTCCGCCTCGCTCGCCGGCCTCGCGCCCGAGCTGGCCTCCCTGAGGCCGATCAAGGGTCATATCCTGACCGCGCCGGGGCTGGCCCTCGCCGGGCCGGTGGTGCGCCTGGAAAAGGGCTACATCTGCCCGGCGCGAGGCGGCGCGCTGATCGGATCGACCATGCAGGCGGGCCGGGCCGACACCCGGATCGAGCCGGCCGAGGTCCGTCGCCTGCGCGATCTCGCCACTCGCGCCGCGCCGATCCTCGCGGGCGCCGTGCTCGCGGCGCGCGCCGGGGTTCGCGCCGCCACCCCCGACGGCCTGCCGATGGTCGGCGCAAGTCGAGCGGCCGGCGTCTGGCTCGCCGTCGGCGCCCGCCGCAACGGCTGGCTCCTCGCCCCCCTGATCGCCGAGGCGCTGGTGGATGCCATGGCCGCGCGGCGAGCCGGCGCCTGGGCCCCGACCTTCGACCCCGCGCGTTTCGCCGCCGCCATCGCGTCGTGCGACTTAACGCGCGACCCTTGCCCAGAACCGCCTTGACGGCGCAGGCTGGCGTCATGACCGAAGCCGTCTCGCCCGTTCCCATCCTGCCGGCCGCCACCATCCTGCTCGTCCGCGACGAGCCGGCCTTCGAGGTGCTGATGGTCGAGCGCCATCACCAGATCGACTTCGCCGCCGGCGCTCTGGTCTTTCCCGGCGGCAAGACCCATGCCGGCGATCGCGACCCGGCCTGGGAAGGCCGCGCCCTCGGCTGGGAGCGCTTGCTTGCCGACCAGCGCGCCCTGCGCATCGCCGCCCTGCGCGAGGCCTATGAGGAGACCGGAATCCTGCTGGCCCGCCACGCCGACGGCTCGCCGTTCGCCGGCGACGCGCGGGCCGGCGCGGCCAGGGGGGATATCGCCGCCGATCGGCGCGCCTTCCTCGATCTGGTCGTTGAACTCGATGTGCGCCTGGATCTGCACGCCCTCACCGTGTTCGCCCGCTGGATCACGCCCGATTTCATGCCCAGGCGCTTCGACACCTGGTTCTATCTCGCCGCCGCCCCGCCCGACCAACTGGCCCGGTGCGACGGGTGGGAGACGGTGGACGCCGAATGGATCGAGCCGGCGGCGGCGCCGCGGCGGGCGCAAGCGGGCGAGCGCAAGGTGATCTTCCCGACCCGGATGAACCTCGAACTGCTGGCGCAGGCGGCCGGCGCGGCGGACGCCGTCGCCCGAGCCCAGGCGCGGCCCCTCGTCACCGTCGAACCCCGCCTGGTGGAAAGCCCCGCCGGCCGGACCCTGGTCATTCCGCCCGACGCCGGATACGGCGAAGTGACGGAGCTGCTGTCCAAGGCGCTTTGAACGGGCGTTCACGCCGAAAACTGCTCGGCCAGCATCCGCTCCTCGAGGCTGCGGCCCGCGTCGAACAGCACCGCCAGGGCGATGGCGCGGTCCTCGACCACATGGACCTCGACCACGTCGCGCACCTCGACATTGTCGGCCACCGCGCTTACCGGGCGCTTGTCGGCCTCGAGAATCTGGAAGGTCACCCGCGCCTTGTGGGAAATCAGGGCGCCGCGCCAGCGGCGGGGGCGAAAGGCGCTGATCGGGGTGAGGGCCAGCACCCGCCCGTCGATGGGGATGATCGGCCCGTGGGCGGAGAGGTTGTAGGCGGTCGAGCCGGCCGGGGTGGCGACCAGGGCGCCGTCGCAGATCAACTCCTCGAGGCGCGACCGCCCGTCGATCGATATGCGCAGCTTGGCCGCCTGGCGGGTGGAGCGCAGCAGGCTGACATCGTTGATGGCCAGGGCCTGGTGGCTGTCGCCGCGGGCGTCGAGGGCCGACATGCTCAAGGGATGGATGAGGGCCTGCTCGGCGGCCGCCACCCGCTCGACCAGGCGGTCCTCATGATAGTCGTTCATCAGAAAGCCGACAGAGCCGACGTTCATGCCATAGATCGGCCGGCGGCTGGCCAGGTTGCGGTGCAGCACCTCCAGCATGAAGCCGTCGCCGCCCAGGGCCA
>JBPCMA010000182.1:0-4584 GCA_051002715.1 Caulobacteraceae bacterium
GGCCTCGCGATCGCGCCTGGCCGCCGCCACCTCGGCCACCGTCTGGTCCAGGCGCGCATGGTATTCCGCCAACAGCCGCTCGCGGGTGGCCGACTGGACGGCGATCTCGCCGCGGCCGCGGTGGAAGATCGGCAAGGTGAGGGTTCCCGAGACGCCGTTGCTGACGATGGCCGTGTTGTCCCTCTGATGGCTGAAGCCGATGTTGATCAGCGGAAACTGCATCAGGATGGCCTTGCGCAGGTTGGCGTCCTGGGCGCGGTAGCCGGCCCGCAGGGCCAGCAGGTCCGGCCGGCGCGCCGGCAGCGCGGCCAGGGCGGCGTCGAGGGCGGCCCCGTCCGGCTCGCTCGCCGCCGCGCCGGTGATCAAGGTGAGCCTCGCCGTCGGCGCCAGCCCGATGAGGGCGTTGAGGTCGCCCCGCGCCTTGGCCGCGTCGCGCCGGGTGGTGGCGAGCTGGGCGTCGGCGTCCAGCTTCACGGCCAGGTCGGCGCTGGCGGTGACGGCGGTGATATCGTGGGTGGCCAGGGCGCGGCGCGACTGGGCGTAGCGCGCGTCCAGGCCCGCCGCGATCGCCCCAAGGACGCCGGCCTTGGCTTCGTCGGCCAGAACGGTCACCGCCAACTGCCTAGCCTGCTGCGCGACGCTCCACTCGGCCCACAACAGGTCGAGGTCGGCCTGGTTGGCCGAGGCGCGCGCCGCCTTCCGCGCGCTCGAATGGGTGATCAGGCCGACCAGGTCTAGATTGGGGTTCAAGTTGTAGGCGGTGGTCGCGCTCTGTCCCGGATTTGGCACGTCGACGGTGAAGGTCAACTGCGGGTCGGGCAGCAGGCCGGCGGCGAAGGCCTGGGCGCCGGCCACCTTGGCGAGCGCCCGCTTGGCCGCCAGGTCGGGGCTGTTGAGAACCGCCAATATGGCGACGTCGGTGGGGTCGAGCCCGTCGACCGGATCGAGACGATGGGCTTTCAGCGGACCCAGGCGCAGGCGCGAAACATCGACACTCAGCCGCGCCGCGCTGGCCGCGAGATCGGGGCCGGCCGGCAGCGGGCGGTCCTTGTAGGTGGCGCAGGCGCAAAGGGCGGCGCAGAGAAGGAGGGCGGGGGCGATCCGGCGAACCGGCGCTCTTTGCCTCGGGAGCGTCACCATTGCCTCGACAACCGATCCGAATCCACGTCCGCCGGCGATCCCGGGCAAGTCTGACTAGCCCCCCGTGGGTGACAGGCGAATGACCGAAAGGTTGGGGAAAGTCAATGTGCCGCCGCGGTCATGAAGGAACCGTCGGAAAGGTGACGCGCGCCTCCAGGCCCGGCCGGGCGTCGCGCAGGCCGGCCTCCGCTCCGTGCAGCCTGGCCACGGCGGCGACCAGGGCCAGGCCCAGGCCGCTCCCTGGCGTTGACCGGCTGGCCTCCAGGCGATGGAAGCGATCGAACAGGCGGGCGCGCTGCGAGGCGGGAACGCCCGGCCCATCGTCGATGACCGAGAGCGCCGCGGCCCCGTCGATGCGCCGGCAGCGAACGGTCACCCGCGCGCCGGCCCCGGCGTGGCGCAGGGCGTTCTCGACCAGGTTGACCAGCATCTGGGTGAGCAGTTCGGGGTCGCCGTCCATGACCAGCGGCGCATCGTCGCTCAACGTCAACGATCCGCCGGCGTCTTCCGCCGAAGGGGCGAACGCCTCGACGACGGTGCGGGCCAAGCCGGTCAGATCGACCGAGCGGAACGCCGCCCGCCGCGCCCCCGCCTCGATCTGGGAAATGCGCAGCAGCGCCGCGAAGGCGCCCAGGATGGCGTCGAGGTCGGCGAGGCCTGCCTCGAGGGCCGCCTCGCGCTCGCCGGTTCCCGTTCGCGTCAGGCCGGCCTCCAGACGGGTGCGCAGGCGAGTCAGGGGGGTGCGCAGCTCATGGGCGATGTCGTTGGAAACCTGGCGCAGGTTCTCCATCAAGGCGCCGATGCGGTCGAGCATCCGGTTGAAGCTCGCCGCCAGCCGGTCGAGATCGTCGCCCGCCCCGCGAACCGGGACCCGGCGGGTCAGATCGCCGTCGATGATCGCCTCGGCCGTTCCGGTGATGGAGGCGACGCGGCGGGTGACGCCGCGGGCCAGGCCATAGCCGCCGGCCACGCCCAGCAAAACCAGCGCCGCGAAGGCCAGGGCGAAACGCTGGAACAGCACCGCGTCGAGGGCTTCGACACCCTGGAGATCGTCGCCCACCAGCAATCGGTAGCCGCCCGGTAGATCGGCGGTGAGGATGCGTGTGCGTTCGGGCGTTTCGTGTTCCTCGCTTTCGCGCAGCACCGACCAGCCCTTGGGCGCGCGTATCGCCGCCAGGCGGCCGGCGACGCTCGCGCCGTCCTTGGTTTGGAGGCCGAAGTCCAGGGCGCCCGGCGTGGAATCGCGCTCGCGCACCGCCTGGACCACCCCAATCAGCCCCTCCGCCTGATATTCCCGCGCCAGGGAGGCGGACTCGGCGGCGATGCGGGCGTCGAACTGCCGGGCCAGGGCGGCGCGGGTGGCTGTCAGGGTGACCGCGCCCAGGATCGCCACCGCCAGGGCGAAGGCCGCGGCATAGAAGGCCGCCAGGCGAAAGCTGCTGGAGCGGAACACCCCTCTTATGGTTCCCGCAGGCAATAGCCCGCTCCGCGCACCGTATGGATCAGCTCCGCCGACGCGCCGCGCTGCAGCTTGGCCCGCAGCCGGCTCATGTGGGTCTCGACGATATTGGTCTTGGGGTCGAAGTGAAAATCCCACACGCTCTCGAGCATCATGGTTCGCGTCACCACCCGGCCGGCGTGGCGCAGCAGATATTCCAGAAGCTGGAATTCGCGCGGCTGCAAGTCGATCCGCTCGCCGCCCCGGGTGACCGACCGCTTCAGAAGATCCATCTCCAGATCGGCCACCGCCAGGCGGGTGGGCGTATCCTGGGGCGGCGGGCGGCGCGCCAGGGCGCCGACCCGCGCCAGCAGCTCGGCGAAGGCGAAGGGCTTGACCAAGTAGTCGTCGCCGCCCGCCTCCAGGCCCTCCACCCGATCGTCGATGCCGCCCATGGCGGTGAGCAGCAGGACCGGAGTCTTCACCTTCGAGGCCCGGATGGTGCGCAGGATGGCCAGGCCGTCGATCTGGGGCAGCATGCGGTCGAGGACGATCACGTCGTAGGCTTCGCCGGCCGCCAGCAGCAGGCCGTCATGGCCGCTGGCGGCGTGATCCACCGTGTGCCCCGCTTCGCCGAGCGCCCGCCTGAGAAAGGCGGCCGTCTCGGCGTCGTCCTCGACCAGAAGCAGTTTCATGGGCGGACCCTTGCCCCTCTCGCCGCCGATCGCAAGCGGGCCGGCGCTCGTCATGCGCCGGCCGCCGGCTCTTTGAGGATGGGTCGCGATCAGTCCGGGTTCGCGCCCTCGGCCCCGTTTTCCAGGACCGCGCCGCTTTTGGCGTCGACGCCCACTTCGAAGGTGCGCGCACCGCTCTTGATGTCGAAGGAATAGCGCAGGCCGCTGCCACCGCCTTCCTTTTCGAGCTCTTGGTCGGTGACCATGCCGGGACGGGCCTTCAGGGCCGTCTGGCGCGCCTGGGCCAGCGACACCTTGGCTTGGCCGGCCAGTTCATGGCCCTTGAAGGTCGGATGGGCCGGCATGGCGAGCGCAGAGCCGCCGAGGGCGGCGGCGGCCAAGGCGGCGATGGAGAGCGTGAAACGATTCATGGCTTGGTTCCTTCTGGGTTGAGATCCCCGCGTCACCGCCGCTTCTCGCACGTCGAGGTTTTCCCGCCGCTGGCCGCCACCTTAAGGATCGCCAATCCTAAGGCGCCCGAACCTCCAGGCCGCCGAGGCCCCGCGCCGCCTTGGCCAGCCGCGCATCGAAACTCACGAAGGCGTCGCATTCAGCCGCCGAAGTCAGGTGAAGAGCGTCGGCGAAATCCATGCCCGCCGCCATCCCGGCGAATGCCCTCGCGGTCACGACGCTGTCCTCCACCGTCACATTGGGCAAGCCGATGAAAGCGGCCAGGCGGCCCACGATATCCGCCTGCCGAAAGCGATAGGAATAGCGCAGCACCCATTCGGTCTCGAGCAGGACGGTCGTCGCGACGAACACCATTTCCTTGGCGATGAGCGCCCGGGCCTTCTCGGACTGTTCGGGGTGATCCCTGGTGAGAAAGCGAACGATGACGTTGGTGTCAATCGCGAGCATATCGGCGCCGAATTTCAGCGGCGACGCCCGTCTCCATCTCTTCGAGTGTCATGGGTGGGCCGGTGCGGGGCAGCGAGCCAAACACGTCTTCGAGTTTTGTCGCCGGGAAGACAGGCGTGGCCTTGAGCAGAACGCCGTCCGGGGTGTCTTCCACCACCAGCCGCGTTCCCGGCCGCCAGCGACGCGATCGACGGATCGCCGCCGGCAGGATCACCTGACCCTTGGTCGACACCGTCGTCGTCAGCTTTTCCGAAGCGGCCACCCTATTGCCCTTTCTGGGAGTAAGACGGCAGTAAGATATAAGGGGTGTTTGTTGTTCGCAAGCCCTTCAGGCAAGGCCCTGCATCTCCCCCGGCAGGCGGCGAAGGCGATGCCGCATCCTTTTGACCGATCCTAGGGCGATCACCTACAAAC
>JBPCMA010000183.1:0-7786 GCA_051002715.1 Caulobacteraceae bacterium
CAACTCCACCAACTCGCCTTGCCCGGCGAGGCGGCGGCGCGTCGCCCAGGCGGCCAGCGCGCCCACCGCCGCGACGATCGCGGCCAGCAAGACGGCCGCCGCCGCGCCGGCCAGGGCGGCGGCGCGCAGGACCGGGCTGGTCAACGGCCGGTGATCGTCGACGGCGGCAACCAGGCCCTCGGCCGCCAGGGCGCGGACCAGGGTGGCGGTGGCGGGGGCCTCTCCCGCCTTGAACCGGACGGCGACCAGGCGCCCGCGGGCGGCGGCTTTTCCCATCTCCAGGCGTGCGATGGCGGCATCGACGCCGGCCGGCTCCAGCGGCCAGGCGCGGGCGACCCCGGGCGCCGCACCCAGAACCTCGGCGGCCCGCGCGGCGGCGGCGTCGGGGCTCTCCAGGCCGGCGGCGGCGACCGCCACGGTGGCCGATCCGATGAGCCGGCCGCGCCACTCGGCCGCCGCGGCGCCCGCCGCCACGCCGGCAATGGCGATCAGCGCCGCGGCGAAGGAAAGGGCCGCGATGGCCAACAAGACCCAGCGAAGGGCGGGGGTGTCGGGCGCGAGAAGGGGGCCGGCGCGCCGGGGGATGGGCGCGCCGGTCATGGTGCGACCGCCGGTTCGAAACCCTGGACCAGGGTCAGCCGGCCCTCGCGCAGGCGCAGCACCGGCGCGCCCGACGACGCGGCCAGATCCTCGTCGGCGGTGGCCATCAGGACGGCGGTTCCAGCCTGGTTGATCTCGGCCAGCAGGCAAAGGACGCGAAGGCCGGCGTCGTCGCCCAGGCCGCCGATGGGCTCGTCGGCCAGGACAATTTCCGGCGCGCCCGCCACCGCGCGGGCGAGGGCAAGCCGGCGCCGCTCGCCGGCGTTCAGGTCGGCGGGCGGGGCGCCCGCCTTGCCGCCGAGGCCGACCCAGGCGAGAACCTGCGCCACCTCGGGGCCGTAGTCCCGCCGCCGCCGACCGGCCAAGCGCGGGACGAGAGCGGCATTGTCGAAGACCGACAGGTGATCGATCAGGCGATCCTTGGCGAACAGCCGCCCGATCCGCCGGCGAAGGCGCGGCCGGTCTTTCTGGTCGAGGGCGGCGGTGTCGCGGCCGAACAACTCCACCCGCCCGGCTTCTGGCCATCTGGCCATGCCGATCACGTCGAGGACCGAGGTCTTGCCACACCCGGCCGGGCCGGTCAGAACATGGAACGATCCGGGCGCCAAAGCGAAGGAAAGGCCGCGCAGGCTTCCCGCCTGGCCGATTTCGCCCAGCGACACCTCATCCAATCGCACCATCGGCGCCGCCTGGGGGTTCATGGAGGTCAGGGCGGAAATCGGCGACCTCGATGACACGGGGCTCTGGGGGGCCTCCGACTCGCCGCCCATGATACCGCCCCCACCCCGCCGCGCCAGCCGCGATTTCGTCGCGGCCGCCGGCGCGAAACTATACCCTGGGCGCGCGCAGCAGGTCGCGGATCTCGGTCAGCAGGGTCTCCGACGGAGTGGGCGCCGGGGCGGCGGGCTCGGGCTCGGCGGCCTGTTCGCGGCGCATCCTGCTGATCATCCGCACCATGATGAAGACGACGAAGGCGACAATGAGGAAGGTGATCACCGTATTGATGAAGGCGCCGTAGAGGATGGCCACCTCGGCGTGCTTGGCCGCCACGTCGGCCGGCTTCAGGATGACCTTCAACTGCGAAAAATCGATGCCGCCGGTGAGCAGGCCGATCGGCGGCATGATCACCTGATCGACCAGGCTCTTGACCACGGCGCCGAACGCCGCGCCGATGATCACGCCGACGGCCAGATCGACCACGTTGCCACGGGCGATGAACTCGCGAAAATCCTTCAGCATCGACGAATCTCCCCTGTGACGGCCCGGCGCGTTCCGCGCGGCCTCGATCGACCAGGTCCGTCAGGAATCGAGGAAAATGCGTCGCTCGTCAATCGCGGGGAGGGCCCGGATTGTTGAACGGGTCGGGCAGCACCCCGGGCGGCGGCGGTCCGTTGGGGCTGGGGTTGGTGCCCTGGATGGGCAGGGTGCGCTGCGGCGAGGGGTCGGCGTTTGGATCGTAGGTCTTATCCGGCGTCACGGCGTCCGGCTGGTCGTCCTTCTTGGCCTTGGCCGCCGCCGCCTCTTGCTTGGCCTGATAGTCCGCCTTGGCCTTTTCGCCGTAGAGAGGGGCGGGCTGGTCGAGGGCGCCCACCTTGCCGCAGGCGCTCAAGGCCAGCGCCGCCACGCCGAGAATCATCAAAGTGGGCCGCATCATCTAGAGCCTCTCCTTCCAGCGCGCGATCTCCGCGCGAACCCGCGAGGGCGCCGTGCCGCCCAGGCTCAGCCGACTGGCCGCCGAAGCGGCCGGGGCCAGTACGGCGTAAACGCGCCGGGTCAGCCGAGGCTCCAAAGCCTGGAATTCGGCCATCGGCAAGTCCGCCAGTTCGCACCCCAGCGCGTCGGCGCGCCTGACCGCCGCGCCGGCGATGCGATGGGCTTGGCGAAACGGCATGTCCAGTTCGCGCGTCAGCCAGTCGGCCAGATCGGTGGCCGTGGCGTGGCCGGCCCCGGCGGCGCCTTCCATGGCGGCGACGTCGGGGGTCACGTCGGCGATCATGCCGGTCATCGCCGCCAGGCAGACCTCCAGGGCGTCGAAGGCCTCGAAGGCCGGCGCCTTGTCCTCCTGCATGTCCTTGCCGTAGGCCAGCGGCAGGCCCTTCATCACCGTGGCCAGGGCGACCAGAGCGCCCAGCACCCGCCCCGCCTTGGCGCGCACCAGTTCGGCGGCGTCGGGGTTGCGCTTCTGCGGCATGATCGACGAGCCGGTGGTGAAGGCGTCGGTGAGGCCGACGAAGCCGAACTGGGGCGTGACCCACAGCACGATTTCCTCGGCCAGGCGCGAAAGGTGGATGGCGCAGATCGTCGCGGCCGCCAGGGCTTCCAGGGCGAAGTCGCGGGCCGCCACGCTGTCGAGGGAATTGGCGGTGGGCCGGTCGAAGCCCAGGGCGCGGGCGGTCATCTCCCGGTCGATGGGAAAGGAAGTCCCGGCCAGGGCCGCCGCGCCCAGGGGGCATTCGTTCATCCGCGCGCGGGCGTCGTCGAAGCGGCCGGCGTCCCGGCCGAACATCTCAACATAGGCCATCAGATGGTGGCCGAAGGTGATCGGCTGGGCGGCCTGCAGGTGGGTGAAGCCGGGCATCAGCGTCGCGGCGTGGGGCTCGGCCTTGGCGACCAAGCCGCGCTGCAGGTCCCTCAGGGCGGCGGCGCAGCGTTCGCAGGCTGCGCGGACCCACAGGCGAAAATCCAGCGCCACCTGGTCGTTGCGCGAGCGGGCGGTGTGCAGGCGTCCGGCGGCCGGCCCAATGAGCTCGGCCAGCCGCGCTTCCACGTTCATGTGGATGTCCTCGTATTCGTCGCGGAAGGGAAAGGCCCCGGCCGCTATTTCGGCCTCGATGGCGGTGAGGCCCTCCTGGATCGCCCGCTCGTCGGCCGCCGCGACGATCCCCGTCGCGCCCAGCATGGCGGCGTGGGCGCGCGAGCCGGCGATGTCCTCGGCCGCCAGCCGCCGGTCCACGTCGATCGAGGTGTTGATCGCCGCCATCAGCGCATGGGGCTTGGCGGAAAACCGCCCGCCCCATAGAGAATGGCCGGCCTTTGCGGAGTCGTCGGTCATATGAGCCAGATCCCAACCCCACGCCGCGCGCGCCGGCTCGCCCTGGCGAGCGTCGCGGCGCTTCTATACGGCATGGCCGGCTGTTCCCAAACGCCGGGCGACCTGAAGCCCCTGGCCAGGGGGGCGATGGCCAAGCTGGTGGTCAGCGCCCGTCCCGCCCCCGCCCCCGCCACGCCGTTCGCCGACGCGGCGGGCAAGGCCCACACCCTGGCGGCGTTCAAGGGCAAGGTCGCCATCGTCAACCTGTGGGCCAACTGGTGCGCCCCTTGCAAGGCCGAGATCCCCAGCCTGGCGAAGCTGGCCCGCGCCTACGCCGGCAAGCCGCTCGCCATCGTGCCGATCAGCGTCGGCAAGGGCGACGACGAGACGGCCGGCCACGCCTTCATCGACAAAAACCCGCCGCTCACCTTCTACACCGAACCGACCTACGCCCTGGCCTACGCCTTCAAGCCGCCCATCGACGAGATGCCGACCACCGTCATCTACGACAAGGCCGGGATCGAGCGCGCCCGCCTGTCCGGCGGGGCCGACTGGTCCGGCCCCGACGCCAAGGCGGTGATCGATTCGCTGCTGGCGGAGAAGTGATTCCTCCCTCGACAAGCGCGGATATGATCACGTCCTTGGCAGGACACGAATGATCGCCATCATGCCCTGATCCTCGTGGTTGAGGATGTGGCAGTGATAGACGAAATCGCCGGTGATCGGACCGCGGAAATCCATCAACAGCGTCACGCTCGGGTAGGGTCCCTTGCCGCTCCAATAGGGCACGTTCACGACATCGAAGAACTGCTGCCGGTCGGGCGGCAGGAGTTTTCCATCGCGGCGCAGCAGCTTGAAATGGATCTGGTGGATGTGGAATTCATGCACCTCGGGTGAGCGGTTTTCGACCGTCCACTCCTCCACGGCCCCCTGGTGGGTGACGATCGCCGGCGGATCGCCCGGATGGTAGAGTTCCGGCTTGGCGGGGACGACGGTGATGAAGAATTTTGTCGCGTTCGGCAGGGGGCTTTCGGAGAAATAGAGCGTGCGCCGGGTCGTCACCATGGCGCTATCCAGGGCGGCGAAGCGCTGACCGAACGGCGCGGCCGTGAAGGCCGATGTGGGGATGGTATCGAGCGGAGCGGCCTGAGCCGTAAAGTCCGGTCTCTTCAGGATGGCGAGGGTTCGCCTGGTGTCGTTGTCGCCGATGGGGCCGGTATCGACCTTGGTGGTCTCGAAGATCGCCTGCTTCACCGAGGCGGAGGGCGTGGTGACGATGAACTCCGCTCGACCCGTCGGCGCCAGCAGGACATGGTTCATGGCGACGATCTTGCCGCGCTGGGTTCCATCCTGGGAGTCGGTGGGCACCCCATCGAGGGCGACAATCCGCAGGGGCTGAACGACCCCGTCGTAAAGCAGGCGCAGGTCGATCACCGTGTCGGCCGCGCCATTCGCCACCCGCCAGAGCTCCTCATGGGACGACGAAAGATGGATCACGGCTGGGACGAGCGCCGGATAGCTGATCGGTACGTAGTTTAGCGTGACGTCGTACGACGGCGTCCGCCCGCCGGGCGTATATTTGGACGGAAGCGTCTGGTCACGGATGATCAGGATTCTGGACGGCAGGCCGGCGACGGCCGGCTGCAATTTCTGCAACCCCTCCACCACGATCGCGCCATCGGCTCCGCCCAGAACCATCTTCTCGGTCAGGGGATGGACGTGGGGATGGTAGAGGTAGAGGCCGGGCGGCTCGTTCCCGGGGAACTTGAGCGAATAGTTGAAGGTTTGTCCCGAATTGACCAGTGTATGCACCACTTCGTCCGAATGGCAGGTCGGCGAGGTGTTCGTCCCATGGAAGTGCATATTGACCGAGGCGCTGGTCATGTTCGCCGCGCCGCACACATCGCTGTCCAGCCCCATCGCCATCGCGGGGGAACCGGCGGGCGGCGGCGGGAGCCTGTTGGTCAGGCTGATGTTGAGGGTGTCGCCCGGGCTGACATGCAGGGTCGGCGATTCCTGTCCGTCGGGGGTGACGAAACAGAATCGCGTGCGATGGTCGGGCCCGACCGAGGTCACGTAGTCGAGCGTGACGTTCAGCGCTCCGCCCCGGCTGAAAAGCGCCGGCGGCTGGATGGCCGCGGCGCCCGCGGAGGGACGCGGGCAGGACAGCGAGGTCGACTCCTGGGCCGCCGCCGGCGAGGCCGGAGCGGCGTAACTCAGCAAACCGACACAGACGACCAAGCCGCGGCTGACCATCACAACCTCCCGATCGAGCAACACACGGTAGGTTACGCGGGATGGCGGACGCGTCAATTATCCTATGTTAGGCTTGCCCGCTCTTATCGAGATTTTACGGTCGGCAGATCGATGAAGCTGGAATCTGGTCCCGCGTCGACGATCGTCTGGGTGGCGGCGCGATAGTCGGCCTTCTTGGCGAAGAAGATGTTGTCGACCCAGGTCTGGGGGTTGCGGTCGTAGAGGGGGAACCAGGTCGACTGCACCTCGACCATGATCCGGTGGCCGGGCAGAAAGACGTGGCTGGCGTTGGGCAGGGGGAACGAATAGGTCTCGACCTCTCCGGGCGGGATGGGTTTGGGCGTCGAATAGCCGTCGCGGTAGCGGCCGCGGAAGATGTCGGCGGCGACCATCAGCTGGTAGCCGCCGAGCGCCGGCTTGGCCGGAATCTCGCCTGGATAGACATCGATCAGCTTGACCACCCAGTCGGCGTCGGCCCCGGAGGTGGCGGCGCGCAGATGGACCTGGGGCGCGCCGGCGATGCGCACCGGGGCGGTGAGGGTCTCCGAAGTCCAGCTCACCACGTCCGGCCGGCCGCCGAATTCCCGCTGGTCGTCCACCAGCCAGCGGCTCCAGGTGGAATCGTCGGCGTAGGTCGGCCGGATGGGCCGCGAGCGATAGGGAACCGGCTTGGCCGGATCGGACACATAGGCCACGGTGTCCGCCGCCGCCTGGCTCGGCCGCTCGAAGCCAAGGGCGCCCCCCGGCCGGAGCCATAGGGGCCGGGATGCTTCGGGACAGCCGCTCCGGCAGCTCCTGGGCCACGAATCGTAGGCGCGCCATACGTTGGCCCCGGTCTCGAAGGCGGTGACTGGCGCGATGGCGGCGGCGGGCGCGCCGTCCTTCAGATGGGCGTCGAGGAAGGGCAGGAGCACGCTCCGGCGGAAATGCTCCGCCGTATCGCCGTCGAAACTCAAGGCCCCCAGGGTCGAGCCATCCTTGTTGGCCCCGCCGTGGCTCCACGGGCCGATGACCAGAAAGTCGCGCCGGTGGCCCGGATCGCTCGCCGCCGTCGCCTCGTAGGTCCCGATCGCGCCGAACATGTCCTCCTGGTCCCATTGGCTCGCCACATAGAGGGTCGGCACGGTGAGGGCGTGGCGCGGCAGGATCGTCTCCAGCGCCTGCTCGCGCCAGAAGGCGTCGTAGGTCGGATGCAGGGCCATGCGGGCCGGGAAGGGCAGCTTGTCGACCCCGGTGGCCTTGGCGAAATCCCACGCCGAGCCGGCCTTCAGGAACACATCGTAGTCGTCGAGCGCGCCGCGCGGCAGGTCGTCGCCCTCGCCCTTGGCGGTGTCCTGCTCGTAATAATAGTCGTAGCCGATCAGGCGAAAGGCGCCGCCGTAGAAATCGTCGTCGTTGAGCCAGGTGTCGGCCACCGGGTTGATCGGCACGGCGGCCTTCAGGGCCGGGTGGGGGTCGGAAAGGGCCATCAGCACCATCATGCCGTCGTAGGACGTGCCGATCATGCCGACCTTGCCGTTGGTCTCCTTCACGTTCCCCACCAGCCAGTCGATGGTGTCCCAGGCGTCGGTGGCGTGGTCGATGTCGCCGCCGTTCAGCGGGCCGCGCAGGGGCCGCTCGTTCACATAGACGCCGCCCGAGCCGTATTTGCCGCGCACGTCCTGGACCGCGACGATGTAACCCGCCGCCGCCAGTTCGGCGTAGGCGTGGGGCAGAATGGCCGCCAGATGGGGGCTGGAGGCGCGGC
The DNA here is from genome assembly GCA_051002715.1 of Caulobacteraceae bacterium. Lineage (GTDB taxonomy): Bacteria > Pseudomonadota > Alphaproteobacteria > Caulobacterales > Caulobacteraceae > Acaudatibacter. The sequence continues at coordinate 7,635 of JBPCMA010000183.1, forward strand.
TGGTGATCTTGCCGGCGTTGTAGGACGTCCGGTCGAGGAGGATCGGAAAACGCTGGGCGCCCTTGGGGATGACGATCACCGTGTGCAGTTTCACCCCGTCGCGCATGGGGATCATCACGTCGCGCTTGGCGTAGTCGTAGCCGCTCTCGTCG
>JBPCMA010000184.1:0-16284 GCA_051002715.1 Caulobacteraceae bacterium
GACTGGTGGGTTCATCGCCTCTACGACTTCGCCGCCGACATGGGGGCGCCCACGATCCGCACGGCGATCTCGCGCACCGTTATCGACGTGAACCGCGATCCCACTGGGGCCTCACTCTATCCGAGCCAGGCGAGCACCGAACTCTGTCCGACCACCACCTTCGACGGCGAGGGGCTTTACCAGGAGGGCCAAGGCCCCGACAGCGCCGAGATCGGGCGCCGGCGAAACCTTTATTTCGAGCCCTACCATGGCGCCCTGGCCGCCGAGATCGCACGCCTGCGGAAGAGGCACCGCGCGGTTGTTCTCTATGAAGCCCATTCGATCCGCTCGCGGATTCCCCTGCTGTTCGAGGGCGAACTGGCCAATTTCAACATCGGAACCAACAGCGGCGCGAGTTGTCACGCCGACCTCGCCGCCGCCGTCGAGGCCGTGTGCGACGCGAGCGCCTTTTCCCGCGTCACCGACGGCCGGTTCAAGGGCGGCTACACCACCCGCCACCATGGCGCCCCAGGCGAGGGCGTCCACGCCATCCAGATGGAACTGGCCTGTTGCGGCTACATGTACGATCCAGAGGATCCAGTCACCGCCGATAACTGGCCGAGCCCTTACGATCCCGCCACAGCCGCGCCCATGCGCGAGGCGCTCAACGCCGTTCTCCAATCCTGCCTCGATTTCGCCGAAGGCCGCCCATGACCCGCCTGGACAATTCCCGCGTAATCAGCAGTCCGCGCGGACCGGAGATCAGCGCCAAGAGCTGGCTCACTGAAGCGCCGCTGCGCATGCTGATGAACAACCTCGACCCGGACGTCGCCGAACGGCCCGAGGAGTTGGTGGTCTATGGCGGCATCGGCCGGGCGGCGCGCGACTGGGAGAGTTTCGACGCCATCGTCGCGGTTCTGCGCCGGCTCGAGGACGACCAGACCCTGCTGGTCCAGTCGGGAAAGCCGGTCGGCGCGTTCCGCACTCACCCCGACGCCCCCCGCGTACTGATCGCCAACTCCAACCTGGTGCCGCGCTGGGCGACCTGGGAGCATTTCAACGAACTCGACCGCAAGGGGCTGGCGATGTACGGCCAGATGACCGCCGGCTCGTGGATCTACATCGGCGCCCAGGGCATCGTGCAGGGGACGTTCGAGACCTTCGCCGAGCTCGGCCGCCAGCACTACGGCGGCGACCTTTCCGGGCGCTGGATCCTGACCGGCGGCCTGGGCGGCATGGGCGGCGCCCAACCCCTGGCGGCGGTGATGGCCGGCGCCTCCTGCCTGGCGGTGGAATGCCAGGCCTCGCGCATCGAGATGCGCCTGCGCACCGGTTATCTGGACGTGATGAGCCAGGATCTGGACGAGGCGCTGGGCCTGATCGGGAAATCCTGCGCCGACAAAAAGCCGCTGTCGGTCGGCCTGCTCGGCAACGCGGCCGAGGTGTTTCCCGAACTGGTTCGCCGCGGGGTGCGGCCGGACGCTGTCACCGACCAGACCAGCGCCCACGACCCGATCAACGGCTATCTGCCGATCGGCTGGAGCGCCGCCGACTGGATCGCGCGGCGCGAGAGCGATCCGAAATCGGTGGAGGCGGCGGCGCGCGCTTCCATGGCCGTCCAGGTGCGGGCCATGCTCGATTTCCACCGGGCGGGCGTCCCCACCGTCGATTACGGCAACAATATCCGCCAGATGGCCCTGGAGGAGGGTCTCGAGGACGCCTTCGATTTCCCCGGCTTCGTGCCGGCCTACATCCGCCCGCTTTTCTGCCGGGGGATCGGGCCGTTCCGCTGGGCGGCCCTGTCGGGCGATCCCGAGGACATCTACAAAACCGACGCCCGCGTGAAGGAACTGATGCCGCACGACGCGCACCTGCATGCCTGGCTGACGATGGCGCGGGAGAAGATCAAGTTCCAGGGCCTGCCGGCGCGCATCTGCTGGGTGGGCCTGGGCGATCGCCACCGGCTGGGGCTGGCGTTCAACGCCATGGTGGCCAGCGGCGAACTGGCCGCCCCGGTGGTCATCGGCCGTGACCACCTGGATTCCGGTTCGGTCGCCTCGCCCAACCGCGAGACCGAGGCCATGCGCGACGGCTCCGACGCCGTTTCCGACTGGCCGCTGCTCAACGCCCTCCTGAACTGCGCCAGCGGGGCGACCTGGGTCTCGATCCACCACGGCGGCGGGGTCGGCATGGGCTTTTCCCAGCACGCCGGCATGGTGGTGGTGTGCGACGGCACCCCGGCCGCCGCCCGCCGCATCGAGCGGGTGCTGTGGAACGACCCGGCCAGCGGCGTCATGCGCCACGCCGACGCCGGCTACGAGATCGCCCTCGACTGCGCCCGCGAGCACCGCCTCGACCTGCCGGGCATCCTGGGCTGAGCGCGTGACCCTCCGGGTCCTTCGCGCCCGCGACCGCGTGGCGAGCGTCTGGAAAAACGGCGGCGGCGTCACCCGCGAGATCGCCGTCTATCCCGCCGGCGCGGGTCTGGACGCTTTCGACTGGCGGGTCAGCACGGCCACGGTGAGCGCCGGCGGCCCATTTTCCCTTTTTCCGGGCGTCGATCGGGTGCTCGCGGTGGTCGAGGGGCGATTGACTCTGCGGTTCGAGGGCGGCGCGACGCTCGACCTTTCGCCCGCCTCGCCGCTGGCGGTTTTTCCCGGCGACGTTCCAGTTTGCGCCCAAACCCCGCCGGGGCCGGTCACCGATCTCAACGTCATGACCCGCCGGGGCCGCGTCCGCGCCGCCGTCACCCGCTTGGACTTCGAAGGCGAGCGCGTCGTCGCCGCCGCCCGGCGGACGCTCATTCTGGCCCTCCACGGCGGCCTGCGCGTCGAGGAGGGCGGCGCGGCCCACGAGTTGGGCCGGTTCGACGCGGTGCTGATCGAACAGGCCGCCGGAGAGCCCATCCGCCTCGAAGCCGCCGGCTCGGCCTCGGCCTATCGGATCGATCTGCATCAAGTAAACCAGACAACAAATTGATTTCGCTAAGGTGATTCGGCCGCCTTGCGGGGAAAGACGCCGTCTCCGTCAACATTGAGATTCTCCACGGTGAGCGAGGTCGCCTTGCCGTCCGGGTCCAGGGTGAAGGTGACGCCGCTGGCGCCCGCCGCGTTCTCGCCGGCGGTCTGATAGGTGAAGGTGTCGCGGGCGTAGTGGGTCAGGGGAAAGGCCGCCTTGCCCGGCCCCTCGACGAGGGCGAGGCGGCCGCCCTGGTCGATCACCTGGACAGCGCCATAATAGTCGTTGGCATAGGTCCCTAGATAGGCGGCCTCGGCGAGGGCCGGAGACGGGGAGGCGGGCGGCTTGGAATAGTCCGCGCCCGGGACGACGCCCAGGGAAGCCGGATCGGCGAAGACCGTGGCGAACAGGGGCCCCCACTCCTGGGTCTGGCGGCCATAGAGGGCTTGGTCGATGAAGGAGAAGGCCAGGGTCTCGGCAATCCCCACCGGGGCGGCGTTGGTGAGGACGATGACGCCCAGATGCTCGGCGGGAACCAGAGAAACGGCGGTCGACGCCCCCATGGCGAAGGCGCCCGAATGGGAGAGGCGAAGGCGGCCTTCGCCGTCGTAGCTGACGTTCCAGCCCAGGCCATAGAAGGTCGGCGCGCCGGTGAGATGGTTGGTTCCGCTGCGGATCTGCGGCGCATGGGTCTGCGCCAAGGCTTTGGCGTCGATCACCTGTTTGCCCTCGAACCGGCCGTCGGCCAGTTGCAGGCGCATCCATTTGGCCATGTCGTTGACCGACGAACTCGCCCCGCCGGCCGGCGACTGGGGGTCGGGCTCGCGCTGGTATTTCGCCACCCACCGGCCGTTCACCTTCACATGGCCGAGCGCCCGGTCGGGGCGGCCGAGGAAGTCGGCGAAGCGCGAACTGGTGGAGCTCATGCCGAGCGGGCCGTAGAGCCGGGTCTGGCTGGCGTCCTCCCAGGTCAGCCCATAGGCCCGGGCGGCGGCGACGCCGGCTTCGGTCAGGCCGAAATTGGTGTAGGCGTAGGAGGCGCGGAACGCCCCGCCGCCCTTCTGGTAGCGCAGTCGCCGCAAGACCTCGGCGCGGGAATAGCCCATGTCCTCCAGGAGGTCGCCGGCATGGTCGGGCAGGCCGCTGCGATGGGAGAACAGGTCGGTGAGGGTGAGTTCGCGGGTTACCCACGGATCGGCCATCTGGAAGCCGGGATCGAGGTCGCTGATCTTCGAATCCCAGGCGATCCTGCCCTCGCCGACCAGGGCGGCGACCACGGTGGAGGCCAGCGGCTTGGAGACCGAGGCCAGTTGAAAGACGGTTTCGGCGTCCACCGGCGCGCCCGAGGCCGTGTCCCGAACGCCAAAGCCGCCGGACCACACTAGTTTGTCGTCGAACACCACCGCGATGGCGACGCCGGGCGCGGCGTGGCCCGCGACCGCCCGGTGGGCGAGCGCCTGGACCTTGGCCACCGCGTCAGCGACCGTGGCGGCGGTGGCGGCGGTGGCGGCGGCGGCCAGGCTCGGCGCGGCGAGGGCGGCGACGAAACAGGCGACGGCGACGAACTTCATGATTGGCCCCCCCGCCGACAATCATACGCCCGCGATGGGCGACGACAATCTCAAACGAGAACTATCGCTTGGCCACCATCGACAGGCCGTCGCCGACGGTGGCGAGGGTCATGTCGACTCGGTCGTCGGCGTGGATCTTGGCGGCCAGGGCGCGCAGGGCGATCGTGTCGGCGGAGGTGTCGGCGGGGTCCGCCACCGCCCCGCTCCACAGCATGTTGTCGATGAGCATCAGGCCGCCGGGCCGCAGCAGGCGCAGGCCGAGCTCGTAGTAGGTGTCGTAGCCGGTCTTGTCGGCGTCGATGAACATCAGGTCGAAGGCGCCGGCCCGGCCCTCGTCGATCAACCCTTCCAGGCTTGCCTCGGCCGGACCCAGGCGGACGGCGACGATGTCCTCCACGCCCGCCTCGCGCCAGTAGCGGCGGGCGCGGCTCACATAGTCCTGGGAGATGTCGCAGGCGACGAGTTCCGCCGCGCCGCCGTGCATCGCCTTCAGGGCCAGGGCGACGGCGGTGGAGGAATAGCCGGTGAACACACCCACTTCGAGGGCGCGGCGCGCCCCGATCGCCTTTGCCAGAACCTGCATCACGGCGCCCTGCTCGGGGCTGATCTGCATGCGGGCGCGGGCGTCGCCGGCCGAGTCGGCGCGGCAGCGGGCCAGGACCGGATGCTCGCGCACGCCCCACGCCTGGACGTAGGCTTTCACGCTTTCGCTGAGACCCATGGAGGAGGACATCCGGCAAATTCCTTTCTCTCTAGCCGCGCGCCGCGATCAAGCCGGCCTCGCCACCCTAGTCGAACCGGTTGAGAGTCGCCGATTCGGCGATGACGAAGACGTGGCGGGCCGAATCGTAGCGCCAGCAGAAGTAGGTCTCGTGCTGGGCCTTGAAGATGTCGGTGTAGACCAGGCAGCCGTGCAGATAGATGGCCCCCTCCCCGGCCTCGGCCTTGTCCCAGTCGGCCCCGGCCATGGTCATGTCATGGTGATCGAAGCGAACCACCTCCCCGGCCCCGACGACCAGGCCCTCGCCGTAGCCGGCCTCCTCATAGAGGCCCTCGGGCGGCGCGGGCAGATACTGGTGGCGGATGTTGAACCACCGGACCACGGCGGGGGTGCGGCCATGGTTCTTCACGCCGAAGGCGAAGCGCAGCTTCAGGCCGCCGCGCGGGCCGCGATGGTCGGCGTGGGCCAGGGATATGTCCTGGTCGAGGAAGAGGTAGGCGCGGTCGAGCAGGGCCAGGGTCTTGGCGGCGGCGCGCGCGCCCCTCACCGCCCGCGCCGCGGCGATCAGGGCGACGCCGAAGATCACCGTCTGGAGAATGCCCAGGCCGACGATCCAGGCGGTGAGCTGGATGGTGCGGTTGCGCGCGTCGGCCAGTTCGCCCTCGATCCGCATGACCGCCTGGTTGTCGGCGAGGGCGTCCGCACCGGTCGCCGGCGAGGCCGCGTCCGGCGGGACCACCGTCGGGGTCGCGAAGGGGTTGGGCTGGACCTGCCGGAAGCGACCGGCCCCGCCGCCACCGCGACCGCCGCCGTGATGACCGCCCCCCGCCTGCCAGGCCAGGGCCGACCCGGCCGCCAGCAGGATCGCCGCGGCGCTCACCGATAAGCGAAAGGCCAACCTTGTTCGATGCGGCATGAAAGGGCGCGGCTCCTTTGGGGATCAAACGCCAAGCCTTAACGCCAAAGACCCGCCGCTGTCTTCACCGGCGGATGCGGTTGCCGGCGACGAAACCCAGCAGGCCGGTCAGAAATATGCCAAGCAGGGCCTGAACGCCGCTCAGCAGGGCCACCGGCACGCCGGCCCCCACCAGATTGGCCGAAACGGTCGAGGCGCCGCCCGACGTGGTCATGGCCATCAGGCTGAACACCGCGAGATCCAGGATGTTGCGCGTAATTCTTGGCGGCGCGCCGGCGGGGACAAGAGTGATGCGCGCGACGCTGCCGGTGAGGCCATAGACGAGGGTGAAGCCGACATAGACCAGGGCCAGGGCCAGGAAGACGCGGGTCAGGCTCTCGCCGTAGTCGCATATCCATTCGACCATCTGGTCACCCAGATAGACCGCCAGACCCGCGGCGGAACTGGAAATGTCGCCGGCCTTCAGGGCTTCGCGCGAACGCGCCCCGGCGGCGCGCTTCTGCATCCGCCGGCGCCGCCGGTAGGCCCACGAAGCCGCGCCGCCGTCTCCCAGATCGACGAAGTTACGCTCCAGGGCGAGGTAGGAAAGGGCGGCGGCGGCATATTGACCGTCGATTTCCTCGCCCACCGCGCCGCCCAGTTGCTCAACGGTCAGGCGGGTGTGGTCGAGTTCCGCCCCTTCGAAGTGGGCGTGAGCCAGATCGCAAGCGGTCAGATCGAGGCCCTGCAAGCGGGTCCCGGACAACACCGCGTTGGCGAGGCGGGCACCCTTCAGCACCGCGCCGCGCAGATCGGCGCCGGCAAGGCGCGCGCCATCCAAAACCGCGTTCGTCCAATCGGTTTCCCGGGCGTCGGCGCGGCTCAGATCGGCGCCGGCCGCCGAAGCATCGCCCACGCTCGCGCCGCGCATGGAGGCGTCGCGCAGGTCGGCGCCGTCCAGGGCGGCGCCCCACAGGTCGGCTCCGGCCATATGCGCGCCTTCCAGAACCGCGCCGCGGAGATTGGCGAAACGCAGACTGGCGCGTTCGAGATTGGCGTCTTCCAGCAGGGCGTTCTGGAGATTTGCTTCGCCCATGCCCGCATCGGAAAGATCGGCGCCGGTGAAATCGACGTCGCGCAGGTCGGCCGACTCCAGCGCCGCGAAGCGTAATTCGGCCTGGGAAAGGATGGCGCCAGGGAGGGACGCCTCGTTCATATCGGTGAATGCCAGACGCGCCCCGCGCAGGCGCGCTCCGGGCAGGGGGAGGCCGCGCAGGTCGGGCCGCCGGTCGGCGGCGCCGACCAATTCGAGCCTACCCTCGGCATGTCCGGCGATCAGTTCGCCAACGATTTCGGCCCGCGCCTCGGGACTGGCCGCCCGCAGCCGCTGGAAAATGCCGTCGCCGTTCGCGTAAGCCGCGTTCACGGCCGGGGCGGCGCGCGCAGCAAGCCTTCGATCTGCTCCAGCAAAAGAGGCAGTTCCACCGGCTTGGTGTGATAGGCGTCCGCGCCCGCTTGCAGCGCCTTGTCCTGGTCGGTGGCCAGGGCGTGGGCCGAAAGAGCGATGATCGGCGGCGAGGCCCGCCTTTCCGGCGAGCGGTCGGCCAGCGCCCGAATCTGGCGGGTCGCCTCCAGGCCGTCCATGACCGGCAGGTTCACGTCCATCAAGATCAGGTCGAAGGCCTCGCCGGCGGCCTTGTCCACGGCGGCCTGGCCGTCGGCGGCGCGTTCGACCTGGAACCCGCGGCGCTCCAGGCGGCGCGACAGCATGTCCCAGTTATCGTCGTTGTCTTCCACCAGGAGGATGCGCGGCATGCTTCAGATCCCTTCCGATTGACCGACCGCCGGCCGGCGGGATTGGGCGGCGATGCGTTCGGCGACCAGCGTGCTCACCTGGCGCAGAAGAGCCTCGCGATCCAGAGCGCCTTTCTGCAGGATCATGTCCGCCTCCCCGCTCAAGCGCCGGCGCTCGTCGTGAGACAGATCCTTCGAGGTGACCACCATCACGGGAATGGCCTCCCACGTCTTGTTTTGCCGCAGGACGTGCAGGAATTCGAAGCCGTTCATGTTGGGCATCATCAGATCGAGCAGGATCAGGCAAGGCTGGACGGTCTTCAACAGTTCAAGCGCCGCGCGGCCGTCGGCCGCCTGGCGGACTTCATAGCCCTTGGCGGCGAGAGACCGCTGCAAAAGCTCGCGGGTCGCGGCGTCATCCTCGACGACGAGCACCGGCCCGGCCGCGCCGGGCACATATTTTTCCAGCACCGCGTGCAGGCGTTCGCGGTCGATCGGCTTGGTCAGGTATTCGCTGGCGCCCAGGGAGTAGCCCAGGGATTTGTCGCTGACCATGGTGAGCATGATCACCGGGATGTTGGCGGTGACCGGGTCGCTCTTCAGGGCGGTCAGCACGCTCCATCCGTCGATGCGCGGCATCATGACGTCCAAGGTGATGGCGATCGGCTTGATTTCCGCCGCCAGTCGCAGCCCGCTTTCGCCGTCCGCCGCGATGATCGCGCGCAGCTTCTCGCGGGCGAGGAAACGGGTCATCAGGTCGTGGACGATCGGATCGTCGTCGATCACCAGAACGGTCGGCCAGGAGGCGGCGTTCGCCCGATCCGTCGCGTCATTCGCCCCTTCGCCCGTTTGGACGCCGGCTTTCTGGCCCGCCGTCCCGGCCGTCTCGTCGGGCGCCGCTTCGACGATGCGCGGCAGCCGCACTTCGAAACTGGAGCCGCGCCCCGCCTCGCTGGCCACGGTCACGTCGCCGCCCATGAGCTGGGCGAGCCGGCGCGTCAGGGAAAGGCCGAGCCCGGTGCCGCCGTAGTCGCGCGTGGTCGTCGCGTCGGCCTGGGAAAACGGCCGGAACAATTTGTCGAGCTGCTCGGCGTTCATGCCGATGCCGGTGTCGCTCACCTTGAAGGCGACCCAGTCGCGATCTCCCATCCGCTCGGGTCGCGCGTCGACAGTGATCGTTCCGCGGTCGGTGAACTTGGCGGCGTTGCTGATGAGATTGAACAGAATCTGCCGAACTTTCGTCACGTCGGCCCGCATCCCGCCCAAATCATCGGCGAGTTCCGTCTTCAACTCATTGGCGTTCTTGGCGACCAGGGGGCCGACGGCGCCGGCGACCTCCTCGATCAAGTCTCGAACGTCGAGCGGTTCGATGAAGAGATCCATCTTGCCGGCCTCGATCTTGGAGAGGTCCAGGAGATCGTTGACCAGGGACAGGAGACTTTTGCCGGCCTTGTGTATCTTGTCGAGATCGGGGATCAGCCGCCCGCCTTCCATCTCCTCGGCTTCTTCGGCCAGGATTTCGCTGTAGCCGATGATGGCGTTCAACGGCGTGCGCAGCTCGTGACTCATGTTGGCCAGGAACCGGCTCTTGGCCTCGTTCGCCGCCTCCGCCGCCAGCTTCGCGGCGGCCAGTTCGACCTCGGCCAGCTTGCGCTCGGTGATGTCGACGGCGACGCCGACGTAACGCTGCGGCGTTCCGCCGGGGCCCAGGATCGGCTCTCCGCGACAGGCCGCCCAGCGCGCGTCCCCATTGTCGGCGCGCAGGAAGCGCACCTCTTCCTTGAAGCCGGCGGCGGCGCGGAAAGCGTCCTCCAGGACCGCCAGCATCCGCCGCCGGTCATCGATGTGCGCCCGCGCTTCCAGAGTCTCCCGATCGATCGGGGCGCCCGGCGGCAAGCCGAGCAGGGCGTAGAACTCCGGCGAGCAGACGGCCTCGCCGCGGCGCACATCCCAATCGAAGCCGCCGATGCCGCCGGCGGCCTGGACCAGGCGCAGCCGCTCTTCGCTCAGGCGCACCAGGGACCCCGCCGCGGCCTCCACCTCGGCCAGTTTGGCGCGGGCCGAAGCGCGCCATGCGGCGATCGCCCCCCACAAGGCGCCCAGCAACAGGAGCAGCCCCACCGCCGCCAGCTCGTAGAGTGACCTCGCGCCGGCCAGGTTCGCCTGGGCTTCCCGTTGGCCGCGCGCCACGAGCAGGCGATCTTCCTCGGCCGCCATGCCCTCGAGCGAGGCGCGCGCCGCCTCCATGGTGGCCAGGCCCGCGCTGGACACACCGACAAGACCCGAAGCTCCGAGGCCGCGCCGGGGTTGCAGGCTCTGGTCCATCTGGGCGTCGCGCTCGGCGACCACCGCGCCCAGGCGGCCGAGCGCGGCCTGCTGGCAGGAATTGTCGGACGTCTCCGCCTTCAACCGTTCGAACAGCCGAGGGGCGTCGCGCCGAGACGATTGAAAGAGGGTCAGATAGGCGGGGTCGGCGGTGAGCAGATAGCCCCTCTGACCTATTTCCGCTTCCTGAAGCACGGAAGTGAGATGCTGGATGTCGGCGATCACGCGCAACGTATGGGTCTGCGACGCCAGGGCCGCCTCGCGGCGGCGGGCCGCGTCCAAGCCATTGGCGATCACCGCCCCGACAAGCACGGCCAAGCCCAAGGCGGCGACGGATCCCAGCAGCCATCGGCGACGCATTGCGTGAGACTTTCCTTTGAGATTCCCGCCGGCGCGCCGCCTATCGGGCCCTGATTTGGCTTCGATGGGAACCCGATGGTCCCGCTCGGGTTCCGAAAAAGGTGAAGACAGCCCCCACCCGACGCACCGTCGGCGACCGCGCCGCCGCGCGAAGCTTCAGCGCCCACTGCTCGAACGCGGGCGAACATCGCTCCGACTTCGTGACCGACGCGGCGTCGTTCGAGGAAGCGGCCATGGCGCTCGTCGAGCGCTGGGCGGGGCCGGAGGGCGAATGTCGGGTCATCGTCACCGACCGGCAAACCGGCGAACGGCATGGGTTCAGCCTTCACCTCGGCGGCGGGCCGACGCCATGAACGAACGCCCGATGGCAAAGTCCAGAACCGGGCGGTCGCCAAAAAAGCGCGAGGCGACGGGCGCCGCTCTAGGCCGCCCGACTTGGCGCGGCCATCTAAGGCTCTCTCTGGTCACCTGCCCGGTGGCCCTCTACACCGGCGTCTCGCCGGGCGGCGAGGTGCATTTCAACCTGATCAATCCGGCCACCCACAACCGCATCAAGATGGTCGCCACCGACCCCGACACCGGGCCGGTGGAGCGCGGCGACTTGGTCAAGGGCTATGAGGTGGATCGCGACCGCTACGTCCTGCTCACCGACGAGGAAATCAAATCGGTGCGCCTGGAGAGCACCAAGACGATCGACATCGAACGCTTCGTGCCGGAGGGCAAGATCGACCGCCTCTACTGGAACGACCCCTATTTCCTGGTTCCCGACGGCAAGCTGGCGGTGGAATCCTTCGCCGTCATCCGCGAGGCGATGGCGGCGTCGGGGCGGATCGCCCTTGGCCGGGTGGTCATGTCAACCCGCGAGCGGCTGGTCGCCCTGGAGCCGCGCGACCGGGGCATCGTCGCCTACACCCTGCGCAGCCACGACGAGGTGCGCGACCCGGAAGAAGCCTTCGCCGGCATTCCGGCCGTCAAGGTCGATCCGGCCATGCTAGCCATCGCCGGCAAGATCATCGAACAGCAGGAGGGTCCCTTCGACCCGCGGACCTTCACCGACCGCTACGAAGAGGCCCTGCGCAAGATGATCGCGACCAAGGAGAAGGGCAAGAAGCCGGTGAGGGTGGAGGAGCCGGAGGACACCAACGTCGTCGACCTGATGGCCGCCCTGCGCGCCAGCCTGGGCGGCGGCGCCAAGGCGGGGAAGAAGGCGACGGCCAGAAAGCCACCGGCCAAGCGCGCGCGGGGATAAACCCCTCTCACTTCCCCAGGGTGGCGAACATACCCACGGCGGCGGCGGCCATGACGGCGGTGGCCAGCCAGCCGACCGCCTTGAGGCCGACGTGAAGCTTGAACTCGCCCATGGCCGCCTTGTGGCTGGCCAGATGCATGATCATGGCCATGATCGGCACCGACGCCACGCCGTTAATCACGGCGCTCCAGAAGAGGGCCTTGATGGGATCGATGAAGTGGAAGAAGTTCAGCGCACCGCCGATGATCATGGCCGCCGCGATGGCGCCGTAGAAGGCCTTGGCGCGGTTGAGCTTGCGCGCCAGCCCCACCTGCCAGCCGAACGCCTCGCCCATGGCGAAGGCGGCCGAACCGGCCAGCACCGGCAGGGCCAGCAGGCCGGTGCCGACGATGCCGAGGGCGAAGATCACCTTGGCGAACGGGCCGGCGATGGGCCCCAGCGCCTTTGCCGCGTCGGCCGAGGTCTGGATGTTGGTGACCCCGTGGGCGTTAAGAGTGGCCGCGGTGGTCCAAAGGATGAACATGGCGATCAGGGCTGAAAAGCCCATGCCGATGTAGGTGTCCCAGCGGATGCGGTGGAATTCCGCCGGGGCGGCGCGCGGGTCGCGCTCCAGCGGCTTGGCGTCATCACGCTCCCTGACCTGCTCGACCTCCTCCTCGGCCTGCCAGAAGAAGAGGTAGGGGCTGATGGTGGTGCCCAGGATGGCGACCACCACGGTGAGGTAGCCGGGGCCAAGGGAAATGCGCGGCACGACCAGATGAAAAAGCACGGTAGGCCAGGGCAGATGGACGACCAGGGCGACGCCCACATAGGCGAACAAAGAGAGGGTCAGCCACTTGAGAACCTTGACGTAACGGGCGTAGCGGACGAACACCTCCAGCACGATCGAGAGGGCGCCGAACGCGACCACATAGAGCAGGGTCGGGCCGCCGACGACCAGGTTCAGCGCCGCCCCCATGGCCCCCATGTCGGCCCCCAGATTGATGGTGTTGGCCACCACCAGCAGGGCGACCAGGCCGTAGACGACGCCCACCGGATAGTGGGCCCTGAGATTGCCGGCGACGCCGCGCCCGGTGACCCGGCCGACCCGGGCGCTGATCTCCTGGATGGCGCACATCAGCGGCCAGCTGAAGAGCAGCGTCCAGCCCAGGTCGTAGCCGAACTGGGCGCCGGCCTGGGAATAGGTGGCGATGCCGCTCGGGTCATCGTCGGCCGCGCCGGTGATCAGGCCGGGGCCCAGGCTGGCGAGCAACTTGGGTTTTTCAGGCAATTTCACGTCCTCGGGCCGATCGCGCCCGGGATCGAGTTTCGGCTCTGCGGACTCGACATTCCCGGACATTCTGCCTCCCAAGGCTCGGCTGTCGATCATTCTAACCCAGGTTGGCGATTCGCCACGCGCCCGGCGCGGAATCGGGAACCGACCGGCGCGCTCACGGTTCTGTGAGGACCATTTCAGCAAGGAGACATCCCATGCGCGTCAAAGCCCTGATGCTCACCACCGCCCTGGCCGCCGCACTGGCCGTCTCGGCTTGCCAGAAGACCGGCGCCGCCGACAACAAGGCGGCGACCGCCGACGTCAGCCCCGCCGCGGCGAGCGCCACGCCGCCGCCGCCCGCCGCGACGCCGGCGCCGGACGCGACCACGGCGCAAGGGTTCGTGACGGCCGCGGCGACCAGCGACATGTATGAGATCGCCGCCGCCAAGCTGGCCCAGCAGAAATCGAAGACGCCTGCGGTCGAAACCTTCGCCGCCAAGATGATCCACGATCACGGCGAGAGCACGGCGGCGCTGAAGAAATTACTGACCGGCGTGGGTGTCAACGCGACGGCTCCGGCGGCGATGGACGACCGCCACAACGGCATGATCAACGATCTCAACCAGGCGCCGGCTAGCGGTTTCGACAAGGCCTACATGGACCAGCAGGTGGCGGCCCACACCGAGGCGGCGGCCCTCTTCCAGGGCTACGTCAGCGGCGGCGACAACGACTCGCTGAAGAAATTCGCCGCGAAAGTGCTGCCGACCATCCAGTCGCACCTGGCCATGGCCAAGCAGATGGACGGCTCGATGCAGTAGCGGCGGGTGGCGCGGGCGACCGGCGGCTTGGCCGCCCTGGCCGTCGCGCCGGGCACGGCGCCAATGGAGGCGCGGTCGGCCGAGGCGCTGCCGACCGACGGCGGCTGGCAGTTCGAACCCAAGTGGGACGGCTTTCGCTGCCTGGCCTTTCGCGCCGGCGCGGCGGTGGAGTTGCGGGCCAAGTCGGGCAAGAGCCTGACCCGCTATTTCCCCGAAGTGGCGGCGCGGCTGGCGGCCCTGAAGGCGGACCCCTTCGCCATCGACGGCGAGCTGACCATCGCGGTGGGCCGCGCCTTCTCGTTCGAAGCCCTGCAAATACGCCTTCATCCCGCCGAGAGCCGGGTGCGCCGACTTGCCGCGGAGACCCCGGCCAAGTTGATGGCCTTCGACTGCCTGCTGGGCGCTCGGGGCGAGAGTCTCCTTGCCGCGCCGCTGACCCGCCGGCGCGCGGCGTTGGAGCGGTTCTACCGGGCGGTCGACGACGATTCCGCAGTGGAACTCACCCCCTTCACGCGCGAGCGGGCGACGGCGCAGGGGTGGCTGGACCGGCTGAAGGCTAATCTCGACGGCGTCGTGTGCAAGCGCCTGGACGGTCCCTACCTCGCCGGCCAGCGGGCCATGCTCAAGGTCAAGCGCCGACGCACCGCCGACTGCGTGGTGGGCGGTTTTCGCTATCTGGCGGCGGGGCGCGAGGTCGGCGCCCTGCTTCTGGGCCTCTACGACGCTGACGGCCGGCTGAACCACGTCGGCCATACCTCCACCATCGCGCGAGCCGAGCGGGCGGCTCTGACCCGTCGCCTGGAATCTCTGGCCGGCGGGCCGGGCTTCACCGGCGACGCGCCCGGCGGCCCCAGCCGTTGGAGCACCGACCGGTCGGCCGCGTGGACGCCCGTCAAGCCGACCCTGGTGGTCGAAGTGTCCTTCGACCACGTCTCGGTCGGCCGTTTTCGGCACGGAACGCGCCTCTTGCGCTGGCGCCCCGACAAGGCGCCTTGGCAATGCACATGCGAGCAGATCGCGCCGATCGGCGGGGACGGAGAAGCCGCGCCAGGCCCCGCGCCGGCGGCCTGAATGGAACGATCGGCGGCGCGAGGGGTTTCCTAGGCGTGCGGGGACCTGCAACAGCAAAAATCGGCCGATATCGGCCCATGCGAGGAGAACACTCATGATTCGACTAAGAACGCTTTGCCTGACGGCGGCGATGGCCACCCTGGCCGGGGGCGCGGCGCTCGCCCAGTCGACCGCCAGCGATCCGGCCGCTCAGGCCGGCAAGACCGCCCCCGGCGCCATGACGCCCCCGGCGAGCACGGGCGACATGGGCCAATCGGGGTCCATGAGCTCAACGCCCAATTCGGGCTCCATGAGTTCGGATTCCATGAAGATGTCGAGCGGCGACATGAAGACCATGAAATCGTGCCAGGCGATGTCGCATGACGCGATGATGGCCAGCTCGAAGTGCAAGAGCTTCATGGCCAAGCATCCGGACGCCATGGGCGGCACGCCTCAGTAGGCGACCGGTCGGCTCCTGAAAATCGCGCCGCTCCCTCATCCGAGGGAGCGGCGTTTTTTTGTCGGGTGCTCCCGCGGGGCGCGGCCGTCCCTTAGGAGGCGGCCATCAGCTCGCTCTTGCGCGCCGCCATGCGGGCGCCCAAGGCGGCCAGGTCCATCTTCGCGTGGCGCGCCTCGGGAAACAGTTCGCCCTCTTCCTCCTTGACGTGGTGGACGATCTGTTCGCCCAACACCTTGACCTTGGCGTCGTAGAGGTCGTCGCCAGGTTTCATGGCTTCGATCTGGATGATCAGATCCTTGGCCGCGGCGTGCTCCACATTGGCTTCGTCGAGGAGAGGGCCATCGCCGGTGGCGGCGCGGGCGGCGGGATAGAAGATCTCCTCCTCGATCTTGCTGTGAACCTTCAGCGCCTTGCAGATCTTGGCCGCCAGAGCGCGCTTGGCCGCGTTGTCCTCGAGGCCTTCATAGTCCTCGAACCATCCCTTCACCTCGGTGTGATCGGCCTTCAGCAGGGCGATCGCGTCGCCTGGCGCGCCGGGGTGTCGCGCCGCCGCCCGGCGCTGCTTGGTTGTCGTCGATGTAGCCATGGGTGTTCCTCTCGTCCCTGAAAATGGTGATGGAAAACGCCAATTCGCCAGACGCGCGGACGTTCCAAGGCGCCGGCGAAAAGCCCGTCCAAGCGATGCGAGAAACAACCTGGGCCGTCGTGCGTTAGCCGCCCATGGACTTCTTCCGCGCCCTGATCGGCCCCGACAACGGCGGCGCCAGCGCCGCGCAACTGTGCGTCCGAGCGGTGATCCTCTTCGTCTTCGGCCTCGCCTGCATCCGCATCGGCGGGCGGCGGATGTTT
>JBPCMA010000185.1:0-5195 GCA_051002715.1 Caulobacteraceae bacterium
GCCAAGGACTTCGAGACCACCATCGAGAGCGCCATGGCATGGATCTTCATCGCCCATATCCGACGACTGACACGCCGACTGGTCAGAACCTAGAACCCCGTGTGCTATTTATGAGTCAGACTCTTAGGCCAGTCTCAAACTCGGCAGGTCTTCTTGCGTGATACCCCACACCATTTCATCGACAACGCTGGCATAGCCGTGGATCAGGGTGTTGCGCAGGGCGACAGCGCCCGAAAGATCGGGAACGCGGGCGGCGATGGCAGGGGCTGCTTTCGCCAAGCGGCCCAGGGCCTAACCGATGATCTCGAAGTGTCGCTCAACGGCGGCCGCAACATCGGATCGGCGAGATAATCTTCGCGCGTTCGTCTCGCCACGAAGACGCCGATCGCGTCGGCGCTTTCACGGGCGCCCCATGGAATCCCCGCGGATCAAGCTCCATGCAGGGGGCGACGCGTCCGTTCGATGGCGGCGCGCACGAACGGATTGCGCACGGCTCTGGCCATGGTCAGATCGATCTCGCGACCGACAAGGGCGGCGAGCGTTTGGCGAAACGCGAGGAAATCGCCGAACGTCGGCGGCGAATGGTCGGGGTCGAACTCGACCAGCAGATCGATATCCGAGTCGTCGGTGAAATCGATCTGGCGCGCGGCCGATCCGAACAGATCGAGCCGGCGAACATGGTGCCGACGGCAAAGCGCCTCGATATCCGCGCGATGATCTTCCAGGGTCGCGAGCATGATCCAATCGTCCGTCGCTTATCCCGGTTTGGCCCGCGTGGGCCACGGAGGCAAGGGAGGACAGAGGGAGGACAGGGGCCACAGGAGCGGACAGATGACAGGTTCACCCGTCCCTCGCGCTTCCCAAGGACCGCCGCCGGACCGCCCATGATTTGGGTTGCCATGATCCTCAAGCCATCGCCGCCCTCGGGCCGGCGAGGGCGAGCGGAGCGAGGCGCTCGGTCGGCGGATGAAGGTGGACCGGCCCCGCGGCGGTGGGAACAAAGCTCGCCATGGCGGCGACAAACGCATGAGGCGGCGGGGTGGCGGCGTGGCCGCCGTGACCGGCGGGGGCGATGGTGACGACGGCGTCGCCGGAGCTGTCCTGGCCCACGGCGAACTGCACGCCCACATAGTCGCCTTTCAGATGGATGCTCGCGGTGGTCGCCCCGTCGCTGACGGTTAGCACGCCGCGCGTCGCGCTTCCGGAAAAGCTCGCCGTCCCGCCGTGGATGCCGTCGAGGATCAGCTCGTCCTCAAAGCCGATGACCGTCCCGGTGTAGCTCACCGGCCGCGCCAGTTCGAGGACGCCGGTCTGGTGCGGATTGCGATGGGTGAAGGTGACGTTCTCGTCGAAGCCCGCCATGAATTGCAGTGTCCCGCCGTCGATGGTCGCGGTTCCCGAGCCGGTCACCGCCGCCGCGATCCGCATGTCTCCGCCCTCGACCACCAGGTGGCCGGTGTTGTCGACCGCGCTTTGGATGGCCAGGAAGGAGACGGCCTTGATCGTCCCGGCGTTGACGAGGATGTTGGAGCCGGTGTCGATGGTGAGGCTTGCCGCCTTGTGGGACTGGATCACGCCTCCCGATTGATTGATCAGGGTGAGGTTGGCGTTGCCTAGCGTGCCCGCGGTCGCGATGTGGTTGTCGATATTGGTTACCGTGACCGCCGTTGTGGCGGCGCCGAACAGGCTGTTTGTGGCCAGCTTGCTCGCGGCGATCGTTCCGCCCCCGGAGAGGGTCACGTCGACGTTCGCCGACAGGCTCGCGCCCTTGATCGAACCACCGACCGCGATGCGCCCGACGTTGTCGATGGCGCCCTCGAGCCCCAATTCCGTGCCGCCGGAGACCGTCACCGTGGCCGTGTTCAGCACCTCGCCGCTGGTTCCATCCAGGATATTGAGACCAAGCCCCGTGACGATCTTGCCGTCTCGGGACGTGGCGAGCGTGCCGCCGATGATGTCCGCGCCGCTCAGCACCACCGTCGAGCGCTCTTCGGCGAGAATCTCCCCGCCCAGACGCTGGTCGATGAGAGCATTGTGGATCGAAAGGTGGCCGCCGCCGCGGCGCGACCCCGCCTCGAGCGTCCCCTCGTTGACGATCACGCCGCTTCCGGCGGTAAGGAGCGTCCCGTTCTCGATCGCGCCGCCGCCGAGCACCACCTTAGATCCGTCGCCGGCATAGGTGACGCCGCCGCCGGACTGGTCGACGTAGGTGTTCTCGATCGAAAGGCCGCCGGCGCCGGTTCCGGCCAGCACGCCGTTGTTGACGATCTGGTAGACTGACTCCAGGGTCAGCGCGCCGGCGCCATGACTGCCGATAGCCCCGCCTTTCAGGTTGTCGATCACGAGGTTGGTCGCGAAGATCGTCCCCGTCCCGGTGATGGTGTCGCCGGCGTTGACGAGGGTCGCGGCGGTCCCGCCGGCGCCCTCGATCGCCGAGCTTGGGCCCACCGCCACCAGTCCGCCGCCAGAGAGCGTCACGCCGGCCGGATCGATGGCCAGGACGGCGACTGCCGATGGACCCCCGACATCGATCGTCCCGCTGTTGGCGATCGATCCCTGCACGGTCAAGGTGGCGCCGGGTTCTACGTAAAACTGGCCGGCGTTGCTCACCGCCGAGGCCGAGCCATCGAGCCTGCCGTTTCCAACGGCGACGATCTTGCCGGCGCCGGAGGAGGTCAGCGCGCCGCCGATGATGTCGGCGGATTGCAGGGCGACGTTGGCGCCAATGGCGGCGATCGTGCCGGCGCCGGCGACGGTCCCATGGAGCACCAGACCGACGCCATTCGCCTCGATCAGGCCGGCGTTGGTGACGACGTTGGAGCCGGTATTTATGGTGAGCCCACGGCTGTTGCTCAGGTTCGAGTCGATGACCCCGCCCGCCCCGTTGACCAGGGTCAGATTGCCGTCGCCCAGGCCGATCTTTCCCGCCCCCGAGATGGTGTTGTCGATATTGACCAACATCGCCCCGCCGCCCGCGCCGGTGATCACGTCGTTTCCGGCATTGGTCAGGAGGATTTGGCCGCCGCCGCTCAAGGTCGCGCCGCCGGCCCCGATGGCGAGGGTCGCCGCCGGCAGGCTGTAGAAGTAGCGGCCGTCGAGTTCGATCGCGCCGGTGTTGGCGATCGTTCCCTCGAGGGCCAGCGAGTTGTTGTTCTGGATGACGACCGTCCCCTCGTTGGTCACCGCGGATGTCGTGCCGTCCAGTGTGTCGACATGTCCGGCCGCCTCGATCACACCTGTTCCGGCCGTCCTCAGGTATCCGCCCACAATGGTCGCCTGGGCGAGGAAGACGGTCGAACCGTCCGCCGCCAGGATCACCCCGCCCGCGCTGTCGTCGATCGTCTCGCCGGCTCCCTGACCGTAGAGAAACAGGCGCCCGCCACCCGCGGCCTCCAGCGTCCCGGTATTGGCGACGCTGCTCTGAATTTGGGTGTTGGAGCCGCTGGACTCGATGAGGCCGGCGTTGGTGATGAGGCTGGTTCCGGTGTTGATGTAGAGCCGGCCGCCGGCGCCGTCGATGACGCCGGCCGCCTCGTTGACCAGGGCGAGTTTGTGGTCACCGAAGAATCCCTGGGCCGTGATGGTGTTGTCGATGTTGGTCAAGGTGACCCCCGCCGCCGCGCCGGTGACGATGGTTGACCCGGTCAACTCGACCTGGCCACCGCCGCTCAGGGCGGCGCCGGCGGCGCCGATGGTAAGTACCGGAACGTAAGATCCGGGCTTGTTATAGATCGCTACAGTACCGGTGTTGTCCAGCGTCCCCCCGAACGTGAAGCTGGCGCTGGGGCCGCCGACCTCGCCCACCTCAATGGTTCCGGCGTTGACGCCCCCGTCGGTGCCCGCATAGGCGGTGAAGACTCCCGCGGTCACATCGAGCGTCGCGTTGGCGGCGGTCTGGACGCCGTGCACCGTCTCGTTGGCGTTGGAGGTGACCGTGAAGGCCGCGCCGGGGGCGTTCAGGATGGCGTCGTCGGAAGCGCCCGGGACGGCGCCGCCGCTCCAATACGATGCATTGTCGAAGTAGCCGTTGACCGCGCCGGTCCAGTCAATTTGCGCCACGAGCGCCTCCCTAATTTCGAGCGTTTTCTCGATTCGCTCCGCGCCCTTGCGCAACCCAAGAGCTGATTTTCGGCCGTAATGATCCCAACGAGATTGCCGAAGTTAACAAGTTCGTTAACGGCGGCGCCTTCTCAGGCCAGAGCCATGTGCGGTCCGGTCAGCATGGGGTGGGCCTCTCGCCGCGCTTCGGCGAAGGCGGTGGGCGACGCCCCCGCGCCGGCCGCGCCCAGTCCCGCCATGGCCTGGGCGAAGCGCTGGGGCGCGGCGGCCGGCGTGGCCGCGGCGGGCGGGTCGCCGAGGATCAGGTCGCCATAGAAGCCAGAGCCGCCGCTCGCGCTGGTCACCGAGAGCACCGCCCTCAGCGTCAGGCTATTGCCGCTCAAGGCGCCGCTGGCCAGGGACCCCAGATCGATGGGGTGGTCGGTGAAGTAGCTCTGGGCCGCCGCCGCGCTGGTGAAGGCCTGGTGAACGACATCCATCCCGTCGGCGTAGAGATCGAAGGTCAGGCCGGTGAAACCCGCCCCCTTCACCTTGCCGTCATAGAGTCCCACCGGCAGATCCTGGCGCGCCGCCAGCTTGGTGAGATCGACCGTCTCGTCGATCTCGCTGGTGACGGTCTGGCTCGCCGCGCCGCCGACCGAATAGCCGCCGCCCAGTTCGCCGATGGCGAAGAAGGTCGGCGAGGCGCCGAAGGCGGCGGCGATGCTGGCGTTGGCGGCCAGGACCGCCCCCGAACTGGCGCCGTCGGGCGCGGCGGTTTCCAGGGCGATCGCCTGGAGGCCGCTCGAAAAGGCCGCCGCCGCCCCGCCGATCGCCGCCTGGGCCTTGGCCGTGCTGGCTCCATCGACCCCGCCGCCGGCGCTGGCCGACGCCGAGCGGATGAGCTGGCCTGCGCCCAGGGACGTGTCGGCGAAGGCGCCGAAGGTCCCGCTTGCCCCGGCGGCCTTGACGGTGGCCGTGGCCATTCCCGCCTTGGAGGCCCCGGTTCCGCCGTGGGCGATCGCCTGCGCCGAGAGGCCCGTGCCGGCCTGGGCGGTGAGGGTCGCGCTCGCCGCGCCGCCCGCGCCGCTGAGGGCGCCGCCGGCTCCGCCCGTCGCGGTGGCGACGGCGTTCACCGCCGCCGCGCCGGTCAGGGT
>JBPCMA010000186.1:0-21654 GCA_051002715.1 Caulobacteraceae bacterium
GACGCCCGCGCCTTCTCCTTCTGGGACCCCGCCCGCCACGCCTGGATCGCCGAGCCGGGCGCCTACGATCTCTTGATCGGCCCCTCGGCGGCGGACATCGAACTGCAGGCCACGGTGCGTTTGGCGGAGTAGGGGAGGGCGGCGTCGCGCGCCGGAGGCAGATGCGCCTCAGCCGATCATCGACCCGTGAATGGCCGCTTCCACATCCCCCAACCGATCCTTGCCGAAGAACATTTCCTCGCCGACGAAGAAGGTCGGGGCGCCGAAGACGCCGCGCTCCACCGCCGCCGCGGTATTGGCCGTCAGGCGCGCTTTCACCGACGAATCCTGGGTCAAGGCGACGAGGCGGTCGGCGGGCAGGCCGGCGGCGGCGAGGACTTCCGCGGCGACCGCCGGATCGTCCATCTTGCGTCCATCTTCCCACATGGCGGCGAACACCGCCTCCACATACGGCGCGAACACATTGAGGGTTTCGGCCGCCACCGCGCCGCGCATGACCGCCAGGGTGTTGACCGGGAAGTGCGGGTTGGGCGCGAAGCGGGTCAGGCCGTGGCGGGCGACGAAACGGCGCATCTCCAGGGCTTCGTAGGCGAGTTTGGCCGGGACGCCCGCATAAGCCTCCATGGGCGAGCGGGCGCCGGTGGCCTTGAACACCCCGCCCAGCAGGACCGGGACATAGGCGAAGCGCGCGCCGGTCCGCGCCTCGATTTGCGGGATGACCTTGTGGGCCAGATAGGCGTTGGGGCTGCCGAAATCGAACAGGAAGTCCACGCCTCGGGCCGCCATCACCAGCGCTCCGCGAACGGCCGCAGATCGAGCTCGAAGGTCCAGGCGTCGCGCGTCTGCTGGTGCAGGCGCCAATAGGCCTCGGCGATCGAGGATGGATTCGTCAGCGTGTCTGGGGCCAATTCAGCCAGCGCCACCTCGCCCCTCGCGGCGGCGATGCGCTGGCGCACGAAGGCGGTGTCGACCCCGGCGTCGATGATGAGGTGGGCGACGTGGATGTTCCTGGGTCCCAGCTCCCGGGCCATGGATTGCGCCACCGCGCGAAGGCCGGCCTTGGCGCTGGCGAAGGCGGCGTAACCCTCGCCGCCGCGCATCGAGGCCGTGGCGCCGGTGAAGAAGATCGAGCCGGCCCCGCGCGCCAGCATCCGCCGCGCCGCCTCGCGGCCGGCCAGAAAGCCGGCCTCGCAGGCCATTTCCCACACCTTGCGGAACACCCGCTCGGTGGTTTCCAGGATGGGGAAGCTGACATTGGCCCCGACGTTGAAAATGGCGACTTCCAGGGGTTGGACGGCATCGGCCTCGGCCATGAAGGCGGCGACCTGATCTTCCAGGCGCGCATCCAGGGCGCGGGCCTCGAAGCGGCCGCCGGCGGCCTCGATCTTCGCCGTCAGGGGGGCGAGTTGCTCGGGGCGCCGCCGCCCGCCGAACACGCGGTAGCCCTCGGCGGCGAAGCGCTCGGCGATCGCCGCGCCGATGAAATCTCCGGCCCCGACCAAGGCCACTGACGCGTCTGGCGCCGGGGCCGCCGTCACGGATTGATTCCGACGGTCTCGTGGTGGCGGATGACCTCCCGCAGCAGGAAGTTGAGGAATTTCTCGGCCAGTTCCGGGTCGAGCTCGGCGGTGACGGCCAGGGAGCGCAGGCGGGCGATCTGGCGCGCCTCGCGCACCGGGTCGGCGGGGTCCATGCCCAGGCGCGCTTTCAAGGCCCCGACCTTGCGGGTGCACTTGAACCGCTCGGCCAGCAGATGCAGCACCGCCGCGTCGAAGTTGTCGATGGAGTGGCGCAGCTCGGCGAGTTCGGGCGGGATGTCGTCCGCCGGGGACTGAACGTCGGTCATGACCCCTCCTCGTTGGGACTGAACGCCGGCGGGGTCAAGCGCGCAGAAGGCGCCCGCGTCTTCGAAAAATGGCCGCCGCGCGCCTCGACGCCATGGCGACTCAGCTTATGCGATTAACGCGGGGTTAAGGTTGGTGGTTGCTGAATCGACCGGTCATCGAAGCAGTCCGCGAGCGGGTCGGGGACTGAAGATTTCATTGCAGCGCGGCGGAGGCTCCGGGGTCCCATGACGTTCAAGGTGTTTGCTCCACAGACCAAGGAATTGAAGCCCAGGATCGTGGTCTTCGGGGTCGGCGGGGCGGGCGGCAACGCGGTCAACAACATGATCGAGGCCGGGCTCGAGGGCGTCGAGTTCGTGGTCGCCAACACCGACTCCCAGCAGCTGGCCTTTTCCAAGACCGACCGGCGCATCCAGCTCGGCGTCAACGTCACTCAGGGCCTTGGGGCCGGCGCCCATCCCGAAGTCGGCATGTCGGCGGCCGAGGAGTCCGCCCCCGAGATCGGCGAGAACCTAGACGGCGCCCACATGGTCTTCATCACCGCCGGCATGGGCGGGGGAACGGGCACCGGGGCCGGCCCGATCATCGCCAAGTGCGCCCGCGAACGCGGCATCCTCACCGTGGGCGTGGTGACCAAACCCTTCCATTTCGAGGGCCGCCACCGCATGCGGCTGGCCGACGCCGGCATCGCCGAACTGCAGCGCTATGTCGACACCCTGATCGTGATTCCCAATCAAAACCTGTTCCGGGTCGCCAACGAGCGGACCACCTTCGCCGAGGCCTTCGGCATGGCCGATCAGGTGCTGCATTCGGGGGTGCGCTCGATCACCGACCTGATGGTGCTGCCCGGCCTGATCAACCTCGACTTCGCCGACGTGCGGACCGTGATGACCGAGATGGGCAAGGCCATGATGGGCACCGGCGAAGCGTCCGGCGAGGGCCGCGCTCTGATGGCGGCCGAGAACGCCATCCAGAACCCGCTGCTCGACGAAGTATCGCTCAAGGGCGCCAAGGCGGTGCTGGTGAACATCACCGGCGGCCTGGACATGACCCTGCTGGAAGTCGACGAGGCGGCCAACGCCATTTCCGGCCAGGTCGACCCCGAGGCCAACATCATCTTCGGCGCGGCTTTCGATCCCAGCCTTCAGGGGGTGGTTCGGGTTTCCGTTGTCGCCACCGGCATGGACGGCGCCTCCATCGCCGCCATCGAACCCTATCATCGGCCTCGCGCCACACAGAGCGCCCGCCCAGCCGTCGAGCCGTCATGGGAGGCGCCCGCCGCCGAGCCCGTCGACGAGGTTGAGCCCGCTTACGCCGCGGCCGAGGCGCTCGAACCCGCCTTCGCGCCGCACGCCCAACCGGCCCCGGCCGCGCCCATCCTCGTGCCCGCTTCGGCGGTCGCCCAGGCCGATTTCGGTTTCGAAGCCGCCGCCGCGCCCGCTCCATCGCCGGCCCAGCCCGTGGCGCGCATCGTCGACCCCTCGGTGGCCGAGGAGGAGGACGAGCCGCTGTTCGCCCCCAACCACTATGACGAGCGACGCCAGAAAGGCGGCTGGCTGAGCCTGTTCGGCCGTCCGCGGCCCGAAAGCGCTCCGCGGTCCGTGGCGACCGCCTCGCGGTCGGCGGGAGGCGCCCAGCCGGCCTTCGAACCGCTTCCCGACGAAGAGGCCGACGAGCGCGAGGATCTGGAAATCCCGTCTTTCCTGCGCCGTCTGGCGAACTAGCTGAAATCACCCAAGGCCGTTCGCCCGTTCCCGCGGCGAGCTATAAATCAATGGAACGCGCGTCCGATCAAATGGTTAGCTAGGACACATTCCGAAACAGGAGTTGTTTTGCGGCGGTGGGCCCAGGCCCCTAGCCTTATTGGCAGGGGACGACGCGGGGGGCTTCCGCGCCCAGACGGAGGCATCCGGTTGTCGCCTTACCTTCAGCATACGATCGCCAGTCCGGTTTCGTTCGCCGGCGTCGGCATTCACACCGGCGAGGCGGTGCGCGGCTGCGTCCGCCCGGCGGGCCCCGACGCCGGCGTCGGGTTTTTTCGCACCGACGTGACCGGCCGCGATCCGCTCGTCCCCGCCCGCGCCGACCGGGTCTGCCAGACCCGCCTGGGGACGGTGATCGGCAACGCGTCGGGTGTCACCGTCTCCACCATTGAGCATCTGATGGCGGCTTTTTCGGCCATGAACATCGACAACGTAACGGTGGAACTCGACGGGCCGGAGGCGCCGATCATGGACGGATCGTCGCGGCCATTCGTCGCCATCCTGGATCGGGCCGGCCGCCGGCGCCAGGAGGCGCGCCGCCGCTATATCGAAGTCCTCGAGCCGATCGAGGCGGCCGACGGCGACAAACATGCGCGGCTCTCGCCGGCCGATCAGTTCGAGGTCGCTTTCGAGATCGCGTTCGAGACGCCGGCCATCGGCCGCCAGAGCGTCGAGTTGGCGGTGGACGAGGCGGCCTTCCGCCAGGAATTGGCCGATTGCCGCACCTTCGGTTTCCTCCACGAAGTCGACGCCCTGCGCGCCGCCGGCTTGGCCCGCGGCGGCGATCTTGACAACGTGGTGGTCATCGAGGGCGACACGGTGCTCAACCCCGAGGGCCTGCGGCGGCCCGATGAGTTCGTCCGCCACAAGGCCCTGGACGCCATCGGCGATCTCTACCTGCTGGGCTCGCCGGTCATCGGCCGATATGAGGGCCGCTACGCCGGCCACGGCCTCAACAACGCCTTGACGCGGGCCGTGTTGGCCACGCCGGCGGCCTGGCGCTACGCGACGGCGCGCCAGACCCTGGCCGAAGTCGGCTAAACATTCGCCCACAGCGGTTGCTCAAGTCCGTTTGCCCAAGAGCGTTTGGCCGCCGGCCCGCCCTGGTGTAGAACCGGGCCCGCTGGCCCGGGGCGCCCGCTCCACGTTTTGAGGTGACCTTTCGTGCTGTCCAGACCCTGGGGTCGATCCGCCGCCGTCCTGGCCCTGATCGCGGCCGTGGCCCTCTCCGGCTGTTCGGTGTTCAAGAAAAAGAGGCCGACCCTCGCCTACGAGGAACGCCCGGTCGAGCTGCTGTTCTCGGTCGGCGCGGACGATCTGGATCGGCACCAATGGAACGACGCGGTCAACTATTTCCGCGAAGTCGAGCGGCAGCATCCCTATTCGGAATGGT
Organism: Caulobacteraceae bacterium; assembly: GCA_051002715.1. Lineage (GTDB taxonomy): Bacteria > Pseudomonadota > Alphaproteobacteria > Caulobacterales > Caulobacteraceae > Acaudatibacter. The sequence goes on from JBPCMA010000186.1 coordinate 5,001, forward strand.
CGCGGCGAGCCATCCTGATGACCGCCTACGCTCACTATGAAGCGAACAACTACGCCGAAGCGATCGCCGACGCCGATCGGTTCATCGCCCTCTACCCTGGCAACGCCTCGACGCCCTACGCCTATTATCTGAAAGCGGTCTGCTATTTCGAGCAGATCGTCGACGTGAACCGCGACCAGGCCTCCACCGAAAACGCCCAGGTCGCCATGCGGGACGTCATCAAGCGCTACCCGAACACTGAATACGCGTCCGACGCGCGATTGAAGCTGGACATGGTCTCCGACCAGCTGGCCGGCAAGGAGATGACCATCGGCCGCTACTATCTACGCAATGGCGATGCCATCGCGGCGATCGGGCGCTTCCGCAATGTCATCGACCGCTATCAGACCACCTCCCACACCCCCGAGGCGCTCTATCGCCTGGTCGCCGCCTATCTCAGCCTTGGCCTCACCAAGGAAGCTGTCGAGAACGGCGCGGTGCTGGGCTACAACTACCCCGGCGACATCTGGTATCGCGACGCCTACCGGCTGCTGACCTCGCGGGGGCTGCGGCCGGCGGTGACGCCCGGCGGCGGGCAATCGGCCCTGCCCAGGTTCCTGCCGTTCGGAAAGCACAAGGACACCACCGTGGCGCCGCCGGCGGTGGACGTGGCCAGCAACGGGGCGTCGCCGGCGCCGGTCGACCAGCCGGCCAAGACCACAAAGCCCGCCAAGAAGGGTAGCTTCCTGCACGACATCCTGGGGCTTTGAACCGCCGGGATTCTCCGCCATCGTGGGGGCCATGCTGATCGGCCTGGCCATCCGCGACGTCGTCCTCATCGAGAGCCTCGATCTCTCGTTCGGGCCGGGCCTGACCGTGCTGACCGGGGAGACCGGGGCCGGCAAGTCGATCATCCTGGACGCCCTGGGCCTGGCCACCGGGGCCCGCGGCGACGCCGCCCTCATCCGGCGCGGCGCCGCCCAGGCCCTGGCCAGCGCGATCTTCGCCCCCGCCCCCGATGACCCGGCATGGTCGCGCCTCGACGAAATGGGCCTCGCCTTCGCCCGCGACGAGGATCTTGTTCTGCGGCGATCGTTGAACGCCGACGGCCGCTCCCGCGCCTTCGTCAATGACCAGGCTGCCGGGGTGGCCGCGCTGCGCGAATTGGGCGGCCAGTTGATCGAGGTGCACGGCCAGCACGAGACCTCGGGCCTGCTCGACGCACGCACCCATCGCGCCCTGCTCGACGCCTTCGCCGGATGCGAGAGCGAGGCGGCGGCCTGTGGGGCAAATTGGCACGCTTGGCGTGGGGCGCGCGAGGCGGCGCTCGCCTTGCGGGCCGATCAGGCGCGGACGGCGGCGGAGGCGGCCGATCTCGCCGCATGGCTGAACGCGCTCGACGCCCTGTCCCCGCGGGAAGGCGAGGAGGCTGCCTTAAGCGAGGAGAGAGCCTTGCTGGGCGCGGCGGAAAAGACGCTGGGCGACCTCGCGGCGGCGCGCGACTACCTGACCGAGGGCGGCGTGGTGGCGCGCCTAGCCCAAGCCGCCCGGGCGCTGGAGCGAGCCCGCGAGCGCGCCACGCGCGGCGGCGTGGGTGAGGCGCATCCGGACGTCCGCCGCATCGCCGAGGCGGCCCAGGCGACCGATCGCGCCCTCATCGAGGCGACCGAAGCCGCCGCCGCCATAGACGTGGCCGCCGAGGCCTTCGACCTTGATCCTGATCGTCTGGAAAAAGCCGAGGAGCGCCTCTTCGCCCTGCGCGCCATGGCCCGCAAATTGGCCGTTCCGGTCGATGGGCTGGCGGCCGAGCGCGCCTCCATCGCCGGCCGGCTGATGGCGGTGGAAGACGCAGAGGCGGCGCTGGCCCAGGCGACGGCGCGGGAAGCGGCGGCGCGGCAGGCTTATTTCGCCGCCGCCGCCGCCCTGAGCATGGGCCGCCGGGCGGCGGCCGATCGCCTAGCCGCCGCCGTCCAGGCCGAGCTCGCGCCGCTGAAACTCGGCAAGGCGCGTTTCCGGGTCGCGGTAACGACTCTGCCGGAAGACCGCGTCGGCCCGCATGGCGCCGACAAGGTTGAATTCGAGATTTCCACCCTGCCGGACGCGCCCTTTTCCGGCCTCGCCGCCATCGCCTCGGGGGGCGAACTGGCCCGCTTCGCCCTGGCCCTCAAGGCTTCCCTGGCCGGGCGCGCGGGTGGGCCTCAACCGCTGATGATCTTCGACGAGGTGGATCAAGGGGTCGGCGGGGCGGTGGCCGACGCGGTGGGGCAGCGCCTGGGCCGCCTCGCCACCGGCGCCCAGGTGGTGGTCGTCACCCACAGCCCCCAGGTGGCCGCCCGCGCCGACGCCCATTGGCGGGTGAGCCGGATCGGCCAGGGCGAGCGCACGCGCACCGTGGTCGAAGTCCTCGGCGACGCCGCCCGCGAGGAGGAAATCGCCCGCATGCTGTCGGGAGCCAAGGTCACCGACGCGGCCCGCGCCGCCGCCCGGGCGCTGATGCATGCCTGAGGCGAAGGGCGCGATGAAGCCGATCGACGATCTCAGCGAGGCCAAGGCGGCGGACGAACTGGCGGCGCTGGCCGACGAGATCGCCCGCCACGACGCGCGGTATTTCCAGGACGAGGCGCCGACCCTTTCCGACGCCGACTACGACGCCTTGAAGCGGCGCAACGGCGCCATCGAGGCGCGGTTTCCTCACCTCGTCCGTGACAACTCGCCCTCGACGCGCGTCGGCGCGGCGCGCGCGGCGACCTTCTCGGCGGTCGAACACGGCGTTCCCATGCTGTCGCTGGACAACGCTTTCTCCGACGCCGACGCCGTCGAGTTCGACGCCCGCGTCCGGCGGTTCCTGCGCCTGGGCGACGAGACCGTGGCCTACGTCGCCGAACCGAAGATCGATGGGCTGTCGGCGTCCTTGCGTTACGAGGGCGGGGTTCTGGTCCAGGGCGCGACGCGCGGCGATGGGCGGGTGGGCGAGGACGTCACCGCCAACCTGCGGACGATCGGAGAGATTCCCCGTCGACTGGGCGGGAACGGCTGGCCGGACCTCGTCGAGGTGCGCGGCGAAGTTTATCTGGGTCACGACGAATTCGCCGCCCTGAACGCCGGAGCGGCGGCCGCCGGCCAGCGCACCTATGTCAATCCGCGCAACGCCGCCTCCGGCTCTCTGCGCCAGATTGACCCGGCGGTGACCGCCGCGCGGCCCCTGCGCTTCTTCGCCTACGCCTGGGGGCTGGCGAGCGCGCCGTTCGCGAACACCCAATGGGAAGCGCTGAAAGCCCTCCGCGCCTGGGGTTTTCAGGTGACGGCGGGGGCGCGGCGGGTCGAGGGCGCGGCCGGCCTCCTGAAGGCTTACCGGGCCATGGAGGCGTTGCGGCCCAAGCTCGGCTTCGACATCGACGGGGTGGTCTACAAGGTCGATCGCCTGGACTGGCAGGCGCGGCTGGGCTTTGTGTCGCGCTCGCCGCGCTGGGCGGTGGCCCGCAAATTTCCCGCCGAGCAGGCGCGCACCCTGCTCGAAGCCATCGACCTGCAGGTTGGGCGCACCGGCGCGGTGACCCCGGTCGCCAAGCTGGCCCCGGTCACCGTGGGCGGCGTGATGGTGGAGCGGGCCACCTTGCACAACGCCGACGAGATCGCCCGCAAGGACGTCAGGGTGGGTGACACGGTCATCGTCCAGCGGGCCGGCGACGTGATCCCACAGATCGTCTCGGTGGTCCTGGAGGAGCGGCCGGCCGGCGCGGCGCCCTTCGCCTTTCCCACCCAGTGCCCGTGCGAGCTCAAGACTACCCTGGCGCGGGAGACCACCGCCTCGGGGGCCGAGACGGTGGTGCGTCGCTGCACCGGCGAGCTCGCCTGCCCGTTCCAACGCATCGAACACTTGAGGCATTTCGTCTCGCGCCGCGCCTTCGACATCGAGGGCCTGGGCGAAAAGCAGCTCCGCGCCTTCTTCGCCGAGGGCCTGATCGGCGAGCCGGCCGACATCTTCCGCCTGGGCCGCGACAAAGCGGCCCTGGCCGCTCTGCGCGATCGCGGCGGTTACGGCGAGACCTCGGTGCGCAATCTCGCCGCCGCCATCGAGGCGCGACGGGCCATATCGCTTGAGCGCTTCATCTACGCCCTGGGCGTGCGCCATATCGGCGAGGCGACCGCCACCGTCCTGGCCCGCGGCTACGGCGACGTGGCGAGTTTCCTGGCCGCCATGGACGCGGTCGCCGCCGGCGACACCGAGGCCATAGCCGAACTCGACGCCCTCGATCAGGTGGGCGCGGCGGTGATCGGGGCGGCTGGCGCCTATTTTCGCGAACCGCACAACCGGCGCCTCGTTCAGGCCCTGGCCGACCAGCTCGACATCGAAGACGCCGCCCGGCCCAAGGCCGACACGGCGGTGGCCGGTAAGACGGTCGTTTTCACCGGCGCCCTGGAGCGCATGACCCGCGACGAGGCCAAGGCCAAGGCTGAGAGCCTAGGCGCCAAGGTATCGTCCTCGGTATCGAAGAAGACCGACATCGTGGTCGCCGGCCCTGGGGCCGGCTCGAAGCTCAAGATGGCGGCGGAGTTGGGGTTGACGGTGTTGAGCGAGGACGGCTGGCTGGCGCTGATCCGGCAGGGATAATTGAGCCGATCTCCCTATCCACGCGACCATCGATACAGCACGTCCGGCTCCTTCTCCTCGTTGGCGGCGCCGTCGGTCAGCTCGACGACGACGAAACCGCGCGTTTCGTAGAAGCGGCGCGCGCCGGTATTGCGTTGGAAGGTCCACAGCGACAATTGCGGAAACGCCGTCTGGGCGACCGACAGCAGCCGCGTTCCGACACCGCGATTTTGAGCGATAGGCAAGACGTAGAGATGATCGACCCAGCCTTCGCGGAAGGCGACGATACCGACCAATTCCTCCGCGTCAGCCCCGCCCCAAATCTCGCAGGTGTTGAATACATGGTCGCGAAAGTAGTGGCGATCTTCCGCCGGCGTGTGCCGGCCGGAAAGCCAGCACAAACGGTCGTCGAAGGCGGCGCGATGAACGCGCGCGGCGGCGTCCATGTCTTCGAGCGCCAGCCGGGCGAGGGCCATCTCGCCCATCAGATCGCCGCGCACGCCCCTTTCAGCCATGCCGCCACCTCGGCCGGGACGAGCGGGCCGATCGCCGCCAGCACCCGCGCGTGATAGGCGTCGAGTTGCGCGCGTTCCTCGCCGGAGAGCAGGTCCCGCGCCACAAGCCGCCGATCGATGGGGGCGAGGGTGAGGGTCTCGAAGCCCATCATCGGCCGCTCGCCGCCGGGAATCGGTGTCGCCGCCGTCACCACCTGCAGGTTCTCGATGCGGATACCGTATTCGCCGGCCTTGTAGTAGCCCGGTTCGTTGGAGACGATCATCCCCGGCTCGAGGGCGACGGCGTTGGCCTGTTTGGCGATGCGCTGCGGCCCTTCGTGCACCCCCAGATAGGAGCCGACCCCGTGGCCGGTGCCATGGTCGTAGTCGAGGCCGGCGGCCCAAAGCGGAACACGGGCCAGGGCGTCCAGGGCCGAACCGGTCGTCCCGGCCGGAAAGCGCGCCCGGGCCAGGGCGAGGTGACCCTTAAGCACCAGAGTGAAGCGCGCGCGCATCTCCGCCGTCGGTTCGCCGATGGCCAGCGTGCGGGTGACGTCGGTGGTGCCGTCCAGATACTGGGCGCCGCTGTCCACCAGCAGCAGCGAGCCGCGCTCGGTGCGCCGGTTGAGCCGGCGGCTCGGGTGGTAGTGGCAGATCGCCCCGTTCGCCGTCGCCCCGGCGATGGTGTCGAAGGAAAGATCCTTCATCGCCCCGCCGGCCTCCCGGAACGCCTCCAGCTTGCCGACGACGTCGATTTCGTCGGGCAGGCTCTCCTGCGCTTCGGTGGCGACCCAGTGCAGGAAGCGGGAAAGGGCGGCTCCGTCGCGGAGGTGGGCGTGGCGGGCTCCCTCGATCTCCACCGCGTTCTTGCGGGCGCGGGGCAGGGCGCACGGATCGGCCGCCTCGACGATCTCCGCTCCGGCGCTCTTCAGAGCTTCCACATACCAGGCCGGCGCCTGGGCCGGATCGACCAGCACGGCGCGCCCCTTGAGGTCCGCCAGCGCGCCATCCAGCTCGCCAGGCGTCTCGAGGCGCACCTGGTTTCCCAGCCACGCCGGCAGGTCCGGAGTAACCTTGGCCTGATCGAGGAAGAGCCGAGCGGTTCCGTCGGCGTCGAGGATGGCCTGGGCCAGCGGCAAGGGTGAGCGGATGACATCGCCGCCGCGAATGTTGAACAGCCACGCGATCGAGGCCGGCGCGGTGATCACCGCCGCCCGCGCGCCCTGTTCGGCCAGCGCCGCGCCCAGGCGCCCGCGCTTGGCCGCCGACGCCTCGCCGGCGTATTCTATGGGGTGGGGCACCACCGGCGCCGCCGGCTGGGCCGGCCGCGCCGCGCCCCAGGCTTGGTCGAGTGGGTTGGCCTCCACCGCCTTGAGCGTCGCCCCGACCTTGGCGGCGGCGGCGCGCAGGCGCTCCAGCGCCTCGGGGCTGTGCAGGTGGGCGTCATAGCCGATCACCCAGCCGGGCCGCGCCGCCTCGCGCAGCCAGGCGGCCGGCCCGCCCTCGATCAGATCGCGGATTTCCAGCACCGCGCCATCCACCTGATCGCGCACCTGCAGGGCGTAGCGCCCGTCCACGAAGATGGCGGCCTTGTCCTTGAGGATCACCGCCGCCCCCGCCGAGCCGGTGAAGCCGGTGGCCCAGGCCAGCCGGTCGTTGGCGGCGGGCAGGTATTCGTTCTGGTGCTCGTCCTCGTGAGGGATCAGAAACCCGTCCAGGGCCTGCTCGGCCATGGCGGCGCGGATCAGGGGCAGGTGTTTGGGCCCGAACGAAGGGTCGGTTGTTTCGTCGAAAGTCTGGCGCATGGGGGCGCATGTAAATCGTCCGGGAAGCGGGCGCAAAGGCGTCGGGCCGCGAGTGGTTGAATAGCCCGGCGAGTTCACTACAGTAGTGACTATGCCCCAGGCCACTCTCACCGTCCCCGCCGCCGAGGCCAATCGGCAATTCTCCCGCCTCCTGCGCGTGGCGCGGGAAGGGACCCGCATCACGATCACTTCGCGGGGTGAGCCGGTGGCGGAGTTGGGGCCAGTGGCGGATGGCGTGGCCGAGGAGGCCGAACACCGGAGATTGCGCGATGCCCAGGACGCGCTGGAAGCGCATTGGGCGACACTCGAGCCGATGGTCGTAGGGCCTTGGACTCGCGACGAACTCTACGAGCGCGACTGACCGGCCGTTCGTGCGCCTCGCTCTCGACACCAATATTATGGCCTATGCCGAGGGTATGGAGCGGGCGGCCGACGACGCCGCCAAGATCGCCCAAAGCCGTCGCCTCCTGCGGCGGCTGTTGGACACCAAGGCGCGAACGGTCATCGCCGCGCAAGCCCTCGCCGAACTCCATAATGTTTTGGTAAAACGTCGACGGCTTTCTCGTTTGGAAGCTTCAATGGCGGTGCGGGGCTGGATCGAGCGGGCCGAGGTCGTCGTGACCCGCGTCCCCACCCTGAATGCCGCCCTGGACTTGGCTTCGGCCCACGGCCTGCCGATCTTCGACGCCGTGATCCTCGCCGCCGCCGTGGAGGGGCGCTGCGATCTGCTTCTTTCCGAGGATTTCCAGGACGGTTTCGCCTGGCGCGGCGTGGTGGTGACCAACCCATTCGGCCCGGCGCCCGACCGGCGGCTGGCGCGGATTCTGACCGCCGGCGCCTGACCTCAGCGGCGCCGCAGCACCAGCGTCGCCCAGGCGTCGCGATGGAGCCGCCGCTCCAGGCGAAAGCCGCGCGCCACATAGGCGGCCAGGACGGCGCGGGCCTGGACTCGCAGGAGGCCCGACAAAATGGCCGTCCCGCCCGGCGCCAGGGCGCGGCGGATGTCCTGGGCCAGCGAGATCAGCGGCCGGGCCAGGATGTTGGCGAACACCAAGTCGTAGGGTGCGTTCTGGGCGATAAGCCGATGGGCAAGACCGTCGGCGCGGACGAAACGGGCGGCGGCGCGGTTCGCGCGGGCGTTATCGTTGGCGATACGCACCGAGACCGGGTCGATGTCCGTCCCGACGGCGACCTTCGCGCCCGTGCGGGCGGCGGCGATGGCCAGGAGGCCGGTCCCCGCGCCGACGTCTAGCGCCCGCTCGAAACGCCGGCGCTTGACGAGGGCGTCGTAGGCGATCAGGCAGCCCACGGTGGTGCCGTGATGGCCGGTGCCGAACGCCGCTCCGGCCTCGATGCGCAGGGCCACAGCGCCCACCGGAACGCGTCCGCGATCGTGAATCCCATAGACGAAAAACCGTCCCGCGCGCACTGGCGGCAGGCCCGAAAGCGCCATGGCCAGCCAGTCGGCGTCGGCGAGCTTGCGGGTCGTCGTCCGGAGTTTCGGGTGGCCGGCGAGGAGGCCGGCGAGGCGCGTGACCTCTCCCGCCGAAGCCGGAAAGGCGTCGATGCGCCACAGCCCGTTGGCCGCGTCCTCCTCGATGATCGACCAGGCGAGCGCCTCCAGCGCCGGGTCGACCCCGACGGCCGCGTCGGCCGCCCAGGCCGCCTCGCGCGGCCCGCGCGCCACGACCTGCACCGCCTCGGGCTTCATGCGCCGGCCGGAGATGTCAGGGTTTGACGGGAGTGATCAGGGGGTGTTCGGCGGCGGCTCTGGCGGCGGCCCGGTCGGCCGGCGAGGCGCCCTTGAGAATATCGCCGCCCACTGAAGGGTAGTCGTCGTGCGGCGGCGCGAAGGCGGCCAGTTCGGCCCCCGGCGCCCTGGGCCACGGCATGGTCAGGGCGGCGTTTTCCACATGGGTGGGGGTGACGCAGCCGGCCAGCGCCAAGCTCGCCGCCGCCGCGCCGAAAACCGTCCACCCAGTCATGCCGCCCTCCAGGCCATGCCGATCACCTTTAGGGCGTCCGGGCCGCCCCGGCTACAGGACGCTCAGCATATCGGCCACCAATGGGTGACGCACGATGTCTCCGTCGCCGAGGCGCACCACCGCGACGCCCGGCAGCACTTCCAGCCGCTCGGCCGCCGAGCTCAGGCCCGACAGTTCCGGCAGCAGATCGGACTGGCCCGGATCGCCGGTGACCACCATGGTCGAGTTCCAGCCCAGGCGGGTGAGCAGCATCTTGAGCTGGACATAGGTGCAGTTCTGCGCCTCGTCGATCACCACGAAGGCGTTGTTGAGGGTGCGCCCGCGCATGAAGCCCACCGGGGCGATCTCGATGGCCCCCTCGACGATCAGGCCGCGCACCCGCTTCATGCACAGGCGGTCGGAGAGGGCGTCGTAGAGCGGCCGAAGGTAGGGGGCCAGCTTCTCCTCCAGTTCGCCGGGCAGGTAGCCCAGCGATTCGCCGGCCTCCACGGCGGGGCGGGAGAGGACGATGCGCTCGACCTTGCCCGATTCCAAGGCCTCCACCGCCTTGGCGATGGCCAGATACGTCTTGCCGCTGCCGGCCGGGCCCAGGGCGAGGACGAGGGCGTGGGCGTCGATGGCCTCGATCAGCCGTTCCTGACCGCCAGAGCGCGGCTTTATGGTCTTCAGATAGCCCTGCTCGCGATCGTCGTTGTGCGGCATGGGCGTCCAGCCGCGCCCGGTGGGCAGGCGCCGGACCTTGGCGTCCCACGGGCGATCCTGGGGGCGCCGGTCGTCAGCGAATTGCCGCTCATCGCACGCGCCTTCCCGCACAAATCGCTTCAGGGCTCGCTTGGTCATCGAAAGCCTCCGTGGTGGCCAAAGAAAAAGGGCGCCGCCGGTATGACGCGCCCCTAAAAATCATGCGGATTTGGAAGGCCGGCTGGCCGACCAGACAAGCTACGCGACACCCGGCTCTCCGTTCACGAGGAGCCCGCGAGCGGGACGCCCGCGGAGGGATGCGACGAGAGAGGGCCGCCCCCTCGAATCGCCCGACGACACTGATCCTAACCTGGTTTATGAGGGGTTAATCAAGCGGTTCTTGGCAAGAATAGGGGGTATGTGGATGAGCGTCTATAGATTGGACGGCCGGGCGCCGGTAAGGCCTATGGACGGCCAATACTGGATAGCGCCCACGGCCGTCGTGGTCGGCAACGTAATCCTCAAGAAAAACGCCAGCGTCTGGTTCGGCGCGGTCCTACGCGGCGACAACGATCCTATTCAAGTGGGTGAAAACTCCAACATCCAGGACAACTGCGTCCTTCACACCGACCTGGGAGAGCCCCTGACCATTGGCGACAACGTCACCGTCGGCCACATGGTGATGATGCATGGATGCACGATCGGCGACAATTCGCTCATCGGCATCGGCGCGATCGTCCTTAACGGCGCCAGGATCGGCCGCGGCTGCCTGATCGGGGCCGGCGCCCTGATCACCGAAGGCAAGGAGATCGCCGACTGCTCCGTGGTCCTGGGCGCGCCCGGGCGGGTGGTCAGAACCCTGACGCCCGAGCAAGCGGCGGCCTTGGCGGCCGGGGCGCTGCACTACGTCGACAATTGGAAGCGCTTCAAGGCGGGGTTGACCGCGGTCTAGCCGCCGCGCGGCGACGTCCGGAGCGCGGGCGCCCCGCCCGCGGCAAGCGCTGGCGGACGGGACGTTCGCTCTCCAGGCCATTGCCGCGCCTCGCGAACCTCGCCAGAACGGGGGGATGAGCGCTTCGGCCTCCGAGCCCAGCACCCGCCGCGCCGCCGGCATCGTGGGCGTCGCGGTGGTCGCCTCCCGCCTGTTCGGCCTGGCGCGGGAAATCGTGTTCGCCGCCATGTTCGGGGCGGGCAAGCTGCTTGATGTCTACATCGCCGCCTTCCGCATCCCCAACCTACTGCGCGATCTCTTCGCCGAGGGCGCCCTCTCGATTTCCTTCACCACCCTGTTCACCCGCGCCTGGGATAAGGAGGGGGAGGCGAGCGCCTGGGAGCTGGCCAGCCTGATCCTCACCGCCATGATCTTCCTGATGGGGATATTGTGCGTCGTCGCGGTCGCCTTCGCGCCGGCCTTGGTCGAGGTGACCAATTTCGGCTTCCACAATGTGCCCGGCAAGTTCGAGCTGGCCGTCCAGCTCACCCGTATTCTCTTTCCCTTTATCCTCTTCGTTTCGCTCGCCGCCGCGGTGATGGGGATGCTCAACGCCCGCTTCGTGTTCGGCGTGCCGGCTTCCGCCTCAACGGTGTTCAACATCGTGTCAATCATCGCCGGGGTGGGGCTGGCCTTCGCCTTCGACGCCGGCGCCCGGGCCGATTGGCCCCATCCCGTGTTCGATCAGCGCGCCCTCTACGGCGTGTGCCTGGGGGTTTTGCTCGGCGGGTTGGCGCAACTGGCCGTCCAGCTTCCCTCGCTGTGGCGCCTGGGCTTCCGCTTCCGCTGGCGGCTCAATCTGCGCGATCCGAGGCTCGGCGAGCTATGGGCTCTGATGTGGCCGAGCGTCATCGCCGGGGCGGCGGTGCAGGTGAACGTGCTGGTCAACGGCCTCTTCGCTTCGCAGATCAACGGCGGCCAGTCTTGGCTGGCCTGCGCCTTTCGCCTGATGCAGTTTCCCATTGGCCTGTTCGGCGTGTCGCTGGCCACCGCGACCCTGCCAGCGGTGACCCGCGCCTTCGTGCGCGGCGACCTGAAGGGGTTTGGCGAAACGGCGCGCGATTCACTTCGCCTGGCCTGGTTTCTGGCCCTACCGGCGGCGGCGGGCTTGGCGGTTCTCGCCCACCCGATCATCGGCCTGATCTATCAGCACGGCCGGTTCAGCGCGCACGACACCGACGAGACCGCCTTGGCCCTTCAGGCCTATGCGGTGGGCCTGGCCGGCTACGCGGCGATCAAGGTGCTGGTGCCCTGCTTCTATGCGCTGGGGGCGCCGCGCACCCCCTTGCGGATCAGCCTGATCGGCATCGCGGTCAATCTGGTTCTGAACTTGATCGGATTCGAGATTCTTCACCTGGGTCACGCGGGTTTGGCCCTGACCACCTCCGTGGTGGCCCTGGTCAACGTCGCCCAACTGGCCGCCGCTCTGCGCAGGCGGGTGGAGATCGGCGCGGGTCGCGAGTGGGCAGTGTTCCTACTCAAATGCGCAGTGGCGGCCGGGCTTTGCGGACTGGCCGCCTGGGGGATCAACCACCTCGCAGAGAGCTTGGTCGCCGCGCGGCTGCTCCGCGCCTTCGGGCTCGCCGCCGCGGTGGGATTGGGCGTCGCCACTTACTTTGTGGCGGCCCGGTTGCTAGGCTTGCACGAGAGCGGCCAGGCGTGGCGGACGATCGCGCGGCGCCTGCCGGGACGGCGGCGGGCCGCCTAAGCGACATTTTTGAAGGGGAGGCGCGGCGCGCATGGCGCTCGATCGCTGGGACTACATCGTCATCGGGGCCGGTTCGGCCGGCTGCGTTTTGGCGAACCGGCTCACCGCCGACCCGGCGATCAGGGTTCTGCTGCTGGAAGCGGGCAAGAAGGACAACTCCCTCCTGGTCCGGATGCCGGCCGGGGTGGGGGCGCTGATCGCCGCCAAGGGCGACTACAACTGGGGTTTCTGGACCGAGCCGGAGCCGCATCTGGATGGCCGCCGGCTGTGGTGGCCGAGGGGCCGCGGCTGGGGTGGATCGTCCTCGATCAACGGCATGATCTACATCCGCGGCCATCCCCGCGACTATGACCTGTGGCGCCAGATGGGCCTGGCCGGCTGGGGCTGGGCCGATGTCCTGCCCTATTTCAAGCGAGCCGAGGCGCTGGAGGGCGGCGGCGACGCCTACCATGGCGGCGAAGGGCCGCTGCATATCTCCAGGGCGGCCTCCAGAAGCCCAGTCTATGCCGCTTTCATCGCCGCCGGGGCGGAGGGCGGCCACCCTCTCACCGCCGATTTCAACGGATACCGCCAGGAAGGCTTTGGCCCTTATCAACTGAACATCAAGAACGGCCGGCGGTGGAGCGCGGCGGCCGCCTACCTGCGACCGGCTCTCGGCCGGCCCAACCTCGCCGCCGAGATCGGCGCGCGCACCACCCGCATCCACTTCGAAGGGACGCGCGCGGTCGGAGTGGAATACGTCCAGGGCGGCCAGACGCGGCAGGCCCGCGCCGACGTCGAAGTGTTGCTGTGCGCCGGGGCGGTCCAGTCGCCGCACATATTGCAGCTTTCCGGGGTCGGCGACCCGGACGATCTCACCTCGGGCGGCGTGACGCCCGCGCACTCGCTGGCCGGCGTCGGCGCCAATCTGCAGGACCACCTGGACGTCATCCTCTCCTGGGAGACGCCCGGCGCGAAGACCGCCTATGGTTACAACAAGGGGCTGAACCGTCTGGCGACCGGCCTTTCTTACCTGCTGGCCGGCGCCGGCCCTGGACGGCAGAACTTCCTCGAGGCGGGCGCCTTCCTCAAGTCGCGCCCGGACCTCGACCGTCCCGACCTGCAGCTCCACTGTGTGCTGGCGATCATGAAAGACCATGGCAAGCAGGCGGCGGAGAAGGACGGCTTTTCCCTCCACGTCTGCCAGCTTCGCCCCGAGAGCCGCGGCCGGGTGGCCCTGCGCACGCCCGACCCCTTCGACGACCCGATGATCTTCGCCGGCTATCTGGCCACCGAGGAGGATCGCCGCGCCTTGCGCGCCGGCGTCGCCATCGTGCGCGAGGTGGCCGCCCAGAACGCCCTGAGCGCCATCCGCGGCGGCGAGATCGAGCCGGGGGAGGGGGTCCGGAGCGACGCCCAAATCGACGCCTGGATTCGCCGCGCCGCCGAGACCATCTATCACCCCGTGGGAACCTGCCGCATGGGCGTGGCGGGCGACGGTCAGGCGGTGGTGGATGCGTCGCTGAAGGTCATGGGCCTTGAGGGCCTGCGCGTCGTCGACGCCTCGGTGATGCCGACCCTTATCGGCGGCAACACCAACGCCCCCACCATCATGATCGCCGAGAAGGCGGCCGACATGATCCTGGGAAAAGCGCCACCCGCGCCGCTGGACGTTCCGGTATTCGGCGACCACACCGCCGCGGCCACCGCATGAGGAGTTAAAGCCATGGAAACGCGTAAACTCGGCCGCTCGGACATCGCCATCGCGCCCCTCGTCCTGGGGGGCAACGTGTTCGGCTGGACGGCGGACGAGGCGACGTCGTTTTCCATCCTCGACGCCTTCGTCGACGCCGGCTTCAATGCCATCGACACGGCCGATGTCTATTCGCGCTGGTCGCCGGCCGGGGCCGGCGCCTCGGAGAGGGTGATCGGGGCGTGGCTCAAGGCGTCGGGCAAGCGGGACAAGGTGGTCATCGCCACCAAGTTCGGCATGGAGATGGCCGAGGATCGCAAGGGCTTGTCGGCGAAGTGGATGAAGAAAGCGGTCGAGGATTCCCTGACCCGGCTCCGGACCGACCACATCGACCTTTACCAGGCCCATCGGGACGACCTCGACACGCCCCAGGAGGAGACCGGCGAAGCCTTCGCCTCTCTGGTCAGCGCCGGCAAGGTGCGGGCGATCGGCGCCTCCAACTTCGACGCCGCGCGCCTGATCTCGGCCAATGCCCTGGCCGAAAAGAATGGCTGGCCGCGCTACGAGACCCTGCAGCCGCTCTACAATCTCTACGACCGCGTGGCGTTCGAGGGCGAATTGGCGGCGGCCTGCGCGGCCGAGGGTATCGCCGTCATCCCCTACTACGGCCTGGCCAGCGGCTTTCTCACCGGCAAATACCGCTCCGAGGCCGATCTCGCTCAAAGTCCGCGCGGGCGCGGCGCGAAGAAATACCTCACCGAGCGCGGCCGGCGCATCCTTGCCGACCTCGACGCGGTGGGCGCGCGGCTCACCGCCACGCCGGCCCAGGTCGCCCTGGCCTGGCTGATGGCCAAGGTCACCGCCCCCATCGCCAGCGCCACCAGCGTGGCGCAGCTTGGCGAACTGCTCGCCGCCGCCGACCTGAAGCTGGACGCCGAGGCCGTGGCCGAACTGGACGCGGCGAGCGCCCCTTGAAGGCGAACACACCACCGGGCGAGACGAGCCAGCCAATCCGCGAACCGGCCTTCAACGCGCCCTGGCCGGTCCTGACCCTGATCGGCGCCCTCCTCGCCGCTCATGCCGCCCGCCTCGTGGCCGGTGTCGGCGTGGATCGCTTCGCCCTGACCGGTGAAGCCTTGGAGGACGGGCGGTGGAGCGGCCTCGTCACCTATCTCTTCGTCCACGCCAGCTGGGCGCACGTGGCGATGAACGCCGCCTTCACCCTGGCCTTTGGGGTTCCGTTGGCACGGTACCTGGGAAGCGGCGGGCGCGGCGCGGCGGTGTTCTTCGCCTTCTTCTTGGTTTGCGGCATCCTCGCCGCCCTGGCCTATGCCGGCGTCCTGGACGCCGTGGACGGGGCGCGGGGGGGCTGGGCCTTGGTGGGCGCCTCGGGCGCCGCCTCGGGCCTGCTCGGCGCGGCGGCTCGGCTGATCGAGGGGAGAGGGCGCCTGGGGCCGATCAGCGGTCGGACGGTGCTGGCGATGACGGCGGCCTGGATCGCGGTCAACGCCGTCCTCGGCCTCTCGGGCCTGACCCCGGGGACAGCCGGTATGCCGGTGGCCTGGGAGGCGCACATCTTCGGCTACCTCGCCGGCCTCATCTTGATCGGGCCGGCCGCCCGGGCGGCGGGCGTTCACGCGGCGATCACGCAATAGCGCCTTGATTGGCCGCCGGTTTGGGCGGACGCTGGCCCCTCTCGACGGATCAGGGAGGAAGCCATGCTCGTATCCCAGGTGCTGAAGGACAAGGGCGACCTGGTGTTCACCGCCGCGCCGGGCGACACGGTCGCCGCCATCGCCGCCATGCTCGCCGAGCGCCGGGTCGGGCCATTGTGGTGGTGGACGGCGATCGCGACGTGGTCGGCATCGTCTCGGAGCGCGACGTCGTGCGCATCGTGGCGGAAACCGGGGCGGACGGCCTCGCCCGCCCGGTCAGCGCCTGCATGACCCGCGAGGTGATCTTCGCCGAGCCGGCCGAGACGGTGGACTCCCTGCTGGGCCGCATGACCGACCGCCGCGTCCGCCACCTGCCGGTGTGCGTCGACCACCGCCTGGTCGGCATCATCTCCATCGGCGACTTGGTGAAGACCAAGATCGCCGAAACGGTGGCCGAGGCGGAGGGGCTCAGGGCCTATATCTCGGCGGGGTAAGGGGTGGGCGTCCTTGCCTCGTCGGGGCGGCGCGCCGATTAGCGCTTGATTTTCCCGCTCGCGCGGCATACGTTCCGCGTCTTCAGTCGAATCGCGACGGACCGATAGGGCATGCCCCCGGCGGCCCAGGCCGGTCTTTGCGCTCTGGATTCAGGCGGCGTCTGGATGGGCGCGCATCGCGATTGACAGTCCGCCGGGGCGCGGATAGAGACGCCCTCCTCGCCGCCGCCGGGCGTCATCGGCGGATTCGGCTGTTCGCCGGATGGGTCTTTGACATCGTTGATTTGGAAAGAGAAACGCAGGCGGCGGCGTCCTGGCGACGGTCACTAACCATGGCCGTCTATCGACGCTGACCAGAATGCGGTCTCTTGAAGACATACCATGGCCATCCGGCCTGGGCGAAAGCCTTGGGCGAATGGTTTTGGGAACTCGTCAATAGACCACGCAGACTACGCTCGTTCCCCCAAAGGGAACGAAAACGGAAGTCAGAACGTCAACTCAACCTGAGAGTTTGATCCTGGCTCAGAGCGAACGCTGGCGGCAGGCCTAATACATGCAAGTCGAACGGACCCTTCGGGGTTAGTGGCGGACGGGTGAGT
>JBPCMA010000187.1:0-2745 GCA_051002715.1 Caulobacteraceae bacterium
GCGTGGCGCATGACGTGGTATTCGCCGGCGATGCCGTTGCCGCCGTGCATGTCGCGCGCGACGCGGGCGATTTCCAACGCCTTGCCGCAGTTGTTGCGTTTCATCAGGCTGATCGCCTCGGGAACCCAGGCCCCCTTGTCGATCAGCCGCCCCAGGGCCAGGGCGCCCTCGTAGCCGAGCGCGATCTCGGTCATCATGTCGGCGAGCTTCTTCTGCACCAGCTGGCGCGCGCCCAATGGCCGGCCGAACACCTGGCGGCCGGCCACGTAGTCGCGGCAGGCGTGCAGGCAGAACTCGGCCGCTCCCATGGCTCCCCAGGCGATGCCGTAGCGCGCCTTGTTCAGGCACGAGAAGGGGCCGCGCAGGCCGCTCACGTCCGGCAACAGGGCGTCTTGCGGCACGAACACGTCGGAGAGGGAGATCTCACCGGTGACCGAGGCGCGCAGGGAGAGCTTGTTTTCGATCCGGGGCGTCGCGAAGCCCTCCGCCCCGCGCTCGACCAGGAAGCCGCGGATCGCCCCCTCCAGCTTGGCCCACACCAGGGCCACGTCGGCGATCGGGGCGTTGGTGATCCACATCTTGGCTCCGTTGAGCACGAAGCCGCCGTCCGCCGGCTTGGCCACGGTGCGCATGGAGGCGGGATCGGAGCCGCCGTCCGCCTCGGTGAGCCCGAAACAGCCGACGATCTCGCCCCTGGCCATGGGTGGCAGCCAGCGGCGACGCTGGTCCTCCGAGCCGAAGGCGAAGATCGGATACATGACCAGGGACGACTGAACGCTCATCGCCGAGCGATAGCCGCTGTCGATCGCCTCGATCTCCCGCGCGATCAGGCCATAGGCGACATGGTTGACCCCGGCCCCGCCGTAAGCCTCCGGCAGGGTGGCGCCCAGAAAGCCGAGCGCCCCCATCTCGGTCATGATCTCGCGGTCGAAGCGTTCCTGCGCATAGGCGCTCACCACGCGGGGGAGCAGTTTCTCGCGGGCGTAGGCGCGCGCCGCCTCGCCGATCATCCGCTCATCCTCGGTGAGGCGGGACGCCAGGTCGAGGGGATCGTCCCAGCGGAAGGTCTGGGCGGTTTCGCCGGCGTCGAGGGCCATTAAGTATCTCCGTGCGATGTCCGCGCCTTATGACGCGCTTAAGGGCCGATCGCAAAGGCTCGGCGGGCGCGCGAAAGCGGCTCTTTCGCGCGCAGAAACTTCGTGCCAAGCTCGCGCTTGTCCATTCGACCAACTCCAGGGGGGATTTTGTCATGCGCATGAGTCAACGTCTCGCGGCGGAGTTCATCGGCACCCTGTGGCTGGTGCTGGGCGGCTGCGGCGCGGCGGTGCTCGCCGCCGCCTATCCGAATCTCGGCATCGGCTTCGCCGGGGTGGCGCTGGCCTTTGGCCTGACGGTGCTGACCATGGCCTATGCGGTCGGCCACGTCTCCGGGGCGCATTTCAACCCGGCGGTGACCATCGGCCTCTATGCCGGCGACCGCTTCCCGATCCGCGACGTGGTTCCCTATATCGTGGCCCAGGTGCTGGGCGCCGTCGCCGGCGCGGGCATCCTCTATGTGATCGCCAACGGCCACGCCGGCTTCGATATGGCCGGCGGGTTCGCGGCCAACGGCTACGGCGACCATTCGCCGGGCGGCTACAGCCTGGCGGCCTGCGCGGTCACCGAGGTGGTCATGACCTTCGGCTTCCTGTTCGTGATTCTGGGCTCGACCCACGGCAACGCCCCCAAGGGTTTCGCCCCGATCGCCATCGGCCTTTGCCTCACCCTGATCCACCTGATCAGCATTCCGGTCACCAACACCTCGGTCAATCCGGCCCGCAGCCTGGGGCCGGCCCTGTTCGAGGGCGGCTGGGCGATCCGGCAGCTCTGGCTGTTCTGGACCGCCCCGTTCGTGGGCGCCATCCTGGCCGGAATCGTCTATCGCCTGGTCGGCGGGGCGGACAATCCGGCCCCGGTGGACGTGCGGGGCGACACCTGAAAGGCCCGGCATGGAGATCAACGGCGTCGCCCATGTCTTTCTCACCGCCGGTGATTTCGACCGGGCGCGGGCCTTCTATCGCCAGCTCCTGCCGTTCCTGGGCCTCAAGCCGGTGATGGACGCGGCCGGCACCTACTACTGCGTCGGCGGGCGCACCGGCTTTGGCATTCGCGCCGCTTCCCGCGAACACGCCGGCGAGCGTTTCGAACAGAGCCGGCCGGGCCTGCATCACGTCTGTTTCCGGGTTCGCGAGCGCGAGGAGGTCGACGAGGCGCACGCCTTTTTGGTCTCGATCGGGGCGGCGATCGTCCATCCGCCCAAGGACGACGAATGGGCCCCCGGCTATTATTCGGTGCTGTTCGAGGATCCCGACGGGATTCGCCTGGAGATCAACCACGTGCCGGGACAGGGGCTGCTGGCGCCGGGCGGCTCGGGCCACCTGGGCGGCGACTGGCGCTAGGGGATGGCGCCGCCCCCCTCCGTCAGCGAGGCCGACGAGAGGGCCTTGATGGACTCCATCGACCGCTGGCTGGCCCGCAAGGTCGCGCCGGTTGCCGCCGCCCTGGAGGAGGCCGACGAATACCCGCGCGAACTGGTCGCCGACATGTGCGAGATGGGCCTCTACGGCGCCCTCATCGAGCCGCGATACGGCGGCCTGGGCCTTTCCGCCCTGACCTATTCGAAAATCGTGGCGCGCATCTCCGAGGAGTGGATGAGCCTCACCGGTTTCTTCAACAGCCATCTGATGATGGCCCTCATCGTGCAGA
>JBPCMA010000188.1:0-8694 GCA_051002715.1 Caulobacteraceae bacterium
GGGAGGGAGAGACCGGTGGGTTGGTCGGGGGAAAAAGGGGGGGGGGGGGCTTCTCTCCGTCTGGGGGGGTTTGCGGCCCGGCCCCCCCCGCTCCGATTGTCGCAGCAACTCCGCCAGATACGCCTTCCAAGCCGCCGCCCAGGTGTGGGTGCCGTGGCCGTGGGTGGCCGCGCTGATCGGCAGCAGGACGAAGCGACCACGCGGTAACCCGCGAGCCTCGCGCTCGGCGATGCCCAATTCGGGCGGATTGATGAAGTCGTCGGCGGAATTGATCCACATCACCGGCGCCGCGATTTTGCCGAGGTCGGCCGAGGGGTCGTAGTCGCGCGAGGATTCCACCTGATAGATCAGGTCGTTGGCGTCGAGGCCAGGCAAGGCGCGGGCCAGATAGGCTTTCAGATAAGCGTCTGAATCGGCGGCGGTGGGCATGGCCTTTTGCATCTGGGCCGGAGCGCCGCCGGCGATGGCCAGGATGTCGGCGGCGGCGCTGAGGCCCTCGCGCGGTTCGACGACGTAGGCCCCGCCCCGCCACGCCGGATCGCTCCTGATGGCCTCGACGATCATCGAGCGCCACAGGCGGTTGCGACCGGCGATGGCCACCGGCAGGCAGGCGAGCGGCATGAGGGCGTCCATGCCCTCTGGCCACCGCTCGCCCCACAGGAAGGCATGCATGCAGCCCATGGACGTTCCCATGATCAACCGCAGGTGCGCCACGCCCAGGCCTTGGGTGACCAGGGCGTGCTCGGCCTCGACCATGTCGGCGTAGCCGTAGCGGGGAAAGGCCATCCGGGCGCCATCGCTGGGCTTGGAGGAGGCGCCGTGGCCGATGTCGTCGGGCAGGATGATGTAGTAGCGATGGGTATCCAGGGGCTGGCCCGGCCCGAAGAGTTGGCCGGCGAATTGCGCGGCCAGGAACTGTTTCCCCGAGCCGCCGGTGCCGTGCAGGATCAGCACCGCGTTGGTCACCGCGCCGGTGGCGTCCCGCCGGGGCGCGCCTAGAGTCATGTAGTGCAGCCTCAGTTGCGCCAGCCGCTCGCCCGAGGCGAAATGGAAGTCCGGAATGACAAAATCGCCATGGCGGGCTTCGATGCCCGGCAGGGCGGCCGTCTCGGCGGGCGCGCGACCGGCCGCGCAAAGGAGCAGGGCGCAGAGCAGCGCGGCGCAAAGGGCGGGCCCGACGGGGGCGGCGCGTCCGATGGGATGGTGGCGAGAAGACACCTGGCTCGAGATCGCCCTAGGATTTGGGAGCCGGACGCTGGATCGTCGCACCCAGGTTGGCTACCACGGCGCGGGCGTCGAAGACCCGCGCGGCGGCCTCGGGCTTGGGCCCATGTCCCATGAAGATTTCGGCGCTGGCCTCGAATTTCTGCACCGTCTGAACCTGGACGCCGCTGGCCCAGAACGGGTCGCCCCAGAACGGGCCCCAGCCGCGCCAGCCAAAACCGCCGCCGAAATACCGCCAATCGGGGCGCCAGTAACCCCAGGCGTAGCCGGGGCCGTAGAAGGGATCCGGATCGACGTAGGTGCGCTTGTCGCGGGCGGTATGCCTGTCCGCCGTCTCGAACCAGTCGAAGCCCTGGGCGAGGGTGAGTTCGGCGGCGCGATAGAGCAGGTAGGTTTCCACTGTTTCGCGCGAGGTCAGGGCATTGCCGCGGAAGGTGACGCGGAAGTGGTCGGCGTCGAGGCGCTGATCAGTGAAGCCGCCCGAAACCGCGCTGCCCTTTTCCAGGGGCTGGTAGGGGGTGGCTGTCTCGCATCCGCCAAGACCCCCGGCCAGGGCGAGGACCGCGGCAAGGACGGCGGTGGTGGTCTTCATGATGGCTCAATCCCCTTCCCACGGCGTCCCGCCCTGGCGGAACCTCGGTCGTCGGAGGCAATGCTCTCACGCCGAACCACGGCGCGTAAAGAGTCAATGAAGCATCCCGACCCGATGGACGATGTCGAGTCGCGGCGGCGCCATCAATCCGGCCGCCGAGAGCGTCACCGAATGGATGACGGCGTCGATCTCCCGGCGCCAGAAATCGAGGAAGCGGCGGACGCGCGGATAATCCGGCGAGAAATCCAGGGTCTGCCACAGGAAGCGTTCCAGAAGGGCCGGATGGTCGGGCAGGTAATAAAGCACCTCCGCGGTGGTCAGCCGCTCGCCGCGCAGTTGCCGCCCAAGGTCGCCTTCCGCCATCAAGCCCTCCGCCGTTCGGATTCTCGCCTAGGACGAGAATCGCTGCCGCGGCAATAGGGAATATTCGGTAAATTCAGAGTGTTATCAGCCAGACGCCGAAGCTGCTGACAGGCGCCGCTTCATACTTGGACCGCCCCTCCCCCGATGGCGATCAGGTAGATGATGCGGCCCAAGGCGCCGAACAGCAGGACGCCGACCGCCAGGGCCTGGATGCCGAAGCCCGGGCCGCGCGAGCTGGCCAGTTTCGAATAGCTGACCATGTAGAGGATGCGGCCGGCGATCCACACCAAGCCGATCAAGGCGGCTGCCTTCTCGTCCCAATAGAGGGCGAACAACCACAGGGAAACCACGAACGACGGCAGCCATTCGAGGGTGTTGGCCTGCACGCGATAAAGCCGCTCGAAATCGGGGTGGCCGGTCACCGCCGGGGCCTCTACGCCAAATTTGCTCCGCCCGCGCCCTACCCGAAAACCCATGACGAAATAGAGCAGCAGCGCCAGCAGCGTGACGAGCGCGACGGATTTGTAGTGTTCCATGGACTTTGACCTCCCCATCGGTTTGTTTCACCGGGAAACGTGGCATGATTTGCCGCCGCCCGGCTAGGGGCCTCAGGCGTCCCCTGCCTCGATGGTTTCGATGTCGGCGTCCGAAAGGCCCATGTGGTGGCCAATCTCGTGGATAAGGACGTGGGCCACCAGATCGCCCAAGGTGACATCGCCCCGTTCCGCCCATTCGTCGAGGATCGGCCGACGGTACAGAAACACACGGGAGACTTCGGGCGAGGGATCAAGCACCGAGCGATGGATGCGGTCGATCCCCTGATAAAGGCCGCTCAGTTCGAAGGGGTCCTCGATGCCAAGTTCGGCGAGAACCTCGTCGGACGCGAAATCGTCGATGCGGAACACCACCTCGCCGGTCGCCGCGCGCACGGCCGCCGGCAGGGCGTCGAAGGCCGCCCGCGCCAGGGCGGCGAGGTCATCCAAGGAAGGCGCGGCGGCGTCGGTCCAGTCGGTCATGGCGGCCTCGTCATGTTCGCCGTCGATCATGGAGCCCAATCCTGAAGGCTTCGCTGCTAACTTTCCCGGGCACCTCTGATTCGGGCCTTCCGTGAATGAGTCCGCCTGCCTTCTTCCTTGCCGTATTCGTGGGCCTGGTCAGCGCGGCGCTCGGCCTGGGGCTGGCGCGGGCGCTTTACCGCCATGGGGCGGCGAAGCGCCGGGAAGCGTTGGAGCGGCTCGGCGACGCCTTCGAGTCGGCCACCGAGGCGTTCGACGCCGCGCTCATCCTCATCAACGAGGGCCGCGCCGCCCTGATCGGCGGGCGCGACACACTGGCGGCCTGCGCCCGGGCCCTCGGCGTTGCCCGCGCCGATCCGCAAGCCGTCGTCGAGGCCCTGACCGGGTTGCCCGGTGAACCAGCCGGGCGGCTGGAGGCCCTGTTCACCAAAGGGGAAGCTTGCGCTTTCGAGGCGCGCGGCGCGGGCGGCCCGATGTTGGTGGAGGGGCGGGCGGCCGGCGCCTCGGCGTGGCTGCGGCTCGGCCTCGCCGGCCGCGAGCGGGCGGGCCCGCCGACCGCCGAGCGCCTGGCCGCCCTCATCGATGCCAATATGGATCCGGCCTGGGTCGTCGACGCCGACGGTTCGCCGGTGTGGGCCAACCGGGCCTGGCTCGACGCGGTGGCGGCGAAAAGTTTGGAGGAAGCAAGGGGGCGGGGGGCGAGCCTGGATGGCGGCGTGGACGCCCTGGCCCGCGAGGCAGCGGCGCGAAGCGCGCGGCGAGAGGCGCTGCGCTGGGTGACCCTCCCCTGGGGGCGGCGCGCCTTGCGCATCCAGGCGCGACCGCTGGAGAACGGCTTGGTCTCGATGTGGGCGCTGGACATCACGGAGACTGAGGCGGCCGCCCAGTCGCTGCGCCGCCAGTTGGCCGCCCACGAACTTATCCTCGGCCAGATCGGCGACGCGGTGGCCCAATTCGGCGCCGACCAGCGGTTGATTTTCCACAACCCCGCCTTCGCCGCGCTGTGGGAACTGGAACCGGCATGGCTGGCCGACGGCCCGACCCACGGCGAAGTGTTGGATCGCCTCCGGCAACGCCGCCTGCTGCCGGAGACGGCGGACTACGCGCGCTTCAAGTCCGAGGAACTGGGCCGCCACGAACAAATAACCCCCTCACCCGAAATCACCTGGCGGCTGCCCAGCGAGCGCACCCTGCGGGTCCTAGGCCTTCCCCATCCCGGCGCCGGCTTGACCATGATCTTTTCCGACCTGACCCAGGAAATTCGGCTGAAGAGCCAATTCAATCATCTGATCCAGGTGCAGCGGGCCACCTTGGATAAACTCACCGACGCGGTGGCGGTGTTCGGGGCCGACGCCCGGCTCAAGCTGCACAATGAGGCGTTCGAACGGTTCTGGGGTGTCAGTTCCGAACACTTGGTCCGAGCGGCCGATTTCGACGGCGTGGTCGAACTCTGCGTGCCACGTCTGCATGATCGCCAATTCTGGCGGGATGTGAAGGGCCGGATCACCGATCCCGACCCGCGAGCGCGGGCGCCGGCCATCGGTGAAATCACCACCGCAGAGCGCCGCGTCGTCGCCTATCAGTCC
Source organism: Caulobacteraceae bacterium (assembly GCA_051002715.1). Lineage (GTDB taxonomy): Bacteria > Pseudomonadota > Alphaproteobacteria > Caulobacterales > Caulobacteraceae > Acaudatibacter. The sequence goes on from JBPCMA010000188.1 coordinate 4,782, forward strand.
AGGCCGCTGCCGGATGGCGCGACGCTGGTCTCGTTCGCCGATGTCACCGACACCCGCCGCCTGGAAGGCGCCTTACGCGATCGCGAAACCGCTCTGGCCGCCGCCGAACGCCTGAAGCGCGAATTCGTCGGCAGCGTCTCCTATGAATTGCGCACGCCGCTGACCACCATCGCCGGCTACGCCGAACTGCTGGAAGGAGGCGCGAAGGGGCTGACCGATCGGGAACGGGGGTATGTCGCGGCGGTGCGCGCGGCGGCCAGCCAATTGGCGCGGTCGATCGACAATATTCTCACCATGGCCGAAATCGACGCGGGCGAGATGGTCCTGGAGATCGAGGACGTGGACGTCGGCGCCCTGCTGGGCGCGGCCGGCGAACGGTGGGAGGCGGCGGCGAAGGCGGCGGGCGTGACCGTGATCGTGACCGGCGACGGGGGTGCGGGCCTGATCCGCGGCGACCCCCGCCGTCTGGCCGAGGTCCTGGACCGCCTGACCGAGAACGCCCTTCGCCATACCCCGGCCGCTGGGACGGTCACCCTTTCGGCGGTCCGCGCGCCTGGAGAAGCCCGCCTGCAGGTGGCGGACACCGGCCGCGGCATTCCCTTTCACGTTCAGGCCCACATCTTCGACCGTTTCAGCGGGTCGGATCGCGGCGGCCCGGGGCTGGGTCTGGCGCTTGTCAGGGCGCTGGTGGAGCTGCATGGCGGCTGGGTGGCCCTGGAGAGCGAGCCGGGAGCCGGCGCCGCCTTCACCTGCCACCTGCCGGAAGCCGGCTTGACACCCGAGGCGCGGCCGGAATTGTTTTGATTCGCCCCTAGAGCGCTTTCCGCAAAAGTGGGAACTGCTTTTGCGATCAGAAAGCGCTCAATGTTCAAGATAGAGCCTGTTTTCTCGATCGGTTTGATCGAGCCCGATCAAGACAGGCTCTAGTGCTGGCTTTCGGGCATGCGCACGATCAGGCCGTCGATCTCGTCGCTGATTCGGATCTGGCAGGAGAGGCGCGAGTTGGGTTCGACGTTCTCGGCGAAGTCCAGCATGGACTCCTCCATGGCCGAGGGCGTGCCGGTCTTGCCGCGCCAAGCCTCGTCCACATAGACGTGGCAGGTGGCGCAGGCGCAGGCGCCGCCGCAGTCGGCGTCGATGCCGGGGATGTTGTTCTTCACCGCCCCTTCCATCACCGAAAGGCCGTTCTTCACATCGATGACGTGCTCCGCGCCGCCGTGTTCGATGTAGGTTATCTTCGCCATCGGGTCCCCGCGCGCCTTCCTTTCAGGCCGCGACCTCTTTCATGGAAACGGCGGCGTCCGCAAGCCTGGCGCGCGAGACCGGCCGACGCTGGGCGATGAGCTGGCGCCCGCCCATGAACTCGGCCCCCGCGTTCACCGCCTCGACCGCCTGGACGAGGTCGCCCTTCAGGTGGAAGACGGCGAATTTCGCGCTGGCCGGGTCGCCGCGCACCACTACGTCATCGACCTCGAAGGGAAGGCCGGCGAACTGATATTTCAGGTCGTACTGGTCGGACCAATTCCAGGTCACCTCATGGGCCGGGGCGGGCCGGCCGACCATGGCGGAGGCGGCCTGCCGGGCCTGCTCGAGGGCGTTGGCGACGCTTTCCAGGCGGAACATCCGGCCGTAGAGCGGCAGGGGACGGTGCGTGGCGTCGCCGATGGCGAAGACGTCCGGATCGGCGGTGCGGGCCTGCTCATCGACCACGATCCCGCCGACGCACTCGAGGCCCGCCTCGGCGGCGAGTTCGACATTGGGCGGGGCGCCGACGCCAATCAGCACCGCGTCGCAGGCGATGATACGGCCGTCGCCCAGCCGTACGCCCGTGATATGTCCGTCCTGCCCCTCGAACGCCTGGACGACGGCGCCGACCTCGAAGGCGACGCCGCGGGCGCGGTGGTAATCGGCGAAGAAGGTCGAGAGGGTCTCGCAGGCCACCCGGGCCAGGATGCGCGGCTCGCGCTCGATAACCACCGCAGTCGCGCCGAGGGCCCGCGCCGAGGCGGCGACCTCCAGGCCGATATAGCCGCCGCCGATCACCGCCAACCGCTTGCCGGGGCCGAGCGCCGCCTTGAGATGCTCGGCGTCGGCGGCCGAGCGCAGAGTGAGGGCGCCGGCCAGGTCGGCGCCGGGTATATCCAGGGCGCGGGCGCGGGCTCCGGTGGCCAGGATCAGGGTCTCGTAGTCGAACGATCGCCCGTCGGCGAGGCTCACCGTCCGCCCGGACCGCGCGATTTCCGCCACCCGGGCGCCCAGCACGAGGTCGACGCCCGCCTCGGCGTAGAAGCCGTCCGGCTTGAGGGTCAGGGTGTCGGCCCCCACCTCGCCCTTCAGCCACGCCTTGGAGAGCGGCGGCCGCTGGTAGGGCGCGAGCGGTTCCTCGCCGATCAGGGTGACCGGCCCCGCGTAGCCGTATTGCCGCAGGAGAGTCGCCGCCGTGCCGCCGGCATGCCCCGCGCCGACGATCACCACGCCGGCGGATACGCCCGTTTGGGCCATGCGCCTACTTCGCCGTGGTCGATCTGGCCGCCGCGCCGGTGCCGAAATAGAAGCCCAGCATCAGAGTCACGACCGGAAGCACCAGCACCTTGAGAATGTCGATGAGTGCGCTCGAATAGGGATCGAGGGTCAGGGGCGGCTTGCCGTCCGCCGGCAATGGCGGAATTCTCGACCCGAACCAGTAGAGGGCGGCGGCGACCGAGCCCAGATAGACGAGCATCACCGCGACGGCGAGAACCAGGCGGATGTAGTCGGCGCGGCGGTCGGCGGCGGCGCGAACGCCCAGGTCGTCCACTTCATGATTGACTGCGATCGCCTTGCGGTCGGAGGCGGCCGCCCTGGCCGCCAATTGGGGAAATGCATCCGGCTTGTCGTCGGCCATCACGACCCCCTTTCATGGACCCCGCCGCGACCCTGGGGCGCCCGCCGTGGGCGCGTCACGCCGTCACTCGGCCGCCCCGTCGAGCTTGGTCACCACCGCCTGAACCACGCCATTGGCGCTCTGGCGAAGATTGCGCGAAATCGTCAACAGTTTTTGCAGTTCCGGCCTGATTTCCGGAGAAACGCCGGCGTCGCGATCGTTTCCGGCCCGTTTGGCCAGCGTACTGATTACGTCCAGCATTTGATCGGAGGCGTCGAGTTGTGTCTGCAAATTTCCCTGGATCACATCCAGCGGAACGGGCGCGGTGTCAGGCATCGCATCGTCTCCTCGGGCGCTCCGGAATATAGGGCGGGTCGGCGATCGGGGCAATCGCGCTCCACCATCCACCCTCCCGATAAAAGGGAGGAAGTCAGGCGTGACCATCGGCGCAGCCTATTTTTATTCTTAGGCGTTGACCATGTTCTGTTCGATCGCCGCCGCGCGCATGGCTTTCTGCAGTTTCTCGAACGCCCGCACCTCGATCTGGCGCACCCGCTCGCGGCTGACGCCGTATTCGGAGGCCAGGGTCTCCAGGGTGGTCGGGTCGTCCTTGAGGCGGCGCTCGGTTAGGATGTGGCGCTCGCGGTCGGTGAGTTCGGTCATCGCCTCTTCCAGGAGGCCCATACGCAGGGACTTCTCCTCGTCCTCGGCCAAGCGGGTTTCCTGGCTGACCGCCTCCTTGTCCTCCAGCCAGTCCTGCCACTCGTTCTCGCTGTCCACCCGCAGGGGGGCGTTCAGCGAAGCGTCGGGGCCGGAAAGCCGGCGGTTCATGCTGATCACCTCGGCGTCCAGCACCCCCAGCTTGGTGGCGATCTGGCGCACCTGGTCGGGGTGCATGTCGCCTTCCTCCAGGGCGCTGATCTCGCTCTTGGCCTTGCGCAGGTTGAAGAACAGCTTCTTCTGCGCCGCCGTGGTGCCCATCTTGACCAGGGACCAGGAGCGCAGGATGTATTCCTGGATCGAGGCGCGGATCCACCACATGGCGTAGGT
>JBPCMA010000189.1:0-3014 GCA_051002715.1 Caulobacteraceae bacterium
CAGCTTCGGCTGGATGACAAGGTGGCGGCGCCTCGTCCGCGACTACGAGGCCCGCCTCGACGTCTCCGAGGCCATGATCCTCGTCGCCATGGGCGGCAATCTGCTACGCCGAAACGCTCACCCGTGATTTTCCAAACGGACTCTGAGCGCTTTCTGATCGCAAAAACCAGTTCCACTTTTGCGGAAAGCGCTCTAGCCGGCCGGCGCGCGGCGGTCGGCCTGGGCGTCGAACTCGCGCCAGAACATCGCCTGGAGGGCGTCCGTTTCCTGCAGGATTTCGTGATAGGCGCCCGGGATTTCTAAATAGCGGGCGCCGGGGACGCGGGCGGTCACACGCCGAAGAGCGGCGTTGTCGACCAACTTGTCCTCGCCGGCGGCGACCACCGTCACGGGCGTGGCGATGCGCGTCACCCCGACGCCGCGCTCAAGCGCCCCCATGGCGGAGAAGGCGAAGTTGAGCCAGCCCCAGGTCGGGCCGCCCAGCGCCAGGTCCGGGCAGGCGGCGACCTGGGCCAGGTTGCGTTCGTAGCGGTCGCGGTCGTGGGTGAGGATGTTGGCCTCGAACACCGCCTCGGCCACCGCCGCCCGCTGGATCGCCGTTCCACCGCGCCCGATACCGCTCAACACCGCCGCCAAGGCTCGTCCCACCGGACGAGGCGTCACGCCGGTGATGAGGCCCAGCATCGGGGCCGAGAGGGTGGCGCCGGCGAAGCGCCGCTCGCCCTTGGCCAGGACCAGCAGCGTCAGGCAGCCGCCCATGGAGTGGCCCAGAGCGATCCAAGGCTTCGGAAGTCGCGCTTCGAAGGCGGCGAGAAGGGCGCGGTAGTCGGCTAGAAAATCGGAGTGGCCGACGGCGTGGCCCAGGGAACGGTCGGCTAGCATCCGGTGCGACAGGCCCTGGCCGCGCCAGTCGTGGACCAGGACGGCGAATCCGCGCCCGGTCAGGCTCTCGACAACTTCGAAATACTTCTCGATCGGCTCGGTGCGGCCGGGGCTCACCACCACCGATCCGCGCGGAGGCGCCGGCGGAACGAAGAGGGCCGCCCTCAGGCGCGCGCCGCCCGCGCCTTCAAACCATTCCGCCGAACCGCCGGCCGGAATGGGCGCGGCCGGCGTGGCGATCAGCGGCGCGCCGGGCGCCATGCCCGGCTCAGCCCATCTTGGCGAACAGCGCCTGCATCTTGCTCTGCAGGCTCATGGCCAGGCCCATGTCGGAAAGCTGCAGCTTGCCGGTCATCACGGCGGTCATGGCGTCGAGCTTGCCCTCGCCCATGGCCACCAGATCGTTCAGGGCGATGGTCATGGTGAGATCGGCCGGATTGTCGTCATTGCTCACCGCGGCGCCGTCGATGAAGATGAAGCCATCGCCCTTCAGGTTGAATTTCAATGTCTTGCCGAGGCCGGAATCGGCGCCCACGGCGGTGCGGATACGGTCGGTGACTTCCTGCAGCGTGGCCATGAACATTGGTCTCCCTTCGATTTGCGCGCTAGAGCCTGTCTCGATCGAGTTGAATCAAACCCGATCGAGACAGGCTCCATCTTACACACTTGAGCGCTTTCTGATCGCAAAACCAGTTCCCACTTTTGCGGAAAGCGCTCTGGCCTGCCGCCCTAGCCCGGCCGCGCCGCGCGCGCAAGTGAACGTCGTTCAGGCAGCGGGCCGCGCCCCTCTTGAACCCAAATTCTGACCCCCTACCTAACCGCCCGGAGGCGCCGGAAAGCCGGGCCTTCCGGGCGCCGCGCGAGGCCACGATCGGCTCGCCAAGGCCCGTTCATCAACGCATACCTTGCTTATGAGCAAAGAAGGATGCCGAACATGCGCACCATCGACTTTTCCCCCCTCTATCGCTCCGTCGTCGGGTTCGATCGGCTGGCCGACATGCTGGACGCGGCCAGCACCGAAACAGCCGGCGGCTATCCGCCCTACAACGTCGAGCGGACCGGCGAGAACGCCTACCGCATTGAGATCGCGGTGGCCGGCTTCAAGCCCAAGGACCTGAACATCGAAATCAAGGAAAACCTGCTCACCGTCCAGGGCCGCAAAGCCGATGGCTCCGACGCCCGGCGCTACCTTCACCGGGGCTTGGCCGAACGCAATTTTGAGCGGCGGTTCCAATTGGCCGACTATGTGGTGGTGACCAGCGCCGAACTCGCCGACGGCCTGCTCTCGTTGTCCTTGAAGCGCGAGCTTCCCGAGGCCTTGAAACCGCGCCGGATCGAGATTTCCACCCCGCCGGCCGGTGAACTGATCGAGGCGGACAAGGCGGCCTGAGGCTAACCGCCTAAGAACTCGGAAGGGCGGCGCGGCGACGCGTCGCCCTTTTTCGCATCCGCATACAGGGCCTCGGTCTGGGCGGCCAGGAAGCCGGCTTCCACGGCGACGCCGCCGGCCCGCAGCCGCGCCGGTCCCCGGCCGGCGGATAGAGCATCGGGATTATCAGCCGCATAGATGACCCGAGCGATTCCCTCCGACGCCAGCCGTTCGGCACATGAAGCGACGCCGCAAGAGCGCGCGCCGCACGGCTCCAGGGTTACATAGGCGGTGGCGCCCCGCGCCCCCTCGCCCGCCGCGGCGAGGGCCAGTTCCTCGGCGTGGGGCCGGCCGCCGGCGGCGGTAGCCCCTTCGCCGACGATCCGTCCCCTCGCCACGATGACGCAGCCGACCGGCGGGTTGGGCGCCGTCGTCCCAACGACCGCGCGGGCCAGGGCGATGGCGCGGCGCATCCAGGTTTCGTCGCCGGCCCCGCTCACGGACACGGCGGAAGCGGCTGGGCCCGGGCGCCGTCCAGATAGCGCGCCGCCGTGGGCCTCAGATCGCCCGAAAGCTCGACCAGCAGGGGATTGCCGGTGGGAATCTCCACCTCGACGATGGCCGCCTCGCTCACCTCGAACAGGTGTTTGACGATGGCCCGCAGCGAGTTGCCGTGGGCGACGATCAGCAGCCGCTCGCCGGCGGCGAGACGTGGGGCGATTTCCCCGCCCCAATAGGGCAGCACCCGCTCCAGGGCGGTCTT
>JBPCMA010000190.1:0-3585 GCA_051002715.1 Caulobacteraceae bacterium
TCGCCAAGGACTTCGAGACCACCATCGAGAGCGCCATGGCATGGATCTTCATCGCCCATATCCGACGACTGACACGCCGACTGGTCAGAACCTAGAACCCCGTGTGCTATTTATGAGTCAGACTCTAAGCCTCCTGTATGCATCCAGGAGCTACGACAAGTCCGGCTACGCCCGCTTGCTCGAACAGATCAGGGACTACGTCTTTGACGAGGGTGTGAAGCGGCTCACCAAGGCTCGCTGTGAGGCCTTCTACAGCGACCCCAAGAACTTTGGCTAACAGGCGGCCTGAAGCTGAACCCAACCCAAGCCCGACCACCGGCGGAATCAAATGCTTGCCGGGTTTGAGCTGAAACGGTCCCCGTCCTGGAGCGCGACCTCCACGCTCCGAGTGGGTTTTCCCTAATCTACACTATCGGGGTAGCCACCCACGGGACCAGGGTTAAGCGGCTCGTTAGGGCGCCCGCCTGGGAAGCCGCCCGCCGCGCACCGCCCTCACCATGCGCCACACCAGGAACAGCAATCCCGCCAGCACCAACGGGATCAGCAGGGGAACCGTGAAGGCGATCAGAACCGTCAGGATGGCAAGGCCGTCTTCGGCAAGGGAGACGATGGGATTGCCCAAGCCCGCGGTGGTGGCGGTGGACGCCAGCCGAGTCCCGCTCTGGGCGGTATGAAACGCCAGGGCCGTTGGCGCTCCCAGGATGAGGGCGGCGATCGCCGCGACCGAGGGATCGGCTTTCCCCAGCACGGCGTAGGTAGCCAGGGCCCCGGCCGCTGGACGAGCGAAAGCGCCGAACAGGCTCAGTGCGTGATCCACGAAAGGGACCTTGTCCGCAATGAACTCCGCGCCGGTCGCCACGCCCAGGGCCGCCAGTGCCCCGGGCTGGGCGAGCCAGCCCACGTGTTCGTTCAGCGAAACACCGAACAAGTGGAACCGCGCCGCAACGGCAAGCATGAGAAGCGGCAGAAAGGTTTTCAGCCCGCTGGCGGCCGCCAACCCAAGCCCTAGCAGCACCGGCAGTACCAGGGTTTCCATGAACCTTCCTTTCGTCTTGATCAGTAGAACGAGAGCGCGCGCCGCCGCCGGCGATTACTCCGAAGGCGGGCCGAGGTCGATCCAGGTAGGAGCGTGGTCGCTCGCCTTTTCCCAGCCCCGCACATGTCGATCGACTCCGGCGGACCGCAGCCGGACGGCGACCTGAGGGCTCAGCAGAAGATGGTCGATACGCAGGCCGGCGTCGCGGGCGTAGGGGTTCCGGAAGTAGTCCCAGAAGGTGTAGATGCGCTCTTGGGGATGCAAGGCTCTCACGGCGTCGCTCCACCCCTGGGCGAGTAGATCGCGGTAGGCCGCGCGGACCTCGGGCCGAAACAGGGCGTCGTCCGTCCAACGCTCGGGTTTGTAGACGTCCAGGTCGGTCGGCATGACGTTGTAGTCGCCCGCCAGCACGACCGGCGCTGCGTGCCCCAGGAGGGTGGCGGCATGGGCCGCGAGCCGCTCGAACCAGGCCAGCTTATATTCGAACTTGGGGCCCGGCGCGGGGTTTCCGTTGGGCAGGTAGAGGCAACCCACGATCACGCCGTCGACGGCGGCCTCGATGTAGCGGCTCTGGGAATCGTCGGAGCCGCCGGGGAGCCCCCTGCGGGTCTCCACCGGATCCGCGCCCCGGGCGAGAATGGCGACACCGTTCCAGCTCTTCTGCCCGTGCCAGATCGCGCCATAGCCCCCGGCGCGGATCGCGGTCATCGGGAAGTTTTCCCTGGGGCCTTGAGTTCCTGCAGGCAGACGACATCGGGGCCGGCTTCCTCCAGCCAGCTGACCCGGACCGGCAGGCGGCCGTTGACGCCGATGACGTTGAAGGTCGCTATCTTCATGTGCGCCGGTACAGCTCTCCAACCTTACAGGGCTGGTGTGTGCCCAGGGTTTCCCGGCCCGAGTCGCAGCGGAGATTTAATGATGCGGGGCAGTCAAAGCAGCCTGAGCGGCTCGCTTGCGCTCAAGTTCATGTTTGTGGGCGAGGTGGTGACCAATGACGCAACCGGCCGCCGCGCCAAGAAGGGCATGGTGGTGGGCATAGTGGCCCGCTACGCCGCCGACTATCGCGCCTTTCACGCAGCCCTTGGCGTCGGCGGATCCCGCACTCGTCAAGACTGAGAGGGTCGCAATCATTGCCAGGTACTTCATGGATGCCCCTTGGGGTGGGAGATTTGCGCTCAAACGGGCCGCGGGCAGGATAAGTTCCTCTTGGTCGTCCCTGAGGGCTCCCCGTCAGCCCGGTCCCGCGTCGTGTTCTGATCGGCGCCCCCGTGCGGTCACTCCCAAAACACCGTATGCTGGAATTGGTTCAACGAGGCCAATCAGAAGCGCGGCGTGGGCGAGCCGTCGTTGATCGCCGGGCTGACCCGCGAGGTGATGAGCGACTACGCGGTCGATCCAAGGCGCGTGTACGTGGCCGGGCTCTCCGCCGGCGGGGCGGCGGCGGCGGTCCTGGGCGAAGCCTATCCCGATCTCTACGCGGCGATCGGCGTGCATTCGGGCCTGGCGTGCGGCGCGGCGCGCGACATGGCCTCGGCGCTCGGGGCGATGCGGCGCGGGAGCGGCGGCGCGGCCACGCGTTCGATCGCGGACGATCCGGCTGGCAGCCCGGGTCGGATCGTGCCGGCCATTGTATTCCACGGCGACCGGGACACCACGGTAAGCCCGCGCAACGGTGCCGAAGTCGTCGCCCAGGCGGCGCGCGGAGCGCGGCTGACGAGGACGACTTTCGATGGCCAGGTTCCCGGCGGCCACGCCTATGTCTGCACAAGGTTCGCCGACTCGACCGGGCAATCGATGATCGAAGAGTGGGTGGTGCGCGGCGCGGGCCACGCCTGGTTTGGGGGGAGTTCGGCCGGCTCCTACACCGACCCGCGGGGCCCCGACGCCAGCGCCGAGATGCTGCGCTTTTTCCTGGAACACCCACACCCTGAGCCCGGCGGGGCGGCTTGACCGCGGCGCGGGGAGGCCGCAGCTATCTCGCCGCAAATCAAGCTCTTGAAGACCCAAGGATCCCACCCATGCCATCGCCGCAGGAAAGAATGGCGCAGAGCTCCGAAAGCCTGGAGGAGAGCGCGGTCGCGGTCGAGCAGAGCGCCGGCCAGCTCACCGACAGCGCCGATCGGCGAACCGAGCTGGCCGCCGACCGCACCTTGCTGGCGGCCGAGCGGACCTACGCCGCGTGGGTTCGCACCGGGTTGACAGCGCTGGCCAGCGGGGTCGGCGCGCGCGCCCTGCTGGCACACGTGATCTCAGCGTGGCTGGTGGATGCCACCGGCGGCGTGCTGGTCGCTTTCAGCGCTTTCTGCTTCCTCGCCGCGGTCTGGCGAGAGATCGGCACCCCGGTCGCGCCGCCCAAGCCCCGCGCCCGCCGCATGCCCCGCGGCCTGCTCCTGGCGATGAACGGCTTTCTGGTGCTGGTTTCCCTGGCGGCCTTGGTCGGCGTGGTGTTCGGCGCGGGGAAAGTTCAGGGGGCAGGGTAAAAAAGGTTTGCACCCCAATTCGCGTCCTCCCGGCCGCAGCGCCTGTTGGCGCGAACGGCGAAGGAACCA
>JBPCMA010000191.1:0-3546 GCA_051002715.1 Caulobacteraceae bacterium
AGCCACCGCGCCGGGCAGGAAACGCCGGGCCAGAGCATCCAGCAGGCCCATGCCGCGCCGCTGGGCGGCGACGAAGGCGGCGGCGCCGGCGCCCGACAGGCCAAGGCCGATCAGGCTGGCGCCGACCAGGCCGCCGTGGCTGGCGCCCCCGCTCAGCCGCGCCGCCAGTATGGCCACCCCCAGGCCGGTGAAGCCGAGCTGGGCGATCAGCTCGGTGGTCACGTCAACCACAGTGGTCGAGAAGGCCGTCACCGGCGCCACCCCGTGCAGGATGGCTGCCCGCGCCCCGACCACGAAGCCGCCGACCTGCGAAAAGGGCAGCACCTCGGTCGCCGCGTCGCGTAGCACCCGCGCCCACACGACGACCGGCCAGCGCCGGGGGGGCAGGCCGGGGGTGAGGACGAACCATGCCGTCCCCAGCAGGGCGAAAGGGAAGGCCGAATAGGCGGTGAGGGCGGCCAGCCCCCGCCAGCCTATCTTGGCCAGGGAGGTCAGAACCGGCCCCAGGCCGAAGGCGCCGATCACCGCCGTGGCCAGGGCCAGCCCGGCCACGGCGGCCAGGGCCACGAAGAGCCGCGCCCGGGCGGAGACGGGCGGCCGGGGCGGGTCGCTCACCCGGCCGTCCGGGCGAAATCGGCAAAGCCGCCCAGACGCGCGCCGCTGGCCTTCGCGACGGCCATCACCTCGGGCGCCGTCAGGGCGGCCAGCTCCTCGGCATAGCGGTAGCCCGGCGCCGCGCCGTCGAAACCGCCCGCCGTGGCCGGATGCACATAGATTTCGCTAAGGCCCGGCGGCAGGGCTTCGATCAGCGCCGCCAGCCGCGGCGCCGTCATCGCCCCACTCCAGGCCAGGCCGAACACCTGGTCGGGGATCAGCAGTCCGGCGCGCCGGAAGCGCCGCCGGGTCAGGGCGGTCCACGGGCCCATCACTGGGTCGGGCCGATGAACGTCATCCGGCTCGATCGCCGCCAAGACGCGGCGCGGCTCGCCGGGAACGCGCGCGGCCGTGAGGCCGTGGCGAACGCCGATCTTCACGACCAGCCAGGCGATGGTCGGATGCAGGTGGAAATGTTTGTGCGCGTTCACATGGTCCAGCGTCAGACCGGTCGCGGCGAAGGCCTGGAACTGGGCGGCGATTTCCGCCTCGAGCTGGCGCCGCGCGGCGGGCTTGAAGAACATCATCGCCCCGGCCCGCGCCATGTCCGCCTGGAACCGGCCGGCGTGGTCCACCAGATCGGGGACCTCCGAAGCGGGGAGGGCCGGGCGGCCCTCCACCAGCACCAGGTGCAGCCCCACCGCCAGGGACGGGTTGCGCCGGGCGACGGCTGCCGCGCCCTCCGCCGCCGGGCCGGTGACCATCAGGCTGGCGGCGGTGAGCACGCCCTGGCGATGCGCCATCTCCACCGCCGCGTTGACCTCCGGCGCCGCCCCAAAATCGTCGGCGGTGACGATGAGGCCTTTCACGGGCGTCCCGGCCCACCGTGTTGCTCGGCCATGCTATCTTGCCTACGCTTCGCCCATCTTTTCATCAAATGCCCGCATCAGGAGACTCGAGATGACCCCTTCGCGCAAGGCGCCCGGAGCCTGGAGCGCCCCGGCGGCGTTCGCCCTGGCCCTGGCCGTGTCGGGCCGCGCCGCCGGCGCCCCTTCCAACCAGGCCTGCGAGGCCCGCGTCAACGACACGGCGGCCAAGCTGGTGGAGTGCATCCAGCAACAACCCCTGTTCGCCCACCTGGTCGCGTTTCAAAGGATATCCGACCGCAATCCCGGCCCCGATGGCCATGGCAACCGCGACACCGGCCAGCCCGGCTACGAAGCCTCGGTCGACTATGTGGCCGGCCTGATGCGCGGCGCCGGCTATCGGGTCACCGTCCAACCCTACAATTACACCGCCTTCGCCGTCACCGGCTCTCCCGCCTTTCAGGCCGCCAGCCAAGACTACGCCCTGGGGACCGATTGGTATGTGGCGCGCCTCTCCGGCCCCGGCGCCTTGACGGCGCGGGTGCAGCCGGTGGGCGACATGGCCGCGAGCGTCGGCCAGTCGTCGGCCGGTTGTTCGCCGGCCAGTTTTGCCCGTTTCGCGGTAGGTGATGTCGCCCTCATCGAGCGCGGCGGCTGCGCCCTCGACGCCAAGGTGGCGAACGCGAAAGCCGCCGGCGCGGCCGCGGTCGTCGTCTTCAACTATCCAAGCGCGCTCGACCAGGATGACAACAAGGACGCGCCCGGCCCGAGCGTCGCTTGGCGGGCCAATCTGCAACAGGCGGCGGCCATCCCCGTCGTCACCGCCTCCTACGCGGTGGGCGCCGATCTCAATCGCCGCTACGTCGCCGGGAGCGCGCCGGCGGTCCGTTTCGACATCCAAACCAGGCTGGGCCCAAGCGAGGTTGACTACAACCTGATCGCCGACTCACAGTTTGGCGACCCAAACCGCGTAGTGGTCGTCGACGCTCATCTCGATTCCATCTTCGGGGCCGGGATTCTCGACAACGCCTCGGGCTCGGCGACCATCCTCGAGGTGGCCCTGAAGATGGCCAGGACGCCAACCCGCAATCATCTCAGATTCATCTGGTTCGGCGGCGAGGAAATTGGCCTGCTGGGCTCGCGCTACTACACCAAACACCTGACGCCGGCTGAATTGAAGCGGGTCATCTTCGACATCGACTCGGACGTGACGGCAACGCCTAACTACGCCATTCTGGTCGCCGACCCGCAATTCGCCGACAATGTCCAGCGTTTTCCGCGAAATGTCGTGCCACAATCGCGGCGCGGAAACCGGTATTTCTATGAGTATTTCGCATCGGCGAAGCTCCCCGTCCAGGCGGCCCCGTTCGGCAACAACGGGACCGACTCCAATTCCTTCAGCCTCGCCGGAGTTCCCAACACCGGCATCTTGACCCAGCAGGATTGCTGCAAGCCGGAGAGGTCGGTCGACGTCTGGGGCGGTTTTCTCGGCAACTATGAGGGAAAGATCCCAAGCTCTGACGGCGGCTGCGTCGATCGGCCCAACCGCTGGTGCGACAATCTCTCCAACAATGCCCCCTATGTCATGGAGTTTATCTCCAAGGCCTTCGCCTATGTGACGTTCAAGTTGGCCAACGACGCGACCCTGGGCGGCGGAAAATAGGGAGATCAACGCCGGGCCGCCGGCGAAGCCGGCGGGGGGCGCGGCGTCACCCGATTACGCCGCCGCGCTCCTGCGCTCCTTCAGAAACTCGAAGAATTCCACGCCTTCGCGCAGGCGCCGCTTCATCATGTCGGGGCTGCGGATCATTTCGCCGACGATCGAGCCGATCTTGCTGGCCCGGAAATAGAAGCTTTTGTAGAAGGTCTCCACCGAGGCGAAGATCTCGGCGTGGCTGAGGTGGGGGTAGTGGAGGGGCGCGATCTGGATGCCGTGCTCGTCCACCAGTTCGGCGTGTTCGGCGTCCAGCCAGCCGTTCTCCACCGCCTGCTTGTAGAGGAAGGTGCCGGGGTAGGGGGCGGCGAGCGAGACCTGGATGGTGTGGGGATTGATCTTGGCCGCCCAGGCCGCCGTCTCGCGCAGGGT
>JBPCMA010000192.1:0-7712 GCA_051002715.1 Caulobacteraceae bacterium
TGCCGGTGTCGATCACGGGTGGTTCCTCCAAGTGGCGCGGCCGGGGATTCTCACGTTCCCTCGACGCGTGCGAGGCGAAGCTAGCGCGGCGCGGCGGGCGCGGAAAGGGGATAGCCGACCGGACGCGAGACAATCGGGCAAACGTTCATTCAACCACAAACCTCACGAACGTCACGAACAACAACAGCCATTGCGCGAAGCGCGGGCGCCTCATTCGTAAATTGTCCAAGTTCGTGGAGTTCGCGCCGTTCGTGGTCTAATTTATTGGTCTCGAATTGGACGACGACGGTCGTCGCCTGGGAGGCGGTCAAGGAGCCTATCGCGCCGAAGGATGGCCCGTCCCGGTCGCGCCGGCCCGCAGGCCTTATTCGGGGGCGTCGAATGGGCGCACCGGCAAGAGTCCGCGCCGGGCGCTCGCCGCCCCTTCTTCATAACATGGGCAGGCTGCTGGGCTTGGCGCCCCGGGGAAAGGCGGCGTCGATCCGGCTGAATTCCGCGTCGTCGAGTTGGAGATCGCCCGCGCCAGCGTTTTCGGCGGCGTGTTCGGGCGTCGACGCCTTGGGGATGACGAAGGCGCGTCTGGCCAGGGCGGCCAGGGCGACCTGCCGCGGTGTCGCGCCCCGCTCGGCGGCGATTTCGGCGAGCACCCGGCCGCCTGGCGCGCCCTGTCCAGGAAAGGCGCCATGGCCGAACGGGCTGTAGGCGACCACGGCGACGCCATGCGCCTCGCACCATGGCGCAACCGCGTGCTCGATGGCGCGCTCGCCCAGATGATAGAGCACCTGATCGCAGGCGATCTGGCCCGGCCCGGCGATGGCGAGCGCCTCGTCGAGATCGGCCACGTCGAAATTGCTGACGCCCCAAGAAAGTATCTTGCCGTCGCGCGCCAGGCGGTCGAAGCCGGCGAAAGTCTCCTCGAGCGGGTGCGGCCCGCGCCAGTGCAGCAGATAGCCGTCGAGCCGGTCGGTCCCCAGGCGGGCGAGCGAGCGCTCGCAGGCCGCGACCACGCCGGCGCGCGACGCGTTTTTCGGCAGCACCTTCGATATCAGGAAAATCTCGTCGCGCCGGCCCTCGATCGCCTCGCCGACGACGGGCTCGGCGTCGCCGTACATTTCGGCGGTGTCGATGTGGGTCATTCCGTCGTCCATGCCGCGGCGCAGCGCGTTGACCGCCGAGGCGCGATCGCCCTGGTCGATAAGCCAGCTTCCCTGGCCGACGATGGCAACCTCGCGCGGATCGCCGCCAAATCGTCGCTGGCGCATCGTGGCGCTACGCCGCGATCGCGGTAGCCGAAATGGCGACCGTGGTTGCCGACCCGGCGTCAGTCATGACCTTTCTCCTCTAAGGTGGGCCGATTGAACGGGCCGGCCCGCCGCATCGTTCCGGCCATCGCGCTATGTTGTGATATCAAGAGAAGGCGCGGCACGGAGGCCGAGGATGGCAAGGCGACCTTGATGGCGACCTTCGATGCGGTGATCGTCGGCGGCGGGCCGGCGGGGTTGACGGCGGCGATCTATCTGGGGCGGTTTCGCCGGCGGGCCCTGGTGATCGACGGCGGCGAGAGCCGGCTGGGCTGGATCCCGATCACCCACAACCATCCCGGATTTCCGGGCGGGGTCGCCGGCGCGGCGCTGCTGGCGCGGATGAAGGCCCAGGCCGAGGGCTTTGGCGCGTCGATCCGGGCCGGATCCGTGGACGCCATACGGCGCGAGAGCGGGGCGTTTACGCTCGATCTCGGCGACACTCAGGTCCGCGCGCCCTACGTCATCCTGGCCACCGGGGCGCGGGACACGCCGCCGCCCCTGCCCGACCTCTTCGACGCGGTGCAAAAGGGCCTGATCCGCGTCTGCCCTGTCTGCGACGCCTATGAGGTGATCGACAAGGCGATCGGGGTGATCGGCGATGGCCCGCACGGGGCGCGCGAGGCCCTGTTCCTCGCCGACTACAGCGACAAGGTCAGCCTGATCCACCTGGGCGTGGCGGCGCACCTGGACGCTTCGGCGCGGCGCGACCTGGCGCGGGCCGGCGTCACCGTGGTCGAATCGGCCGTCCGCCAGGTGATGGTGGAGGGCGAGCGCATCGCGGCCCTCGATCACGCCGACGGCGCGCGGCGGGTGTTCGACACCTTCTATTCAGCCCTGGGCATGACGGCGCGCTGTTCGCTCGCCACGGCTCTGGGCGCCGCGGTCAGCGACGGCGGCTGCCTCATGGTGAACCAGCACCAGATGACGTCGGTGGAGGGACTTTACGCGGCGGGCGACGTGGTGCGCGGCCTCAACCAGATCAGCATCGCCCAGGCCGAAGGCGCCATCGCCGCCACCGACATCCACAACCGCCTGCGGGGCGCTCAAATTCCCGCGTACCACTCGTAGCCGCGGTCTTCCCAATAGCCACCCTTGCCGCCCTTGAGGTTGTCGACCCGGTCGACCAGCTGGATGCGCATGACGTATTTGGCGTGCTTGTAGCCAAGCTGGCGCTCGACGCGCAGGCGCAGGGGCGCGCCGTGGGCGGGGTCGAGGGGCTTGCCGTTCATGGCGTAGGCCATGATCGTCTGGGGGTGGAAGGCGTCGAACAGATCGATGCTTTCGTAATAGAGGCCCGAGCCGTCGGTGGAATTGTCCAGATCGTCGGCGCAGCGGAAGACCACATAGCGGGCGCTCGGCGTCATGCCGACGGTGCGCAGCAGGTAGCTCAGCGGCACGCCGGTCCAGCCCCCGATGGCGCTCCAGCCTTCCACGCAATCGTGGCGGGTGATCTGGCTGCGCGCCGGCATGGCCTTGAGGTCGGCCAGGGTGAACTGGCTCGGCCGGCGGACCAGGCCCTCGATCACCAGCCGATAGTCGGCGAAGCCGCCGTCCAGCAGGGCCTTGTAGGCGTCGCCGGCCGGCATGCTGGTGCCGTTGGACTTGAAGATCGGCGAGATTTCCGAGGCCTTGTATTCCCTGGCCAGGGGCTGGCCGGCCAGCAGCAGGCGCTGGCTGGAGAAGGTCAGGTCCTCCGCCCCGCCGATGAAATTCTGGAACGACGGCGAGACCGACAGGCGGTTGCACCCGGCCAGCATCAGGCCGCCCACGCCCAGGGCGCCCGCGCCGATGAGCCCGCGACGGGAGAAGCGGGCGGCGGTCATGGCGTCGGCTCCGTCTTGACCGCGTAACGGCCGGTGATCATCGAGCGCACCTCGTTGACCACGCCGGCGAGAAAGACCTCGACCACATGGACGATAACGAAGAGGACGATGAGATTGGCGGTGATGAAATGGATCGACCGCGCCGACGGCCGGCCGCCGAACAGGCTGAGCAGCCACGGCGCCGCCGCGTCCACCCCCGGCGACATGGTGAGCCCGGTCGCCACCATCAGCGGCAGGATGACGAAGATCACCGCCAGATAGGTCAGCTTCTGCAGCACGTTGTAGTGTTTGGCTTCCTCGCCGACCGGATGCTTGAGGCGGATATGGTCGACGATGTCGCGCAGGATGCCGCGGGGTTTAAGCTGTTCGCCGGTGGGGGCGAGGTCGCGCCGGAAATGCCGGTTGAAGAGGCCGAACAGCAGATAGATCAGGCCATTGATGACGAAAATCCAGGCCAGGAAGAAATGCCAGCGCCGGCCGGTGGCCAAGTCCTGATCGCCCGGCAGGGTGGCCCACCTGGGAAAGCCTCGCTGGGTGTAGGAGCCGTCCCCGCCGCGCGAGACGCCGAGCAGGCCGGTGGTGACGATCTTGTGGCCGCCGAGGTTGAGGACGCCGGTGGGACGGTTGGCATTGGGGTTAAGCGCCGTCATCTCCAGCCAGGCGTGGTCGGCGTCCGCCCCGAAGCTCCCCCAATGCAGGCGCGGATAGGCGTTGAAGATCTGCAGCCCGCTCATCAGCAGCAGGGAGATCACCAGCACATTGACCCAATGGGTGATCCGCACCACCAGGGTATGGCGATAGATCACTTCCCGGCCGGCGCGTCGGGGCGGGGCGGGCGCGGAGACGCCCGGATCAGGGGCGGCGTCGGTCGGCATGGGCGCTTTCCCTTTTTATTCCTTCAATCGCCGGCATGGCCCGCGGCGCCTATTCAGCGCCGTCCCAGACGCCCGTCAACTCCGGGCGGCGGCCAGGATCGGGCCGCCACCGGGGGCCTGGACCAGGATCGCGGTGCGCAGGACGGGATCGGCGGCGCGGGGAATGGGCAGGGTCTCCGCCACGCCGCTCCACCGGCCGAGGCGGGCCAGCTGGCGCACGATGTTCTTGTGCGGCAAGGTGCGCCCGCCGTTCTCGCCGCGCTTGATGGGCACCTCGACGACGCGCGGATCGTAGCGGACCAGCCACACATCGGCGCCCTTGCGCGCCGCTCCCGCGCCGATGGTGACTTGACCGGCCTTGAGCGAAATCGCCGGGCCGCCGTCCCCCCGGTCGCCGGCGATCAGCAGTGAGCTGAGTTCGGCCTTCTGCGCGCCCACCCCGTCGCGGCGCCCGTTGATCACCACCTGCGGGGTGAAGACGTTGGGGTGGCCAAGGCCATGGGCGTAGTCCCACTGCCGGGCGGTGTAGGCCGGGGTCGCGAAGGTGTCCCTCCAACCGAGGTTGTCCCAGTAGGTCACGCCGAAACTCAAGGCCAAGACGTCTGGCCGGTCGGCGATGGCCGCCACGTTGGCGTTGGCCGGCGGGCAGGACGAGCAGCCCTGGCTCTGGAACAGTTCGACCACCACCGGGTGGGCGGGATCGGCGGCCAGGGCCGGCACGCCGGCGGCGCCGGCGAGCGCAAGGGCGATGGCGAGGCGGGCTGATAAGGGGGTCATGGTGCTTAAGGTTCGAGCGCCGCCGAGGCTTGGTTACAGGCCGATCACGAGAATGTTTACCAAACGTGGCCCGTTCTTGTCGCGCGCCGCCTCACGACCGTCACGAAGGCGCACCAGATGAAGCCTCACCGTGCCAAGCTTGCGGTGGCCCGCGCGGGTGGGAGGATGGTTTCATGGTCAAGGTCATATCGGTCGAACCCCTGGCCCACGGATGGGCGCTTCGTCAGCCGGCGGTGGACAATCCCCAGGTGTTCGTCAGCGGCGCCAAAGCCGAGGACGCGGCCCTCAGGCTGGGTGCGCGCCTCGCCGCGGCGGGCGACGCCGCCGAAATCCGCATCTATCTGCGCGGCGGCGCCCTGGGCGGCCGCTTCCTCTGCCCGGCGCGTCCGGAGATCGCGGCGTAGCGACCGAACGCTCTCTTTCCCCTTTTTGGGGGAAACAGCGGCGCAGCCGGGGATGGGGCGCGCCGTGCGCGGCCGAGGCGGCGAAAGCCTCCTTCGTCACTTCGCGACACCACCACCAGAGGGGCAAAGAGAGTGGCCGAGTAAGCCTCTCACTCCAGACCCTTGGCGCGGGCCGTCGCCGATGCCGGACGGGAGGCGTTGCGCTTCGCCAGGAGCGCCGTATTCTTCCCGCAAAGTCAGCGCAAAAAGGAGACCCGACATGAGCGAAACGCAACCCGAGCGGCCGACCACCGGTGTGACGCCGTTTCTGGCCATCGGCGGCGGGCGCGGCCAGGAGGCGTTGGCCTTCTACGAACGGGCGTTCGACGCCAAGGTGATCGAGCGCAACCTGGCGCAGGACGGCAAGCGGCTGATGCAGGCCTCGCTGAAGATTAACGGCGGCTGGGTCATGCTGTCGGACGATTTTCCCGAACACGGGTTTACCGCCGCGCCGCCCGCCTCGGTCACCCTCCATTTGCAGGTCGATGACGCCGACCGCTGGTTCAACCGGGCCGTGGAGGCCGGCGCGGCCATCAAGATGCCTCTCGCCGACCAGTTCTGGGGCGACCGTTACGGTGCGTTGACCGATCCATTCGGGCATGGCTGGTCCGTGGGCAGCCCGCTCAAGTGACTTCGCCGGCGGTCGCGGCCGGCTGATCCCGGCCGATCCCGCGCATCCATTTCAGCAGTGGCTTCTCTAGCCAGACATGGCAGGCGAGGCCGGCGGCGATGGAGGCGGCGAGGGCGGCGGGGATGAAGACGGCGGTATGAGCGTAACCCAGGGTGTGGGCGATAAGGGCGGTGGCCGGCAGGTGGGCCAGGTAGATAGCGTAAGAGGCGTCACCCAAAACCTTCAGGGGGCGCGATGCGGGCACGGCGCCGCGCGCCTCCAGGCAGAGCGCTCCGGCGACGATCGCCGCCGCCGGCGCGCCCCACAGTAGCGGGCGCCACAGCTCGTTGATGAAATGGGTGGCTTCCAGGGCCGCGAAGGCCGCCACGCCCAAGGCCGCCAGAGATAGCCCCCAGACGGGGCCGGGCAGGCGCCCGCTCTCCAGGCGCTTGCCCAGCCACACCCCGGCGGCGAACTCCAGCAGCATGGGATTGGCCCCCAGGATGTAGGCCGGGTCGGAGAGCAGGAAGCCGGCCGCGACGACGGCGAAGAGAGCCGCCGTGATCGCCAGAACGCGCCGGCGCACGGGGACCAGAAGAGCGGCGGCGAACACCAAGTAAAAGGCCGCCTCGTAGGTCAGGGTCCAGCCAGGCGGCAGCAGGGGAAAGGGCCGCCCGCGCGGGTCGAAATGGGGCATGAAGGCGAGCGAAAGGGCCAGATGGCGCCAGTCCGGCAAGACCTCGGGCAGAAAGCCCGGCCAAGCGACGGCCAGGGCGGCGACGGCGAGGGTCGCCAGCCAATAGAGCGGCGCGACGCGGCTCAGGCGGCGCCACAGGAACGGCCCCGGCCTCGCCGCTCCGTCGGCGGTGATCCACCACATGATCACCCCGCTAATGACGAAAAAGACGTCCACCCCGGCCCGCCCCACCTCGAAGCCGCCGCTCTCCCACTGCAGGGCGTGGTAAAGCACCACCGCCAGGGCCGCGCCGCCGCGCAGGTATTGGATGGAGAGAAGGGTCTTCACGCCTCCGCCTAGCGCCAAGGGTCGGCCCAAGCTACCCTTTGGCCTGAGGGAACTCCAACGAGATGCCGAACCACCGCCTGTCCCGAAACCGCGCTTTGGCGGCGGCGCTGAGCGGCGCGGCGGTTTCCCTCTGGAGCGCGGGCGCGAGCGCGGCGACTCCGGCCTGCCCGGCCAGCTTGGACGTGGTTGAGGCGCCGGCCGCCGTCCCGGCCGGTTTTCGCGCCTACCTGAACGGCGGTCCGCCGGCGCGGGCTTTCGGCAAACCGGCGGCGCACCGCCTGGACGCCATCATGTTCTCCGACGGGCCGCCCGATCAGATGGCCTGGCTGGCGCCCACGGCCAGCGGCAAGGGCGCCCAGCGCTGGGATTTCACGCACGGCGCCGGCGCGGCGACCTGGCTTTCCTGCGGCTACCTGGCCACCAGCGTCATCGTCTCCATTCCCCTGCCGGCGTCGACCCGATCCTGCCGCGTCACCTACGATACGGCCGCCTCGCCGCCCGTCGCCCGCCGCCTCGCCTGCCGGTGACCGGCGAGAGGGCCGTCAGTCCGCGGCGAGGGCCTTGGCCGCCGCCAGATCGCGCACGAAGTCGCCAAAGGCGCGGCGTCGAGCCGCCTCGCCGGGCAGGCGCAGGAGATAGGAGGGGTGCACCGTCACGAAGGCCGCCGCCCCGGCGGCGGTGGGGGCCGCGCCGCGCCCCCCCCACCCCGACCACCGCACTCCCCCCCCCCCCACCCCACCCCTCCCCCCCCCCCCCCCCCCCCCCCCCCCCCCCCCCCCCCCCCCCCCCCCCCCCCCCCCCCCCCCCCCCCCCCCCCCCCCCCCCCCCCCCCCCCCCCCCCCCCCCCCCCCCCCCC
>JBPCMA010000193.1:0-4273 GCA_051002715.1 Caulobacteraceae bacterium
CGCCGACGCCAAGGCCGGCGGCATGATCCGCAGCCAGATCCCGCGCTTCCGCCTGCCCGAAACGGTGATCGACGAGGAGGTCGGCTACATCACCGGCCTGGGGCCGGTCATGCGCCTTTCCGAGCGGGTCGACAGCCTCGAGGCCCTCCTGGCCCAAGACTACGACGCCATCTTCGTCGGCTCCGGCGCGCCGCGCGGCCGCGATCTCGACATTCCCGGCCGCCGCGAAGCCGCCGCCAACATCCACGTCGGCATCGACTGGCTCTCCAGCGTCTCCTTCGGCCATGTCGAGAAGATCGGAAAGCGGGTCATCGTGCTGGGCGGCGGCAACACCGCCATGGACTGCTGCCGCACCTCGCGGCGGCTGGGCGGCCAAGACGTCAAGGTGATCGTCCGCTCGGGCTTTACCGAAATGAAGGCTTCTCCCTGGGAAAAGGAGGACGCCATGCACGAGGACATCCCCATCCTGAACTGGCTGGTCCCCAAGGCCTTCACCCACCAGGGCGGCCGCCTCACCGGCGTCAGCTTCGAAAAGGTCGAGGCGGTGCTGGACGACAAGGGCCGCCGCCGCCTCCAGCCGACCGGCGAAGCCGACGTCCACCACGCCTGCGACGACGTGCTGCTGGCGGTGGGTCAGGAGAACGCCTTTCCGTGGATCGAGCGCGACATCGGCCTCGCCTTCAACGAGTGGGACATGCCGGTGGTCGACGCGGTGAGCTTCGCCTCGACCAACCCCAAGGTGTTCTTCGGCGGCGACGCGGCGTTCGGGCCCAAGAACATCATCTGGGCGGTGGCCCACGGCCACGACGCGGCGATCTCGATCCACCAGTTCTGCCAGGGCGGCGACGTGCGCGCCCGGCCCGATCCGGGCGTCACCCTGGTCAGCCGGAAGATGGGCATCCACGAGTGGAGCTATGACAACGATATCTCCAACGCCATCCGCAACCGCGTACCCCTGCGCGACAAGCGCGAGGCGCTCGGCAACGTCAAGCTGGAGGTGGAGCTGGGTTTCGATGTCGGGGTGGGTTTCGCCGAGGCGCAGCGCTGCCTCAACTGCGACGTGGAGACGGTGTTCGCCGAGCCCCTGTGCATCGAGTGCGACGCCTGCGTCGACATCTGCCCGATGGACTGCATCACCTTCACCGAGAACGGCGCCGAGGACGATCTGCGCGAGCGGCTGAACGCGCCGGCCCTCAACCTCACCCAGGACCTCTACGTCTCGGCCGACCTGCCGACCGGGCGGGTGATGGTCAAGGACGAGGACGTCTGCCTGCACTGCGGCCTGTGCGCCGAGCGCTGTCCCACCGGCGCCTGGGACATGCGCAAATTCCTCCTGAACATGACCCTGGCGGACGCGGCGTGAGCGAGGTGGCGCCCGAACAGCCGCCGGCCAGGCTCAAACCCCTGGCCGCGATCAACGACTTCGTGGTCAAGTTCGCCAACGTCAACGGCTCGGGCTCGGCCAGCGCCAACGCCCTGTTCGCCAAGTCGATCCTGCGCATGGGCGTGCCGGTGGCGGCCCGCAACATCTTTCCCTCCAACATCCAGGGCCTGCCGACCTGGTACGAGGTCAGGGTGAGCGAGGCGGGCCATCTGGGCCGGCGCGGCGGCGTCGACCTGATGGTGGCGATGAACCCCCAGACCTGGGCCAAGGACGTGGCTTCCATCGAGGCGGGCGGCTACCTTCTCCACGATTCCACCAAGCCCCTGCACGAGGAAGTCCGCGGCGACATCGAACTCATCGGCCTGCCGCTGACCGCCATGTGCAACGCCGCCTACAGCGATCCACGCCAGCGGCAATTGTTCAAGAACATCATCTATGTCGGGGCGCTCACCGCCCTCATCGGCATCGAGGCGGCGGTGGTCGATCGGCTCGTCGCCGAACAGTTCCCCGGCAAGGAGCGGCTGATCAAGCCCAATCTGGAGGCCCTGGCCATGGGGCGCGAGGCGGCGTTGACCGATGTTGGGCCGATCGGCCTGCGCATCCGCCGCGCCGACGCGGTGGGGGACCGCATGTATGTCGAGGGCAACGCGGCGGCGGCCCTTGGCGCGGTCTATGGCGGGGCGAGCGTCTGCGCCTGGTATCCCATCACCCCCTCGACCTCCCTGGCCGAGGCCTTCGCCGGCTACTGCGAGAAATTCCGCGCCGACGCCGATGGCGCCGCCCGCTACGCCATCGTCCAGGCCGAGGACGAGATCGCCTCCATCGGCATCGTGATCGGGGCCGGCTGGAACGGGGCGCGGGCCTTCACCTGCACCTCGGGGCCGGGCATATCGCTGATGCAGGAATTCATCGGCCTTTCCTACTTCGCCGAGATTCCGGCGGTGATCTTCGATGTCCAGCGCGGCGGCCCCTCCACCGGCATGCCCACCCGCACCCAGCAGTCCGATATTCTCGCCGCCGCCTACGCCTCGCACGGCGACACCAAGCATCCCCTGCTCTTTCCCGAGGATCCGGCCGAGTGTTTCGAGATGGGGGCGCTGGCCTTCGATCTGGCCGACCGCCTGCAGACCGCCGTCTTCGTCATGCTCGATCTCGACATCGGCATGAACGAATGGCTGTGCCGGCCCTTCGCCTGGGACGATAAGCGCCGCCTCGACCGCGGCAAGGTCATGGGCCACGACGCCCTGGAGGCCGGCGCGCCGTTCGGCCGCTACCGCGACGTGGACGGCGACGGCATTCCCTGGCGCACCCTGCCCGGCGCCCACCCCAGCCGCGGGGCCTATTTCACCCGCGGCACCTCGCGCGATCCCGACGCCCGCTACAGCGAGGAGGGCCCGATCTATGTCGCCAACATGGAGCGGCTGCTGCGCAAGTTCGAGACCGCCAAAGCCCTGATTCCCGCCCCCGTCGCCCGCCCGGCGAAGCGGCGCACCCCGCACGGAGTGATCTATTTCGGCTCGACCTCGGCGGCCATGCACGAATCGCTGGAGACCCTCGAGGCGGCCGGCGTCCGCCTGGATGGCCTGCGCGTGCGCGGCTTTCCGTTCGCCGACGCGGTGCTCGATTTCATCGCCGCGCACGAGACGGTGTTCGTGGTCGAGCAGAACCGCGACGGCCAGCTTCGCACCCTCATCATGAACGAAGGCGGCGTCGATCCGGCCAAGCTGGTGGCTGTCCTCAACTACGACGGCTCGCCGATCACCGCCCGCTTCATCACCGAGGAAATCTCCCGGCGCGTGGCGCCGGCCCGCCCTGTAGTCGCCGAGGGCGGGGCGCGAAGGCCCGGAGCCGCCTCGACATGACCTACATCGCCAAACCCCGCCTGCATCATCCCTTGCTCAAGCCCAACGGCGTCGGCTTCACCCGTCGCGACTACGAGGGCAAGGTCTCGACCCTGTGCGCCGGCTGCGGCCACGACTCGATTTCGGCGGCGATCATCCAGGCGGCCTACAATCTGGACCTGCCACCCCATCGCCTGGCCAAGCTGTCGGGCATTGGCTGCTCGTCCAAGACGCCGGACTATTTTTTAGGCGCCTCGCACGGCTTCAACAGCGTCCACGGCCGCATGCCCTCGGTGCTGACCGGGGCCAACCTGGCCAACCGCGAGTTGATCTATCTGGGCGTCTCGGGCGACGGCGATAGCGCCTCCATCGGCCTGGGCCAGTTCGCCCACGCCATGCGGCGCGGCGTCAACATGACCTACATCGTCGAGAACAACGGGGTCTATGGCCTGACCAAGGGCCAGTTCTCCGCCACCTCCGACCAGGGCTCCAAATCCAAGAAAAGCGTGGTCAATCACGATCAGGCCATCGACCTGATCGGCCTGGCCCTGCAGATGGGGGCCGGCTTCGTGGCGCGGAGCTTCTCCGGCGACAAGGCCCAGCTGGTCCCCCTGATCGAGGCGGCCATCCTGCACCAGGGCGCCGCCTTCATCGATGTCATCTCGCCGTGCGTCCAGTTCAACAACCATGCCGGCTCGACCAAGAGCTTCGACTATGTGCGCGAACACAACGCCGCGGTGAACCGCCTGGACGTGATCGCGCCGCGCGACGAGATCACGGTCGATCACGATCCGGGGACGGTGGCGCTGGTCACCCAGCACGACGGCTCGGTGCTGAAGCTGAGCAAGCTGCCCAGCGACTACGACCCCACCGACAAGGTCGCCGCCGTCACCCACCTGCAGGCCCATCAGGCCATGGGCAAGATCGTCACCGGCCTCTTATATGTCGACCCCGAGGCGCGGGACCTGCACGACCACCTGGGCACGGTGGCGACGCCGCTCAACCAGCTCGGCGACGACGCGCTCACGCCCGGCGCCGCCGCCCTGGC
>JBPCMA010000194.1:0-18632 GCA_051002715.1 Caulobacteraceae bacterium
CAAGCGGTCTCATAGGAGCCGAAGCCCATGACGCGCTGGACCTGCAAGGCGGAGACGCCCTTCTTGCTCGTGAGCATCATGTGAATGACGCGAAACCACTCCCGAAGGGGCTTGTTGGTGTTCTCGAAGACCGTCCCGGCGATGTGAGAGAACCGATAGCCTTGATCGGGGGCGCAAGCGTAGCACTGCCACTTGAAGGTCATGGTCGCGACCGCGAACACCTTCACGGAGCCGCAGCGGGGGCAATGGACCCCATCCGGCCAGCGGTGCGCGACCAGGTAGGCAGCGCAGCAATCTTCGTTCGGGAACATCTTCTCGAACTGGGGGATCGTCATTTGGTGGATGCGCATCGCGTCGGCTCCGTGTCGATGGAGGCACAATGACACAACCGAACCAACCAGTCAAGCCCCGGATAATCGCCACGATCCGAGATGGTTCTTAGTTTGTTCCAGTTCGCTTTCCCAGTACCCTCATCAACGCGTCGAACACGGGAGACGACCCATGAGAGTAGTGTTGTTCGCGGCGGCCGGAGCGCTCGCCCTCACCCTGGCGGCCTGCGGCCAAAAGCAGTCCGCCGTCCCATCCGCCGATAGCCAAGCCTCGACCGGAAATGCCGGCTCCTACAGCCAGGCCAGCTATGGCGAGCGGCGCGACGCGCCGGTTCCATTGGTGGGCGGCAAGCCGATGTGGGCGGCCAACCGCACCCATAGCGCCGAGGAGAACGCCCAGTATCAGTTCGCCAAGAACGGCGGCGATTTCGGCGCGGCCAACGAAACGGACTATGTCACCAAGGTCCACGCCTTCGTCGACAGCCCGCCCGGCGACGCCGAGACCCTGGACCGGCGCAACGGCGATAAGCTGATCTATGACGCCAAGGCCAACATCTTCGCGGTGGTCTCCAGAACGGGAGCGCCGCGCACCATGTTCAAGCCTAGAGCCGGGGCCGCCTACTGGAGCCAGCAGAAGGATCGCGAGAGCCAGCGCGCCAGGGCCGACTCGCAGGGTGGCGGCGGCGGCGACCAGAGCTAGGTTCCCGCTGACCCTCGACGATAGGGTTCAGCGCAGCCACGCCGCTAGGGCGAAGACCGCGGCGGCCAGGACGACGCCGGCAACGAAGGCGAACGCTGGGCCAGGGGGGGGCGGCCTGGTTTCGTCGGCGACGATGATGGTTGGGCCGGCCTCGCGCCGCGCGACCTGGGCGAGGCCGGCCACTGCGGCGCGGGCGTCGCCGGCCAAGTCGCGAACCCGCGCCGCCGGCGAGAGTTCGCGGGCCATCCAGCGGCGGACGACTGGCTCGGCGGCGGCCCAGATGTCGTGGCTGGGATCGATGCGGCGCGCTACCCCCTCCACCGTAACCATGGTCTTCTGCAGCAGGACCAGTTCGGGCCGCAGGCGCATGTCGAAAAGTGCTGTGATGTCGAACAGTTGGGCCAGCAGGCGGCCCATGGAAAGCGCGCTGGCGGCGCGACCGAACACCGGCTCGCCCACCGCCCGCAGGGCTTGGGCGAACGCCGCCCGGTCGTGGCCGGGGGCGACATAGCCGGCCTCGAAATGGACGGCGGCGACACGGGCGTAGTCGCGTTGCAAAAAGCCCCACAGGATTTGCGCCAGATAGCGCCGCGCCTCCGGCCCCAGGCGCCCGACGATGCCGAAATCGACCGCGACCAGCTTGGCCGGCGGCTCGACGAAGAGATTGCCCTCGTGCAGGTCGGCGTGGAACACCCCGTGGTCGAGGGCCTGGGCGAGGAAGGCGCGGATCAAATTGTCGGCGAGGCGGCGACGGTCAAGGCCGGGCGCCTCGAGGCTGGCGGGATCCGACAGCGGCGCGCCCGGCGCCCATTCGAGAGTCAGCACCCGCCGCGCCACTCCTTCCCAGATCACTTTGGGCGCGCTCATGTAGTTGTCGGCGGCCATCGCCGCGCGCAGCTCGTCGGCGCCGGCCGCCTCGAACCGCAGATCGAGTTCGAGGCGAAGGGCGCGCCGCACGGTGGTTGCGAAGGCCAGGGGTTTGAGACGACGGGCGGCTGGGATCCAGGCCTCGATCCATCGCGCGGCCAGAGCGAGCGCGGCGTCATCCTCGGCCACCCGCCGCTCGATCCCCGGCCGCAGCACCTTCACCGCCGCCGCGCGGCCGTCCAGGAGCGTGGCCCGGTGCGCCTGAGCGAGGGAGGCCGCGGCCACCGTATTCTCGAAGCTGGAGAACAGCACGTCGACCGACCGGCCAAGGGCGCGCTCGACCTCGGCGGCGGCCTCGGCGGTGGGAAACGGGGCCAGGCGGTCCTTCAGCCGCGACAGATCCTCGGCGAAGGCGGGGCCGAACACATCGCCCCTCGTCGAGAGGAATTGGCCGAGCTTGATCGCCACCGGCCCCAGGTGCTCGAGGGTGCGGGCCAATCGCTCGCCCGGCCGACCGGCCCTGGCGGCGGGACCGGCGAACAGGCGAAGAAACCGCGCCAGGGCGCGAAGGCCGGAAGGTAGCTGTCCGTCTATTTCGCGCGGGAGCAGGGCGTCGGCGCGGATGAGCGTCCACGTCGCGGAGGCCAGTCGAGCGAGGGAGGCCGGGCCGCTCACGGCGGTCAGATGGCCCAGCCCTGGTGCAGGGCGCACACCCCGCCGCTGAAATTGGTCACCGAAACGCGGGCGAAGGCCGCCTCGCCCATCAGGGCCGCCAGCCTCGCCTGATCGGGAAACCGCCGGATGCTCTCGACCAGATAGCGATAAGCCGCCCGGTCACCGGCCACGGCCGCGCCGATGGCCGGGATCGCGGTGAAGGAATAGGCGTCGTAGGCCCGCGCGACCGAAGCGTTGATCGGCTTGGAAAACTCGAGGCAGACAAACCGGCCGCCGGGTCTGAGCACCCTGCGCGCTTCGGCCAGCGCGCCGGGAATGTCGGTGACGTTTCGCAGGCCGAAGGCGATGCAATAGGCGTCGGCGCGGGCGTCCGGCAGAGGCAGCGCTTGCGCGTCCCCGACCGTCCACAAAATCGCGCCATCCGCCCCACGGCGCCGGCCCTTCCCGACCATCTCGGCGTTGCAATCGACAACGACGATCCGCGCCTCGCCGCCGCCGCGCCGCCGCCGCGCGGCGCCGGCCATGCGGGCGATGCGGCGGCCCATATCGCCGGTGCCGCCGGCGCAGTCGATCGCCACCTCGCCAGGCTGGAGGTTGAGGCGGGCGGCGGCGGCGTCCTTCCACAGGCGATGGACGCCGCCGCTCATCAGATCGTTCATCAGAGCGTAGCGGGCCGCCACCCGGTCGAAAACGCCGCGCACCAAGCCCGGCTTGTCGGCCGGATCGACGTCGGCGAATCCGAAGGACGCGGCGCGCTCGCTCATGGCAACGCCTCTTAGGCCCGAAGACCCCCAAGCGCCAGCAGTGGGCGTGGCGCGCCCGCGCCGCTTGGTCTAGGCAAAGGTCATGCCCGAACTGCCAGAGGTCGAAACCGTCCGGCGTGGCCTCGAACCGGCCCTGGCCGGCCAGCGCCTGCGGCGGGTGGAGGCGCGCCGGCCCGACCTGCGGTTTCCCTTTCCCGAGGGCTTCGTCCAGCGCCTGACCGGGGCGCGGGTGGAGCGGCTGGCGCGGCGTGGCAAGTATATTCTCGCCCCGCTCGATCGCGGCGAGACCCTGATCGTTCACTTGGGCATGACCGGCCGCTTCGAGATCGACGGCGCCAGCCTTGCCCCGGCCCCCGGCGAGGCCAAGCACGCTCATGTGGTCTTCGAGACCGAGGCGGGCGGGCGGATCACCTTTTTCGACGCCCGACGGTTCGGCCTGATGGACCTGATCGACACCGCCGCCCTGGGCGCCCATCCGCGCTTCGCGGCGATGGGCCCCGAACCCCTGAGCGCCGCCTTCGACGCCGCCTATCTCAAGGCGGCCTTCGCCGGTCGGCCGGGGCCGGTCAAGACGCTGTTGCTCGATCAAAACCTGGTGGCGGGCCTGGGCAACATCTATGTGTGCGAAGCCCTGCATCGCGCCAAGGTCTCGCCGTTCGGGACCGCCTTCACCTTGAGCGGGCGCGAACTGGGCGCGATCGTCGCGGCGGTGCGTCAGGTGCTCGCCGAGGCGATCGCCGTCGGCGGTTCGACCTTGCGCGACTACGCCGGCCCCGATGGCGCGCTCGGCTATTTTCAGCACCGCTTCGAAGCCTACGGTCGGGCGGGAGAGGCTTGCCGGTCGCCGAGCTGCGGCGGCGTGATCGCGCGGGTCGTCCAGTCGGGGCGGGCCACCTTCTATTGCCCGCGTTGCCAGAAATGAGGGTGATCGCGGCGGTGCTTGCGGTGTTCGCGGCGCTCGCCGCCGGCGCGCTCAGCGGAGCGGCCGTGGCGAAGCCGCCGATATGGGTCGCCCATGGCCCCCGTTCCACCCTCGTCATGTTCGGGTCGGTGCATCTGTTGCCCGCCGGCCTCGACTGGGAGCCCGCCGCTCTCGCCGCCGCCCTGACCCGCGCCGATCAGCTGTGGTTCGAATTGCCCATCGACCAAGCCACCGATCGGGAGGCTGCGCGCCTGGCGGGCCTGCGCGGCGCCTATCCCGCCGGCGACCGGTTGGCCAACCATCTGACCGCCGATCAGCGGGCGCGCCTGGCGCGTGTCGCCCGCTCCCTGAGCCTCGCCCCGGCGGCGCTCGACCGGATGCGGCCGTGGCTGGCGGAAGTAACCGTGTCGCTGGCCGCCGACGAGCAGGCCGGGGCCATGGCTTCGACGGGCGTGGAGCAGCAGGTCCAAGGAGCCGCGCCGGCCAGCGCGGTTCGGCGCGCGCTGGAAACCGCCCGCCAGCAGATCGGCTTTCTGGCCGGCGCCGCCGCCGCCGATCAGGTCGCCTCGCTCGATGAGACGCTGCACGAGATCGAGGAGCGGCCGCGCGCCTACGGCCAAGCGGTGGCCGAGTGGATGGCCGGCGATCTGGCCGGCCTCGACGCCGACGCCCTCGAGCCCCTGCGCCGGACCTCTCCCACGCTCTACGCGCGCCTGATCACCCACAGAAACGAGCATTGGGCGCAGGTTCTGGGGCGGCGGCTGGCGCGACCGGGCGTAACGGTGGTGATTGTCGGGGTGGGCCACATGGTGGGTCCCGCCGGCGTGCCGGCCCTGCTCCGGGCCAAGGGTTTCGCGGTCGAAGGGCCATGACCTGCCGCCTCCAGGCGCCTCCAGGCGCATTGACCGGTTCGGAGCCTTCCCCTATATCCGCCCCTCCCGTTTTTCGGCCGCCCGCCCGCGGCGGTCGCCACCCGCAAGGCACGATCCTCCATGGCCAACAACCCCGGCGCCAAGAAAGCGATCCGCAAGACCGCGCAACGCACCGAGGTCAACAAGGCCCGGCGCTCGCGGGTCCGGACCTTTCTGCGCCGCTTCGACGAAGCCGTGGCGGCCGGCGACGCGGGCGCGGCCAAGGCGGCCTTTCAGCGCGCCCAGGCGGAGCTCATGCGGGCCGTCGGCAAGGGCGTGGTTCACCGCAACACCGGCTCGCGCAAGGTCTCCCGCCTGCACCGCCAACTGAACAAGCTGGCCGTCGCCTGAATTCCCGATGGATTTTCCTAACTAATTGAAATAAATATATATTTATCTAGAACTTTCAACGCCCGCTCCCGCCGCGCCCGATGCGCCGGTGCGGCAAATTCGACCCTTTCCGGCCCCTGAAAAAATGTGATCGAGCGCTTTTCCTTGGCCTGTCGGGACCTTCCGCGTGTCAACAAAAATATCGACTCATTTTGGGCTAATTTGGCGTTGACGGCGGGGTCGCCGGGGCTAGTCTGAAAGTCTCATCGCTTTCGATCTTGTGCGGATGAAAACGCGACGGCGGCCCCAGCGCTGGCGCCGAGCGTGGAGTTGTGTCGGTGCGCTTTGCGGTCGGGCGGCGCTTTCGATGTGGGACGTCCACCCCCTCCGGGGGAAACAACAGGCGGGGAAACGAAGGCGCATGGCGACCAACGCTCTTTTGGTAACGACGGCTTCGGCGACATCGGCCGGCGACATCTGGACCAAGGCGAGCCGGGCGCTCATGAGCGAACTCGGCGAGGACGTCTTCATCTCGTGGCTGGCCCCGGCGGCGCTGCGCCCGACCGCCGATGGCGCGCTTTGTCTGGTCACGCCTACCGGCGTCGCCCGCGACTGGATTCGCCGCTACGCCTGGCGCCGAATCGGCGAGATCTGGGCCGCCAACGATCCCCAAGGCCGCTCGCTCAGCCTCAAGTCGCGCGGCGAGTTCGAGACGGAAGGCGCCGGCCCGCCTGCCGGCGCCCTGGCCATCGAGGCGGCCGATCCGCTTTCCACCGACGCCGCGCCGGCCTCGGCGGCCAAGACCTGCCCGTCCGGCGGACCGCAGGAGCGCTTCACCTTCGAAACCTTCGTGGTCGGCCAAGCCAATGAATTCGCCCACGCGGTCGCCAAGCGGGTGGCGTCCTGGGTCGACGGCCACTTCAACCCGGTAGTGTTCCACGGCCCCTTTGGCTTTGGCAAGACGCACCTGCTGAACGCACTGGCCTGGGAGGCGATGAGGACCGCGCCGGCGCGCAAGGTCGTCTACCTGACCGCCGAGCGGTTCCTTTCCGGCTTCCTGCGTGCCTTGATGGAAAAGCGGATGGCGGCCTTCAAGGACGAACTGCGCGGGTGCGACCTACTGCTCATCGACGATGTCCACTTCATCGGCGGCAAGCAGGCCACCCAGGAAGAACTGTTCCACACCCTGGCCGCCCTGATGGAGGATGGCCGGCGGGTGGTTTTTTCGGCCGACCGGCCGCCCACCGCCCTCGCCGAGATCGACGCGCGCCTGCGCTCCCACCTCTCCTCGGGCTTGGTGTGCGGCATCGAGACCGCCGACCGGTCGCTGCGCCTGGGCATTCTCGATCGCAAGGTGGGGGTGCTCGCTCGCCAGCAGGGTTTTTCGGGAACCCTGCGGCCCGAGGTCATGGCCTTCCTGGCCGACCGGTTCACCGACAGCGTGCGCGAACTGGAGGGGGCGCTCAACACCCTCATCGTGCGCGCCGGCGCGGGGGTCGCTGCGATCGGCCTGGACGAGGCCCAGTGCCTGCTGCGCCCGCATCTGAAAGGCGGCGAACGGCGGGTCACGGTGGACGACATCCAAAAGGCGGCGTCGGAGCATTTCGGTCTCAAGCAGGCCGACCTGATCTCCCAGACGCGCACCCGGGCCGTGGCGCGCCCGCGACAGGCGGCCATGTGGCTGGCCAAGCAGTTGACCACCCGCTCCCTGCCCGACATCGGCCGCCGCTTCGGCGGGCGCGACCACACCACCGTCCTTCACGCGGTGCGTCGCATCGAGGCCTTGCGCGCTGCCGACCCGCAGTTGGCCCGCGATCTCGAGGTTCTGGTCCGCAAGCTGCGGGGGTGATTGGGATTACGCCGCGCCGTACGCTTTCGGCCCCACCCCGTTCTTCGCGAAGAAGGCCAGCATCCCACGCCACCCATCCTTGGCGTCGGCAGCGACGTAGCTGTCGCGGTAATCGGCGTGGAAGCCGTGGCCGGCGTCGGGATAGACGACGATCTCGCTATCGGTCTTGTGGGCCGTCGCCAGGGCTGCCCGCATGGCCGGCACGCTGGCGGCCAGGCCGTCCTTGGCCCCGTAAAGGCCCAGGACCGGGGCGCGGAGCTGGGCCGCCAGCTTGACCGGCCATAGCCGGTTCGGATCGCCTCCGGAGGCGGGGGGAACCATCCGGCCGTACCAGGCGACGCCGGCCTTGAAGTCGGGGAATTCCTCGCAGGCCAGCCAGGTGACGCCGCCGCCCCAGCAGAAGCCGGTCACGGCCATCTTCGAGCGGTCCACAAAGGGCGCGGCCTTCAGGAACTTCAGCGTCGCCCCGACATCGCCCATGACCTGCTGGTCGGACGCCTGATTGACGATCTTGATCACCGCGTCGAGATCGGTGAGCGGGGCGGGGTCGGCCACCCGGACGAAGAAGGCCGGGGCGATGGCCGCATAGCCGAGCTTGGCCAGTCGCCGGCAGACATCGCGAATGTATTCATGCAGGCCGAACACCTCGGAAACCACCAGCACCGCCGGAAACCGCCCCGCCGCCTTAGGCCGCGCCACATAAGCCGGCAGCGCGAAATCGCCGGACGGCACGGTGACCATCTGGGTAACCAGGCCGGTCTCGTCTGTGTGGATGGGTTCAGCCGCCACGCTCAGGGCGGCGGCCGCATAGCTGGCGAAGAAGAGCCCCCCGACCGCCCGTCTGGAGAGACGGAAGTCATCAGGGTGGGTTCCCTCGGGCCGGGTCAGGGTGGGCATGGCGGGTCTCCTCTCGCCGCCCCATGGTCGCCCCGGCCCCCGTCGTTGTCAAAGCCTCGGGGCGGCCGCGCGCGGCGAAGGGTCAGATTGATCCGCCCGCCGCCCGGGATGAGGTGCGACGAACCGGCCAGAACGCGATCGATCCCGTGAAAGGCCAGGCGCGCCTCGCCGGCGAGGACACAGACGTCGCCGGACGTCAGCCGCACGGACCGAGTCGGGGCGCGGCGATCCCTTCCGCCGATGCGGAAAATGGCGGTGTCGCCCAGGGAAATCGACAGGACGGGCAGGGAGAAGTCGGCTTCGTCGCGATCCTGGTGCAGGCCCATGCGCGCGTCGGCCCGGTAGAAGTTGACGAGGCACGAGTCCGGCGGCGTCGCGGCGTCGGCCACCTCGGCCCATAAGTCGAGCAGGGCGGCCGGCATCGCCGGCCACGGAGCGCCGGTCGTCGGATGGATGGGCTGGTAGCGGTAGCCGGCGACGTCGGTCACCCAGCCGAGCGGCCCCAGATTGGTCATCTCCACGCTCATGGCGCCGCCGCCCGGCGTGACCGGCCGATAGAAGGGCGCGGCGAGCGCGGCGTCCAGCACCGCGCGCGTCAGGGCGAGCTGGGCTCTCGCGTCGAGATGGCCCGGATAGAGCCGAAAACCGGAAATCATCCCCATGGGTCTAGCACGCCGGCGCGGCGGCGCGGCGCCCTTGCGGGGGGCGTCCTGGTTCCCATATCGGATCGCGGGGCGGACCTCCGAGCAAGGAGCGCTTCGCCCAAACGAACAGCGGGGATGCGGGGCGAAGGCGCCTTGGCCCCTTGGACTGGGACAAGCCGGGAACGCGCGCACACGAGGCGCTTCATTCGATTGGAAGGCCGGCGCGAGCGTTCGCCGCATTTTTGGAGCGAGAGCACAGAGACATGAGCAAGATCATCGGCATAGACCTTGGCACGACCAACTCGTGCGTCGCCATCATGGACGGCAAGACCTCCAAGGTCATCGAGAACGCCGAGGGCGTGCGCACCACCCCTTCGGTGGTGGCCATCCTCGAGGACGGCGAGCGCCTGGTCGGCCAGCCGGCCAAGCGTCAGGCGGTGACCAATCCGGAAAACACCCTGTTCGCCATCAAGCGCCTGATCGGGCGCAACTTCGCCGACCCGATGGTGGAGAAGGACAAGGGGATGGTCCCCTATGAGATCGTCAAGGGTCCGACGGGCGATGCCTGGGTGCGCGCCCATGGCAAGGACTATTCCCCCCAGCAAATCTCGGCCTTCATCCTGCAGAAGATGAAGGAGGCGGCCGAGGCCCACCTGGGCGAAAAGGTGGAAAAAGCGGTGATCACCGTCCCGGCCTATTTCAACGACGCCCAGCGGCAGGCCACCAAGGATGCCGGCAAGATCGCCGGCCTGGAAGTGCTGCGCATCATCAACGAACCGACGGCCGCGGCGCTCGCC
Source organism: Caulobacteraceae bacterium (assembly GCA_051002715.1). Classification (GTDB taxonomy): domain Bacteria; phylum Pseudomonadota; class Alphaproteobacteria; order Caulobacterales; family Caulobacteraceae; genus Acaudatibacter. Next base: position 9,686 of record JBPCMA010000194.1, read on the forward strand.
TATGGCCTGGAGAAGAACGAGGGCAGGAAGATCGCCGTCTACGACCTGGGCGGCGGCACCTTCGACGTCTCGATCCTGGAGATCGGCGACGGCGTCTTCGAGGTGAAGGCGACCAACGGCGACACCTTCCTGGGCGGCGAGGACTTCGACCTGCGCATCGTCGACTATCTGGCCGATGAGTTCAAAAAGGAGCAGAGCGTCGATCTGCGCAAGGACAAGCTGGCCCTTCAGCGCCTCAAAGAAGAGGCGGAAAAGGCTAAAAAGGAACTCTCCTCCACGACGCAATACGAGGTCAACCTGCCGTTCATTTCCATGAACGCCTCGGGACCGCTGCACCTCAACATCAAGCTCTCCCGCGCCAAGCTGGAGGCCCTGGTCGAGGACCTGGTGGCCAAGACGGTCGGGCCCTGCGAGCGGGCGCTCAGCGATGCCGGCCTCAAGAAGAGTGACATCGACGAGGTGATCCTGGTCGGCGGCATGACCCGCATGCCCAAGGTGGTCGAGACGGTGAAGAACTTCTTCGGGCGCGAACCGCACAAGGGGGTCAACCCCGATGAGGTGGTGGCCTTGGGCGCGGCCATCCAGGCCGGCGTCCTGCAGGGCGATGTCAAGGACGTGCTCCTTCTGGACGTGACGCCGCTGACTCTCGGCATCGAGACCCTGGGTGGGGTGTTCACACCCTTGATCGAGCGCAACACCACTATTCCCACCAAGAAGAGCCAGGTGTTCTCCACCGCCGACGACAACCAGAACGCGGTGACCATCCGGGTCTTCCAGGGCGAGCGGCCCATGGCCGGCGACAACAAGCTGCTGGGCCAATTCGATCTGGTCGGCATTCCGCCGGCCCCGCGCGGCGTCCCGCAGGTCGAGGTCACCTTCGACATCGACGCCAACGGCATCGTCAACGTCTCGGCCCGCGACAAGGCCACCGCCAAGGAACAGTCGATCCGCATCCAGGCCAATGGCGGCCTCTCCGACACCGACATCCAGACCATGGTCAAGGAGGCCGAGACTCACGCCGCCGAGGACAAGAAGCGCAAGGAGCTGGTCGAAGCCAAGAACCATGCCGACGCCCTGATCCACTCGACGGAAAAGGCGCTTGCCGAACACGCCGACAAGGTTGGCGCCGAGGACAAGGCGGCCATCGAGAGCGCGGTCACCGCGTTGAAATCGGAAATCGAGGGTGAGAATGTCGAGGCCATCGGGGCCAAGACCCAAAGCCTCATGCAGGCCTCGATGAAGCTCGGCGAAGCGATGTACCAGGCCCAGCAGGGCGAGGCGGCGGGTGAAGGCGACGGCGCGGCCGAGCCGCCGCAAGACGGCGTCGTCGATGCGGAATTCGAGGAAGTGTCGGACGACAAGAAGTCGGCTTGACGCCATGACCGGCGGGGCAGGCGAGGCGTCTCGCGGCGACGCGGCGGCTGAAGCAGGCTCGCCGTCGCCATTGGGTGTCGGCTACGCCGCGCTCCCCACGGCCGGGCTTGCGGGGAGGCGCGGACCTTCCCACCTCATCGTGAACCCCGAAGGCTTGCGACGTTTCCATGCGTGACTACTACGAAATTCTGGGCGTTCAGCGCGGCTGCGACGATGCCGGGCTGAAAGCGGCGTTTCGCAAGCAAGCCATGGAACACCACCCAGACCGCAACGACGGCTGTCCCCACGCCACCGCCCGCTTCAAGGAACTAAACGAGGCCTATACCGTCCTCGCCGACCCGAACAAGCGCGCCGCCTATAACCGCTTCGGCCACGCCGGGGTGAACGGAATGAACGGCGGCGGGGCCGGTTTCGCCAATGTCCATGACATCTTCAACGATGTGTTTGGCGATGTGTTCGGCGACATGTTTGGCCGAGGCGGGCGATCGAGCGGGCCGGCGCGCGGCCAGGATCTGCGCTACGATCTTGAGATCGCCCTCGAGCAGGCCTATGCCGGGGCCGAGGTCGAGATCAAGGTCCCCGCCGCCGTGGTCTGCGAGGACTGCCAGGGCTCGGGCGCCAAGGCCGGAACCAGCCCCACGACGTGCGTTGCGTGCGGCGGGGTCGGAAGGGTCAGGCGCAGCCAGGGCTTTTTCCAGATGGAGACGTCTTGTCCCCGCTGCGGCGGGGCGGGGCGCCTCATCCTCGATCCCTGCCGCGCCTGCGCCGGTCACGGCCAGGTGCGCCGCGAGCGAACCTTGCAGGTGCGCATTCCCGCCGGCGTGGACGACGGCTCGCGCATCCGCCTGGCCGGCGAGGGGGACGCGGGCGCCCGCAGCGGCCCGCGCGGCGATCTCTACATCTTCCTCTCGGTCAAGCCCCACGAACTCTTTGAGCGCGACGGCCTGGACCTGCTGTGCTCCGTGCCAGTCCCCATGACCACCGCCGCCCTGGGCGGCGAGATCGAGGCGCCCTGCCTTCTGGGCGGGGCGAACTGCGACGGCGAATGTAAGATTCGCGTCAAGGTGCCGGAAGGCGCCCAGACCGGCCGCACCGTTCGCCTGCGCGGCCGGGGCATGCCCTCCCTGCACGCGCGCGAACGCGGCGATCTGGTGGTCGAACTCTTCATCGAAACCCCGACCAAGCTGACGGCGGCGCAAAAGGCGCTGCTGCGCGAACTCGCCGGATCGTGCGGCGAGCAGCAGAACCCCCGAAGCACGACCTTCTTCAACAAGGCCAAGCGGTTCTGGGACGAGGTCACCGGCGTCGAAGGCCGGGTTTAGGGGAGCTGGCGGCGAGGATTGCTCACCCCAAAAAGAACGTCATGGCCGGGCGTCAAGTCCCGGCCACCATGCCCCCGGCGCCGGCATTAGCCGCGTCGGGGCGCGGCCACGACAAGCCGCGGGGTGAATGGATCACCGGGACTTAACGCCCGGTGATGACGGGCGGGGGGGGAGGGCTAGCCGATATCGTTCCGGCGACGGTTCTCCACCCAACCGCCGGCGCGCCCTCGCCGGTCATGGCGGACTACCCGTTGGCCAGGGTCTCGATCCGCCCCCAGGCGTAGCACACCTCCCTAAGGTCCCCGCCCCAACCGCGCACCGGCCGCTCGGGTCCGAGGGCGCCGCCCAGGCGCCGGTAGAAGCGTCGCGCCCGAAGGTTGCCGGCCAGCACCCACAAGGCGAGCGCGCTCGCCCCCTGGCCCTGGAACACCCGCGCCGCCGATTCCATCAGTCGCCGCCCCAGGCCCAGCCCCTGGGCCTCGCGCAGCAGATAGAGGGTGAAGATCTCCGCGCGCCCCGGCGCGGCCGGGTCCAGCGCCCCGGCGCAATAGCCGACGGGACCCTCCGGTCCCTCGGCGGCCAGGACGAGTTCGCCCGGCCGGGCGCGAGTGAGTTGATGGCGCCAACGGCGGGCGTGGAGGGGAACGCTCATCGCCGCCAGATAGCCGGCGGGCAACAGGCCCGCATAGGTCTCGCGCCAAGCCTTGACGTGCACCCGCGCCAGGGTGGCGGCATCGCCGAGGCCAGCGGGAAGGATGAAGGTGTCGGCCAGCCGCTCCATGGGCGCGAGCTTGGCGCCGGATCGCCGGAGGTCAAGAGGGATCGTTTCCCCTTGCCGCCGCCGGCCGTGCGCGATGGCTTGGGACTTGACAACGGATGGCCGAACAATCGCCTAGGGACGCGGACCCAAGGCGCCGCGCGGGAGCATTCCGATGACGACGAAAATACTCACCGGCACATACTCGGCCGGGTATAGCCTGCGATCGCCGATCACGACGCTGAGCCTCACATCCACCGGCTACGCCGGCGGAAACGGGATCACCACCGCCGCGACCGCGACCGGCGCCTACACCGTTATCAACCAGGGCAAGGTCGTCGCCGCCGCGACGGGCGCCGGCATCGATCTCGCCCACGGCGGCGTGGTGACCAACGAAGGCCTGATTGCGGCCAACCCAATTTACAACGACGTTGGCGTCTATTTGGGCGGCGCCGGCGTGGTCGATAATCTGGGAACCATTTCGTCGGGTGGCCAGGGCGTAATTCTGGCTGCTGGCTCCATGACCAACGGCAGCGCCAGCGACACCGGGGCCCTGGTCAAATGCAACAGTGTCGGCGTGTATGTGGGATCCCAGGGCGGAAGAATCCAGAATTTCGGCACGATCCTCAGCAACGCGGACGTCTTCCCCACCGACGCGGGGGTTCTCGGCGAGGGCGCCGCCAATATCGCTAACGGCGCCGCCGACGACACCGTGGCGCTGATCGAGGGTTACAGCGGCGTAAACCTTCAGTCGCGCGGCGTCTTGACCAACTTCGGCACGGTCGTTGGAACCGACATGTATGGCGCCGGCGCCATTCTTAAGGCGGGCGGGGCCATCACCAATGGCGCTCTTGGCGACGCCGGCGCGCGGATCGAGGGCCATGTGGGCGTCAGCGTCGCGGGAACCGGCGTGGTGACCAACTTTGGCACGATCGCCGGCGACGGCGGCGACGCGGTGCTGCTCACGTCCGCCACCGACACGCTGATCGTCGAGGTGGGATCGAGATTCATCGGGGCGGTGCAAGGCGGCGGCGGGAGGCTCGATCTGGCGTCGGGTTCAGGCACGATCAGCGGCCTGGCGAACGGCGATGTCACGGTGTCGGGCGCCATCTCACGAACCACTTTCACCAACTTCGCGACCTTGGAGATCGGGTCCGGGGCGCGGTTCGTTTTGTCCGGCGCCGGCACGATCGACAGCGGCGAGACGGTGAACATAGCCGGAACACTCGGCGTTAACGGAACCCCCGACAGCGCCGGAACGATCATTGGCGCCGGGACCCTGGCGCTCACCGGAGGAACGACGACCTTCGACGCCGGCTCCAGGCTGGCCGTGGCGCATGTCTTAGTCAGCGGCGCTGCGACGAGCGTCGACCTGGGCGCGAGCAACCTCGGCTACGGGGGCGCCTGGACGCAGACATCGGGAACCCTGTCGGTGGCGGCGGGCGGCCTGCTGGCGTTCACCGGCGCCTCCAATTCCTTTTCCGGAACCTTGACCGGCGCCGGAACCATCGCCTTCACGGCCGGCGCCGACGCGTTCGACCACCTCACTCTGGCCGGGATGGAGAGGGTCGTCGGCAATGCGATGGTGACCCTGCACGGCCTGATCACCACCCCCACCGGCAGCCGTCTGACCGTCACCGCGCCCGCGCTGCTGGTGGCGAACGGCGGGGTCGTCCTAGCGGGTGGCGGGCGGATCGACCTGGGCGCCGCCAGCGCCATCGAGGGCGTTGCCGCGTCGGCCAAGCTGATCAACGTCAGCGACACGATCTACGGCGCCGGCCAACTCGGTGGCGGGCGGATGGTGCTGGTGAACGACGCGGCGGGGATCATCGAGAGCACCGTCGCCACCGGCCTGACCATCGACACCGGGACCAACACCATCGTTAACAGCGGCCTGATAAGAGCTGGCCGGGGGGACGTGACCATCGAGAGCGCCATCGTCAACGGCGGGACGCTGCTTGCCGACGGCGGCAATCTCACCGTGAACGGCGCGGTGCGTGGCGGCGGGATCGTCAAGATCGTCGGAGCGACGACGGACTTCACCGCCGCGTTTGCGCAAAACGTCACGTTCGGCGCGTCGGGCGTGCTCGAACTGGCAAGGTCCCAGACCTACACCGGGACCATCGCCGGCTTCTCCAGGACAGGGGCCACGTCGCTGGACCTCGCCGACATCGCCTTTGGCGCCTCGACGGCGGCAAGCTTCAGCGGCACGACTGTGTCGGGCGTGCTCACCGTCACCGACGCGACCCACACCGCCAGGATCAGGCTTTCGGGCGACTACATCGGCTCGACCTTCACCGTCTCCAGCGATGGGCATGGAGGAACCACGGTGGTCGATCCGGCCAAGGCGGCGCCCCCGGCGAGCCCATCGCCGCACCGCCTCGTCGTCGCCATGGCCAGCCTCGGCGCCGGCGCCGGCGGCGCCGTCTTCGCCCATCCCGATTGGGGTCCGGTCCCGTCCATGCTAGCCGCGCCCAGGGTCGCCTTGGCCTAGCCGAGGAAGGTCATGAGGGGCGTTATCGTGGCCAGCCCCAACACTGGTTGACGCCAAACAGCCAAGACGCGCCGCCGCCGCCGCGATAGTCTCGGAGCCGATGACCGCTCCCGCCGCGCCGATTCTCGCCGAGCCCCCCGACGCCACCGGCGCGACGCCGGTGATGGCGCAGTATTTCGCCGCCAAGGCGCGCCAGCCCGACGCCCTGGTCTTCTTCCGCATGGGCGACTTCTACGAGCTGTTCTTCGAGGACGCCGTCAAGGCCGTCGCCGCCATCGGCATCGCGCTGACCCACCGGGGAACCCACGCCGGCGCGCCCATTCCCATGGCCGGCGTGCCGGTTCACACCGCCGAAGCCTACCTCGCCAAGCTGATCCGCGCCGGCTTCAAGGTCGCGGTGTGCGAGCAGATGGAGGACCCGGCCGAGGCGCGCACGCGCGGGGCCAAGTCGGTCGTGCGCCGCGAACTGATGCGGGTGATCACCCCCGGAACCCTGACCGAGGAGGGCCTGCTGGACGCCCGCGGGGCCAATCGGCTGGCCGCCGTGGCCGCGCGCGGCGGCCAGGTCGCGGTGGCCAGCGTCGAGCTTTCCACCGGCGAGGTCGATTGTCTGTTGACGGCTCCCGAGGGCCTGGCCGGCGCCTTGGCGGCCCTGCAACCCTCGGAAATCCTCGTCCCCGATCGCCTGTTCGCCGACCCGGCGGTCAGCCCCGCCTTGAAGACGGCCGGCGGCGCCCTGCAGCCCATGGCCGGCGCCCTGGCCGAACCGGCGGCGTCGGAGGCGCGGCTGAAACGGCTCTATGGGGTGGAGACGCTCGATGGTTTCGGCGCCCTAACCGGCGCGGAGATCGCGGCCCTCGGTCTCATCGCCGCCCACCTGGAAGTGACCCAGGCCGGCCGCCTGCCGGCCCTGCGCCCGCCGCGCCGGGCCGGCGAGGCGGACGTCATGGCCATCGATCCGGCCACCCGCGCCAGCCTTGAGATCGAGCGCACCCTCGCCGGCGCGCGCGAGGGATCGCTGCTCGGCGCCATCGACCGCACGGTCGGCGCTTCCGGCGCCCGCCTGCTGGCGGCGCGGCTTTCCCGGCCCCTGCTCTCGCCCCCCGCCATCGAGGCGCGGCTGGACGCCGTGGCCTGGCTGGTGGAGCGCCGCGACCTGCGGGAGGCCCTGCGCGGCAAGCTGAAGGGGGCCGGCGACATGGCCCGCGCCGTCTCCCGCTTGGCCCTGGGGCGCGGCGGCCCACGCGACCTCGGCTGTCTGCTGGGCGCCTTGACGGTGGGGAGAGACATCGCCGCCCTCTTTGCCGGCCATGACGAACCTCTGGCCCCGCCGCCGCCCGAACTCGCCGCCGCCCTGACCGTTCAACCTCTGACGGCGCCAAGCTTGGCGGCCCTGGCCGAAACCCTGAATCGGGGCCTGGGGCCCGCCCTTCCGGCCCAGGCGCGCGACGGCGGCTTCGTGGCCGCCGAGGTCTCCGCCGATCTCGACCGCGCCCGCGCCCTGCGCGACGACAGCCGCCGGGTGATCGTCGCGATGGAGGCGCGCCTGGCCTCGGAGAGCGGCGTCATCCTCAAGATCCGCCACAACGGCGTCCTCGGCTATTTCGTCGAGGCCAGCGCCCGGCAGGCCGAGACGCTTTTTCAGCCGCCGCTGTCGGCCCGGTTCATCCATCGCCAGACCCTGGCCAGCCAGGTGCGCTTCACCACCCTCGAACTGGCCGAGCTGGACGCCAGGATCGCCCGCGCCGCCGACCAGGCCCTGGCCCTCGAACTGGCGGTGTTCGAGGGCTGGCGCGAGGCGGCGCGGGGGTTGGCGGGCGAAATCCTGGCCGCCGCCGAGGGCCTGGCCCGCCTGGATGTCGCCGCGGGTCTGGCGCAGTGGGCGGAAGAGAACGACGCGGCGCGCCCCATCGTCGATCTTTCCCTCGCCTTCGAGGCGCGCGCCGGCCGCCATCCGGTGGTCGAGGCGGCCGTGCGGCGGGCGGGGGAGGCCTTCACACCCAACGATTGCGCCCTGGACGGATCGGGCGAAATCGCGGCGCGCCTTTCCATCGTCACCGGTCCCAACATGGCCGGCAAGTCCACGTTCCTGCGCCAGAACGCGCTGATCGCGATCCTCGGCCAGGCCGGCTTCTTCGTGCCCGCGGAGGCGGCCCGTATCGGGATCGTCGACCAGCTCTTCAGCCGGGTCGGCGCCGCGGACGACCTCGCGCGCGGCCGGTCGACCTTCATGGTGGAGATGGTCGAGACCGCGGCGATCCTGAACCAGGCCGGGCCGGGCGCGCTGGTGATCCTCGACGAGATCGGGCGCGGCACCGCGACCTATGACGGCCTCTCGATCGCCTGGGCGACGCTCGAGCACCTGCACGAGGTTAACCGCTGCCGCGGCCTGTTCGCCACGCACTACCACGAGCTGACCGGTCTCGCCGGCACGCTCGACTGCCTGAAGACCGCGACGGTCGCGGTGCGCGAATGGAAGGGCGAGGTCGTCTTCCTGCACGAGGTGCGGCCCGGCACCGCCGACCGGTCCTACGGCGTGCAGGTGGCGCGGCTCGCGGGGCTGCCGGACGCGGTCATCGCCCGGGCCCGCGAGGTGCTCGAACGCCTCGAGACCGCCGACCGGGGCGGCGCCGCGGGGCTGGTCGAGGGCCTGCCGCTGTTCGCCGCGCGCCCCGCGCCGCGGGCCGAGGCGCCGACCGAGAATCCGCTGGCGGCGCGGCTCCGCGACGTCCACCCTGACGGGCTGAGCCCGCGCGCGGCGCTAGATCTCATCTACGAACTGGCCGCGCTCGCGCGCGAGGAGGAGAAATGAACGCCACGATCAGCAACGCGCCGCGCTCGCGCATCGCCGTGCTGGTGGACGCCGACAATGTCGAGAGCCACCAGATCGAGTTCGCGCTGCAGCAGGCGGCGACGCACGGCACGGTGACGCTCAGGCGCGCCTTCGGCCGGCTCGCCTCGATCCGCGGGCGCGAGCGGGCGCTGACCGAGCTCGGCTTC
>JBPCMA010000195.1:0-24872 GCA_051002715.1 Caulobacteraceae bacterium
CCTACCAGACCGCCTGGCTCAAGGCCAACGCGCCGGTGGAATTCTTCGCCGCCTCCATGAGCCTGGACCTTTCCAACACCGACAAACTGGCCGTGTTCTATCAGGACGCCAAACGCCAGGGCGTCGCCATCCTGCAGCCCGATGTGAATCGTTCCGGCGCCGACTTCGAGGTTTCGGAAGGCGGCGTCCTCTACGCCCTGGGCGCGGTGCGCAATGTGGGCGCCCAGGCCATGGCCCATGTGGTCCAAGTGCGCGAGAGCGGCGGCCGGTTTCGCGACCTGTTTGACTTTCTCGAGCGGGTCGATCCCCGGCAGGTCAATAAGCGCGCCCTGGAAAGCCTCGCGCGCGCCGGCGCGTTCGATGGCGTTCACCCCAACCGGGCCCAGATCGTCGCTGCGGCCGAATCCTTGGTCGCCTACGCTCAGAGCATGGCGGCCGACCGGGCGTCCGCCCAGGAAAGCCTGTTCGGCGCCCAGGCCGAGGCGGCTCGCCCGCGCCTGCCCAGAACCGAGCCGTGGAATCCGGTGCGGCAGCTCGACGAGGAGCTGACCGCCGTCGGTTTCTACCTGAGCGGGCATCCGCTGGACGACATGCTCGGGGCGTTGCGGCGCCACCGCGTCACGATGCTGGTCGACGCCCTCGCGTCCGCCGCCGCCGGGGCCGAGGCCTTTCGCATGGTGGGAACGGTTCGCCGCCGCCAGGAGCGCAGTTCGGCGGGCGGCAGCGGCGGCAAGTTCGCCTTCGTCACCTTGTCCGATCCCACCGGCGAATATGAGGTGCTGTTTCCGCCCGAAACCCTGCGCCGCTGTCGCGATCTGCTGGAGCCGGGCAAGGCCGTGGTGATCAAGGCGCGCGCCAAGGCGGCCGATGGCGAGGTGCGCTTTTTCGGCGACGACGCCCAGCCCTTGGAGCGGGTGATCGCCCACGCCGCGGCGGCCCTGCGCGTCCATCTTTCGCCGGCGGTGGCGCGGCTGGATATGTTGCGCAAGGAGCTGGCGCCGGCCCCCGCGGACGGCGGCGAGGTGGTATTGGCGGCGGCGTTCAGCGGCGGGCGCGAAGTGGAGATGAAACTTCCCGGTCGCTACCGGTTGGACCCGGCGGCAAGGGGAGCGCTGCGGATCACGCCGGGGGTGGCCTTTCTGGAGGACGTGTGAGCCGCGAGCCGCCGACGCGGCGAGCATTCGCCTTGCCTTTCATCGCGCCTTGGCCTAATCACCCCGCCATCACGCACGCGGACGTTCGGCGAGGCGCGGGCCCAAAGCCCCGCGCCTTTCCGTTCCGGTCCCCTCGCCACGAGGGGTTGGTTCCGCGCAGGCTCGAACCGGAAGAAGGAAGAGAATTCCATGGCGCTACCCGATTTCACCATGCGTCAGCTCCTGGAGGCGGGCGCTCACTTCGGCCATCAGACGCATCGCTGGAATCCGAAGATGGAGCGCTTCATTTTCGGGGCCCGCGCCAACATCCATATCATCGATCTTTCCCAGACCATGCCCCTGCTGCATCAGGCCCTGGTCAAGGTGCGGGAAGTCGCGGCGTCCGGCGGGCGGGTGCTGTTCGTCGGCACCAAGCGCCAAGCGTCCGAACCGGTGGCGGCGGGGGCCAAACGCTGCGCCCAATATTATGTCAACCACCGCTGGCTCGGCGGCACCTTGACCAACTGGCGGACCATTTCCGGCTCGATCGCCCGCCTGCGGGAGTTGGAAGGCGTTCTGGACGGCGGCGACGCCGGCGGCCGCACCAAGAAGGAACTGCTCAAGCTGACCCGCGAGCGGGAAAAACTGGAACTCTCGCTGGGCGGCATCAAGGACATGGGCGGCATTCCCGACCTGATGTTCGTGATCGACACCAACAAGGAAGCCATCGCCATCCAGGAAGCGCGCAAGCTCAACATCCCGGTGGTGGCCATCCTCGACACCAACAGCGACCCGGTGGGGATCAGCTTCCCCGTGCCTGGCAATGACGACGCCGCGCGCGCCCTACAGCTCTATTGCGACCTGGTGGCCGACGCGGTGCTGGATGGCCTGACCGAGGGCCAGGTCGCCATGGGAGTCGATATCGGCGCCGCCGAGGCCCCGGTCGAGCCGGCCTTGCGCGCGAGCGCCGCCGCCGAGGCCCCGGCCGAACCGGAAACCGCGCCTACTCCGGAGCCGGAACTCCGAGCGGCTTTCATCGAATCCGCTGAACCGGCTCCCGAGCCGCAAGCCGCCGCCGAACCCGAGCCGGTCGTTGAAGCCGCGCCCGAGCCGGCCGAGACGACTGCTTCCGAGCCGGCCTCCGAGCCGGCCGAGGAGCCGCCGGCGGAGCCCGACGCCGAACCCTCCCCGGCCGAATCGACCGCCGAAACCTGATCGCCGGGCGACGAAGCCCCCCGATCCCCGCCACGGGTCGCCGCCCTACGAGCCGCGACAATCCACTCTAGACTGGAGTCTAAGACCATGGCCGAGATTACCGCCGCCCTGGTGAAGGCGCTGCGCGACAAGTCCGGCGTAGGCATGATGGACTGCAAGAAGGCCTTGCAGGAAACCGCCGGCGACATGGAAGCGGCGGTCGATTGGCTGCGCGCCAAGGGCCTGTCCAAGGCGGCGAAAAAGGCTGGCCGCGTGGCGGCCGAGGGCGTCGTGGCCCTGGCCAGCCGCGACGACGGCGCGGGCATGACCGCCGCCGTGGTCGAACTCAACGCCGAAACCGACTTCGTGGCGCGAAACGCGGGCTTTCAGGCCGCCGCCCGCCGGATCGCCCAGGCCGCCCTTGGCGTGGACGGAGACGTCGAAGCCCTGCGCGACGCCACGATCGACGGCGGCGAGACGGTGGGCGAGGCGATCACCCAACTCATCGCAACCGTCGGCGAGAACATGGTGCTTCGCCGCTCGGCGCGCTTCAGCGTGAGGCAGGGAGCCATCGGCGCCTACATCCACGGCGCGGTGGCCGGCGCGCCCAATCTTGGCCGCATCGGCGTTCTGGTGGCCGTGGAAGGGGCCGGCGACCCGGCGGTTCTGAAAGCGTTCGGCCGCGACATCGCGCTGCACGTGGCGGCCGCCGCGCCGCTGTCGCTGTCGGTGGATGATCTCGATCCGGCGGCGGTGGAGCGCGAGCGGGCCATCTTCACCGAACAGGCCATCGCCTCGGGAAAACCGCCCGCCGTGGCCGAGAAGATGGTCGAGGGCCGCATCCGCAAGTTCTATGAAGAGACGGTTCTTCTCAAACAGTCCTATGTGCGCGATCCCGCCCGCACCATCGAAGATCTGGTGGCCGACACCGCCAAGGCGGTTGGGGCGCCGGTGACCATCAAGGAATTCGTCCGCTTCGCCCTGGGCGAGGGGGTGGACAAGGGCGACAGCGACTTCGCGGCGGAAGTGGCGGCCATGACCGCTCCGCGCTAGAGCCTGTCTCGATCGGCCTCGATCAACCCGGTCGAGAAAACAGGCTCTATATTAAACACTTGAGCGCTTTCTGGTCGCAAAACCAGTTCCCACTTTTGCGGAAAGCGCTCTAGGATCGTTCCTGGACCGTCCCGAAAAAGGGCGAGTCGAGGGGATGAGCCCGCATGACCGATCCGCCCGCGCCTTACCGCCGCATTCTTCTCAAAGTGTCGGGCGAGGTGCTGATGGGCGACGCGCCCTTCGGCATCGACATGAACACTCTCGAGGCGGTGGCCGCCGACGTGGCGGCGGTGGCCGCCCACGGTTTCGAACTCTGTCTGGTCATCGGCGGCGGCAACATCTTTCGCGGGGTGTCCATGGCCGGCCGCGGCATGGAGCGGGCCAGCGCCGACTACATGGGTATGCTGGCCACGGTGATGAACGCCTTGGCGCTGCAGAGCGCGCTAGAAAAAGTCGGCGTACATACCCGCGTCCAATCGGCCATCCCCATGGACGCGGTGTGCGAACCCTACATCCGGCGCCGGGCGCTGCGCCATCTGGAAAAGGGCCGGGTGGTGATCTTCGCCGCCGGCCTGGGCGCGCCCTTCTTCACCACCAATACGCCCGCCGCCCTGCGCGCCGCCGAGATGGGCTGCGACGCCTTGTTCAAGGGGACCAGCGTTGACGGCGTCTACACCGCCGACCCAAAGCGGGATCGGAACGCCGAGCGCTATGAGCGTCTGAGCTACCAAGAGGTTCTGTCGAAGAACCTGAAGGTCATGGACGCCTCGGCCATCGCCTTGATGCGCGACAACGCCATCCCCATCGTGGTTTTCTCCATTCGCGAGCCGGGCAACCTGCTGCGGGTCGTGGGCGGAGGCGGCGTCTTCACGACGATCGCGGATGCGCTCTGACATTTTAGGAAGGGGATCGCCATGGCGGCGACCGAACGGCCGGATCTCAAGAAGTACCGTGAACGCATGGACAGGGCGGTCGGCGCGCTCAAGGAGGAGTTCGCCACCTTGCGCACCGGCCGCGCCTCCGCCAGCCTGCTCGATCAGGTGCATGTGGAGGCCTACGGCGCGCGGATGCCGATCAGCCAGCTGGGCGCCGTTTCGGCGCCCGAACCCCGCTCGATCACAGTCAGCGTCTGGGACAAGGCGGTGGTAGTCTCGGTGGAAAAGGCGATCCGCAATTCAGGGCTCGGGCTCAATCCGGTGGTGGAAGGTCAAAATCTGCGCATTCCCATCCCGCCTCTCACCGAGGAACGCCGCCGCGATCTGGTGAAACTGGCGGGCAAATACGCCGAACAGCAGAGGATCGCCGTGCGCAACGTGCGGCGCGAGGCGATGGACGATCTGCGCAAGGCGGAAAAGGACGCCGCGATCAATCAGGATGAGCACAAACGTCTCGAGACCGAGGTTCAAAAGCTCACCGACGAGGCGGTCGGGCGCATCGACGAGAGCTTGAAAACCAAGGAGCAAGAGATCATGCAAGTTTAAGGGTTGGCGAGGCCCGGGCGGAACGAAGGGAGCCATCATGTCGCCGGCGCTCGGCATGCATACCGGCCCCCCGTCGCCAGCGGAGGGCGGCGCGCGATCAGACCTGCATGTCGCCATCATCATGGACGGAAACGGGCGTTGGGCGAAGCAGCGGGGCTTGCCCAGGGCCTTTGGCCATCGCGCCGGCGTCGCGGCCCTGCGCCGCACCGTCGAAGCCGCCCCGCGACTGGGGATCAAGCGTTTGACCGTTTTCGGCTTTTCCACCGAGAACTGGCGTCGCCCCCAGCCGGAAATCTCCGAATTGATGAGCCTGCTCAAAGCTTATTTCGCCAGCGACCTGGCGCGCCTGGAGGCTGACGGGATCCGGGTGCGGATTGTCGGGCGCCGTTCCGGACTAGATGCCGAGATCCTCGATATCGTCGAGCGGGCGGAGGCGAGGACCGCGAACAACGCGCGGTTTTTTCTGCAGGTGGCGTTCAACTACGGGGCCAGGGCCGATATTGTCGACGCGGCGCGCGCCTTCGCCCTCGCCGTGCAAGAGGGACGGGCGCGGGCCGGCGATCTGAGCGAGGCGGGGTTCGAGGCGCGCCTTTCGACGGCCTTCGCGCCGGGGCCCGATCTGATCGTGCGCACCAGCGGCGAACAGCGCCTTTCCAATTTCCTGCTCTGGGAGTCCGCCTACGCCGAACTGGTTTTCCAGGACATCTATTGGCCCGACTACGGGCCCGAACACCTGAAGGCCGCCCTGGCCGACTTTCATACTCGGGAGCGGCGGTACGGCGGCGCCGCGGTCGATGACATTCTTGCCGCGAGTTAGGGGATTCGACTGGGACAATTTCGGCGTCAGGGTGGCGTCGGGCGCTGTTCTGGCGGCGATCGCCCTGTGGGCCGTCTGGGTCTTCGATTGGCCCGCTCCGCTCTGGCGCGCCCCTTTCCTGGTGCTGATCGCGGTCGCCGGGGCCCTGCTTTCAATCGAGTGGGCGGCCATGGTGACCTCCCGCCATTCGGCTCGCGCGGCGGTGGTGACCAGCTTGGCGGTGGTGACGGTGATTTTGGTGGCCTACACCGGCCGTTACCTCGAAGCGTGGGGTTGCGTGGCCCTGGGCGCCCTGGCCGCCGGAGCCGTGGCCAGGGGCGCGTCCAGGCGGGCGGTCGACGCGGCCTATGGTGTCCTCTATATCGCCCCGGCCTGCCTGGCCATCGTGTGGCTTCGCGAGACCATGCAGGGCAGGGGCTGGATCCTGATGCTGTTCGCGACGACCTGGGCGGCCGATATCGCCGCCTTTCTCGTCGGCAGCGCTCTCAAGGGGCCCAAGCTCTGGCCCCGCTTCTCCCCCAATAAGACATGGTCCGGTTTCATTGGGGGCTTGGCCGGCGCGATGGCCGCCTCGGTGGGCGTGGCGGCGAGCATCATGCATCTCTCCCTGGTCGGCGCGGCGGCGATCGGCCTAGCGGGAGGGTTGGCGACCATGGCCGGCGACCTGTGGGAGTCGATGTTGAAGCGACGATTTGGCGTCAAGGACTCCGGCGATCTCATTCCCGGCCACGGAGGGCTGCTCGATCGTGTCGATGGCCTGATGTTCGCCGTCATGGTGTTCGCGGTCGCGCGCCTGATCGTCCATTTTGGGTGGGCGCACTGATGGCCGCGCGCACGGTGGTCATTCTGGGTTCGACCGGCTCGGTTGGCGTCTCGACTCTGGATCTCCTGGGCAAGGTGAACGCCGAGGTTGACATTCTCGCCCTCACCGCCGGCCGCAATACCGCCCTTCTGGCTCAGCAGGCTCTCCTCTGGAAGCCGAAGCTCGCCGTCATCGAGGACGAGGGGTCGCTACCGGAATTGCGGGAACGGCTGGCCGGGTCTGGCGTCGCCACCGCCGCCGGGCCGGCGGCAATCGTCGAGGCCGCCGGGCAGGGCGCCGATTGGGTGATGTCGGCCATTGTCGGGGCGGCGGGCCTGGCGCCCACCCTAGCCGCGGCGCGGGCGGGCTCGGTGATCGGCTTGGCGAACAAGGAGAGCCTGGTGTGCGCCGGTCCGGCCCTGCTGGCCGCCGCCGCCAAAGCGGGCGGCCGTGTCATACCGGTCGATTCCGAACACTCCGCCATATTTCAGGTCTTCCAACCCAACTGGGCGAGCGAGGTGCGTCGACTCATTCTGACCGCTTCGGGTGGCCCATTTCGCGACTGGAGCCGCGAGGCGATGGCGGGCGCGACGCGCGAGCAGGCCGTGGCGCACCCGAACTGGAACATGGGAGCGAAGATTTCGGTGGATTCGGCCACCATGATGAACAAGGGCCTCGAAATGATCGAGGCCTCCTATCTGTTCGCCACGCCTGCCGACAAGATCGCCGTGGTCATTCATCCCCAATCGGTCGTGCATTCCCTGGTCGAATATGCCGACGGTTCGACCCTGGCCCAACTTGGGCCTCCGGACATGCGCGCGCCGATCGCCTGCGCTTGGGCTTGGCCGAGCCGCGTCGCCTGGGACGCGCCGGGGCTCGATTTGGCGAGCATCGGCCGGCTGACCTTCGAAGCGCCCGACGAAGCCCGTTTTCCGGCCCTGGCGATCGCCCGGCAAGCCCTGAGTGCCGAGGCCGGGGCGCCGGCGGCCATGAATGCCGCCAATGAGGCGGCGGTGAGCGCCTTTCTTCACCGCCGGATCGGCTTTTTGGATATCGCCGAAATCGTTCGCGAAACCCTGGAGGCCATGAGCGAGGCCGGCGACCTGGTGGTCGGCGATGATGGGCGGACACTCGATGAGTTATTGGCCGTCGACGCCGGCGCGCGGCGCGTGGCCGCCCAAGTCCTGTCGCGATTCGAGCGCATGGGCTAAGGGGCCGCGAGGAGACCACCCGCCATGATGGCCTTTCTGCAGAACGCGACCTTCTACGTCTTGCCGTTCCTCCTCGTTATTACCGTCGTGGTTACCGTCCATGAGTTGGGGCATTTTTTCACCGCCCGCGTCTTTGGCGTGGCCATCGACCGTTTTTCCATCGGCTTTGGCCGGGCGATTGTGTCTTGGCGGGACAAGGGCGGCATCGAATGGCGAATTGGCTGGCTTCCCCTGGGCGGCTATGTCCGCTTCGCCGGCGACGAGAACGCCGCCAGCGTCCCCGACCACGCCGATTTGGCGACGATGCGCGCCGCCATCGTCGAGCGAGAGGGTCCCGGGGCGGAGAAAAAATATCTCCATTTCAAGCCGTTATGGCAACGTGCGCTCATCGTCGCGGCTGGGCCGGCGGCGAATTTCGCCTTAGCTGTCGCCCTGTTTTCGATCTGCCTGGCTCTGTTTGGTCAACCGGTGTCCGCCACCCGGGTCGAGGTGGATCCCGCCGGGGCTGCGGCCCACGCGGGCTTTCGATCCGGCGATGTGCTGTTGAGCGCCGACGGGCGGCCGATGCGGAGTTTCGAAGACGTTCAGCTCTATGTACAAGTCAGGGCCGGCGCGCTCATCGATTTCACCGTGGGACGCGCGGGGCGGCGTCTCCATCTCCTGGTTCGGCCGGCCGCCGCCCAGGTTCCCAGCCCGTTCGGTGGCGTCACGACGATCGGGCGTCTGGGCTTGACCGCTCCTCTCGGCCCCCCGCGACGCTACGGGCCCATCGGGGCGCTTCGCATGGGGCTGGTCAAGACTTCGGAGGTGACCGGCGCCACCCTCTTCTATCTGGGGCGCATCGTCACCGGCCAGGTCGGCGCCGACCAGCTTCACAGCTTCATGGGCATAGCCCACGCTTCGGGCGCCATCACCAAGCAGGCGGTGGTCATGGCGCGTGGCGCGGGAGTGAGTTGGGTGATCGCCGCGGCTTTTTCTCTCGCCCAACTGGCGGCCCTGTTGTCGGTCAGCGTCGGCTTGCTGAACCTCCTGCCGATACCCGTCCTGGACGGCGGCCACCTGCTCTTCTATGCCTACGAAGGCGTGGTGCGCCGCCCGCTTCGCGCCAGCGTCCAGGCGGCCGGATATCGCGTGGGCCTTGCTTTGCTGGTCGGTTTCATGTTGTTCGCCACGTGGAACGACCTGCGGGGACTGCGCGTGCTCCACTTCTTCGGCAGCTTGTTTTCGTAAGGCGATTTTCCCTAGCATGGCCGATCCGCTGAAAAAATTTCGCGCGCGCCACACCGCGCTTGTTTCCAGCGTCGCCTTGCTGGTGGGCGGCGTGAGTCTCGGCGCGCCCGTGGTCGCGCTCGCTCAGGCGCAACAGAGCGGCGTGGTCGGCCGCATCGTGATTCAGGGCAATGAGCGAATCGACCCGGAGACCATCACTTCTTATTTGCCGATCGCGGTCGGCGACACGGTCGACCCGGCCAAGATCGATGTCGCTCTGAAGGCCTTGTTTCGCACCGATCTGTTTTCCGATGTGAAAATCGATCTGGAGGGGACCGATCTGGTCGTGAAGGTGGTGGAAAACCCGGTGATCAACCAGGTGCTGTTCGAGGGAAATTCCAACCTCAAGGAAGACAAGCTCCGCGACGAAGTCCAGATTCGCCCTCGGGGCGTGTTCACCCGCGCCAAAGTGGAGGAGGATGTCGGCCGCATCGTTGAGCTTTATCGGCGTGCGGGACGAATTTCCGCCACCGTTACGCCGAAGATCATCGAGCTTCCGCAACGCCGCGTCGATCTGATTTTTGAAATCAATGAGGGTCCCAAGAGCGGAATCTTGAGGGTAAATTTCCTCGGAAATAGCGCGTTTTCCGGCAATGAACTGCGGAATGTCGTCGTAACCAAGGAGAGCATTTGGTATAAATTCTTTGCTTCCAATGACAACTATGACCCAGATCGAATTGAATATGATCGGGAGCAGTTGAGAAAGTTCTACCGCAACCGCGGATTTTACGATTTTCGCATCATTTCATCCGTGGCCGAACTGGCCCCCGACAAGAATGGTTTCGCGGTGACCTACGCCTTGGACGAGGGCGCGAGATACCATTTCGGGAAGCTGACGGTGCAAACCGACGTCAAGAAGCTGAATGGCGACATCCTGCGCCAACTCCTGCCGATCCACGAAGGACAAGTCTACCAGGATGAGAAAATCGAGCAGGCCACCGATGCGCTGACCTTCGCGGCGGGCGCGGCGGGATTCGCCTTTGTCGATGTGCGTCCGCGCTACACGGCCGATCCGGTCAAACACACCGTCGATGTGGTGTTCGAGGTCAAGGAAGGCCCGCGCGTCTACATCGACCGCATAGACATCGTGGGCAATACAACGACCCTCGATTACGTGATCCGCCGTCAGCTGAACGTCGCCGAGGGGGACGCTTATAATCGCGCCCTCGTCGATCGCTCGAAGAACAACATCAAGGCTCTCGGCTTTTTCAAGGACGTCGACATAACCAACGTGCCGGGCTCGGCCCCGGACCGCACCACCCTGCAGGTGCACGTCACCGAACAGCCCACGGGGCAACTGTCTTTCAGTGCCGGTTACAGCACGATCGACAAACTGGTCACCGATGTGGGGATCAGCCAATCGAATTTCCGCGGTCGCGGCGAGGATGTGCGCGCCCGCCTCTCCCTGGGATTCCTACGTCAGCAAGCCGACTTTTCCTTCACCCAACCGCACTTCCTTAACCGCGATCTGCAAGCCGGCTTTGACATCTATACCTATCGCTACGATTTCTCCCAGCAGGCGTCGTACAACACCGCCTCCACCGGGGGCACGGTGCGTGTCGCTTTTCCCCTTACCACCAACAGCCTGTTGACCACGCGCTATACGCTGCGAACCGACGATGTAATCGTCGATGACGCCCTGTGCGTCCCTGGCCAGGAATTGGTCTCGGTGGTGCTCTGCCGGCAGCGCGGCTCGTATATCACCTCGCAGGTCGGCTATACGCTGGGGCTGGACAAGCGCAACGACCCGATCGTGGCGACCCGCGGCTACTTCGCCAACCTCTCGCAGGACGTGGCTGGCGTGGGCGGCTCGGTCCATTATGTGCGCAGCGAACTGCAGGGCGGTTGGTACCACGGCTTCAACAAGGATTTCATCTTCAGCTTCACCGGTTCGGCCGGTTATATCGATGGCTGGAATGGCGACGACATCCGCATAACCGATCGCTTCTACAAGGGCGGCGACACTTTCCGCGGATTCGAGATCGCCGGCATCGGGCCGCGCGACACGCAGTTCGGTGATTCCCTGGGCGGCAAGCTCTACGCCATCGGCACCGTGGAGATGACCATACCCACGAAGTTGCCCGAGCAATATGGCATCAGAGCCGCATTGTTCTCGGATTTTGGCACTTTGGGCATCGTCGATCGCGCCGAAAAGATCAACCCGAACACGAACATGCCCATCACCACCGTGCAGGATGATCTTGGTTTGCGCGCCTCGGCCGGCATCAGCATCTTCTGGAAGTCCCCCATGGGCCCGCTTCGGTTTGACTTCAGTCAAATCATCCGAAAAGACTCTTACGACAAGACGGAATTGTTCCGTTTTTCAACATCAACAAGGTTCTAGACAGCAATGACTAAACAGCTTCTGGCATTCGGCGCGGCGAGCGTGATCGCCGCCGCCGCCCTCGCTTGCGCCGTTCAAGCCGCCCCCGCGCCAGCGCGCGCGGCCCCCGCCGCGACCGGCGTGGCCGAGGGACCGCCCATTGCCGGCCTGTGCGTCATTTCGATCGATCAGGCGATCAGTTCCTCGGCGGTCGGCCAATATGTGAGCCAGCGCATGAACCAGATCGTCGCCCAGGTGAAGGCCGAACTCAACCCCGAGAACGCCGCCATTGAGACCGAGGGACGCTCTCTGGAGGCGGCGCGCGCCACTCTGGCCCCCGCCGCCTTCCAGACCCGCGCCCAGGCGCTTCAGGCGCGGATTAACAATCTGCGCCAGAAAGCGGACCTTCGCCAGCGCGAGGTTCAGGCCACCGAACAGAAGTCC
Source organism: Caulobacteraceae bacterium (assembly GCA_051002715.1). Taxonomy (GTDB): domain Bacteria; phylum Pseudomonadota; class Alphaproteobacteria; order Caulobacterales; family Caulobacteraceae; genus Acaudatibacter. The sequence continues at coordinate 11,728 of JBPCMA010000195.1, forward strand.
CTCAACCGAATCGCCCAGGAACTCGATCCGATCGTCCGGCAGATCTATCAGCAAAAGCGTTGCAGCGCCCTGTTCGACAAGCGTTCCGTGATTTTGAACAATCCGGACATGGATCTCAGCAGTCAGGCGGTGGCCTCGTTGAACGCCAAGATTCAACAATTCGCCTTCGACCGCGAACATCTCGACGCGGCCGCTCCCGCGCGTTGATTGGATCAGTGCGTCGGGCGTCGTAGAGCCATGCCCGACCCGCGCTTCTACGACGCCCTCGGGCCGGCGGCCCTGGGCGAATTAATCGCCTTGACTGGCGCGCGGTCGATCCAGCCGGGAATGGTGGGCCGGTCGGTTGTCCAGGCGGCGGTGCTGGCGCGCGCGGACGAGGTCAGCGTCACCTATTTCGCCGATCGCCGCTATGAGTCTGAGCTGGCGAGTACAAGGGCGGCGGCCTGTTTCATCTCCAGCGCTGACGCGGCGCGGGCGCCCGAACACTGCGTCGCTCTAGTGACCGATCTGCCGCAGGCGGCTTACGCCACGGCCGCCGACCGTTTGCATCGCCCACGCCGCCACGAAGCGGGCGCGGGACCCATCCATCCCGAGGCGAGCGTGGAAGACGGCGTGGCCCTAGGCCCAGGGGTGGTGGTCGGGCCGGGCGCGACGGTTGGCCGAGGGACCTATATCTGTGCCTCGGCGGTGATCGGTCCGGGCGTGGTCATCGGCGAGGACTGCTACGTCGGGGCCGGCGCCAGCATCGGCTTCGCCCTGATCGGCGATCGGGTCCGCGTTCACGCCGGCGCCGTCATCGGCGAGCCGGGCTTTGGGGCGGCGGCCGGCGCCCACGGCTTGGTGGATGTGCCGCAACTCGGCCGAGTGATTATCCACGACGGCGTAAGTATAGGATCGGGTTCATGCATTGACCGCGGCGCCTGGGATGACACGGTGGTCGGCGAAAACACCAAGATCGACAACCTCGTGCAAATCGCCCACAACGTGGTGATCGGGTGCGATTGCCTGCTGGCGGCCTATACCGGCATTTCCGGCAGCGCGACCGTCGGAGACGGATGTATGTTCGGCGGCCGAGCCGGAGTCACCGACCATGTCACGATCGGAGCGGGCGCCCGGATCGCCGCAGCCGCCGGCGTGATGAGAGATGTCCCGGCCGGTGAAAGCTGGGGCGGCCACCCCGCCAGGCCCATGAAGCGGTGGCTGCGCGAGACCGCGTGGCTGGCGCGGGCCGCCCAGCGGCGTCACGAAAGCGGGAACGAGCCATGAAGCGGAACACGCCCGAAGCGGCCGTCGAGGGCGGCATCGACATTCAGGAGATCATGCGGCGCATTCCTCACCGGCCGCCATTCCTGCTGATCGATCGCGCCGAAGCCTTTGTTCCCGGCCAGTCCCTGGTCGGGATCAAGTGCGTGACCATCAACGAGCCGTTTTTTTTGGGCCACTTCCCCGGCGCCCCGGTGATGCCGGGGGTGCTGATCGTGGAGGCCATGGCTCAGTCGGGCGGCCTTCTGATGTCCAAATCCTGGGACGTAGACCCCGAGGGCAAGATCATTCTGTTCATGTCGGTGGACAATTGCCGTTTCCGCAATCCGGTGCGCCCGGGAGACGTCTTGCGGCTGGAGGTGTCGGTCCAGCGGGCCAGGGGCGACGTGGTCAAATTCCGCGGGCGGGGCATGGTGGGCGACAAGCTGGCCGCCGAGGCCGAGTTCGCCGCCATGCTGGTCGACACCCGGAAATGAGCCGACAACACTCCACCGCCATCGTCGACGCAAGGGCGCGCCTGTCGGATGATGTCGAGGTCGGCCCGTTCTGTATCGTCGGTCCTGGCGCCTGCCTGGGCGCCAGGGTGCGGCTCGCCTCCCACGTGGTGATCGAAGGCTTGACCGAGATTGGCGACGACTGCGTGGTTCACCCCTATGCCTGCCTGGGCGGGCCGCCACAGCATTCGGGACACAAAGGAGAGCCGACCCGGCTTGCCATCGGCGCGCGAAACATCATCCGCGAACAGGTGACCATGCATTGCGGCACGACGATGGGGCGCGGCGTGACCAGCGTGGGATCGGATGGATTTTTCATGGTCGGCGTTCATGTCGGCCATGACTGCGTGGTCGGCGACAAGGTCATCATGGCCAATGGCGCCACCCTGGGCGGCCACGTGGTGGTGGGCGATCATGTGATCATGGGCGGCCTCTCGGCGGTTCACCAGAACACCCGCATAGGCCGCCATGCCTTCGTCGGCGGCATGGCGGGGGTCAACCACGACGTCATTCCCTTCGGCAACGTGTGGGGAAACCACGCCCACCTCGAGGGGCTGAATCTGGTGGGCTTGAAACGCCGGGGCTTCTCGCGCGAGGCGATCAACACCTTGCGCGCCGCCTACCGCATGTTGTTCGCCGAGGAGGGCACGTTCCAGGAGCGGCTCGATGACACCACCGCCGCCTATGCCGGGTCGCCGGAAGTCATGGAGATCGTCGATTTCATTCGCGCCGACGCCAGCCGGCCGCTGACCACGCCGCAACGGGAAGTCTGACGCCGTCTCGCGCCAAGCTTGGCATCATCGCCGGCGGTGGTGCGTTGCCGGTCGATCTGGCGCGCCATTGCCGGGCCGCCGGCCGAGCCCTCTTCGTGATTCGCTTGAGCGGGTTCGCCGCCTCCGGCTTGGATGAATTCGAGGGCGTCGAGGTGGGCGTCGCCCAGTTGGGCAAGGGCATTGAGGCCCTCCGTGGGGCTGGCTGCGGCGCGGTGTGTTTCGCCGGTTCGGTCGCCCGGCCCGACTTCCGTGACCTGAAACCGGATTGGCGGGGCCTCGCCGCGCTGCCCGGCGCGGTCGCGGCGGCGCGCGAGGGTGACGATCGGCTGTTGACCTTTCTGATCGGCGAATTCGAAAAGGACGGCTTTGCCGTCGAGGGCGCCCACCAAGTGATGGCCGGCCTCACCCTGGGCGAGGGCGCGCTCGGGCGCCACGCGCCGCGGCCTCAGGACTTGGCCGATATCGCCCGCGCCATGGAGGCGGCCAGGGCCATCGGGGCGCTCGACATCGGGCAGGGCGCTGTCTGCTGCGACGGGCTGGTCCTGGCTCTGGAAGCGCAGGAAGGCACCGACGCCATGCTCGCCCGCGTGGCCGCCCTGCCCGAGGCGATCCGCGGCGCCCCCGACCATCCGCGCGGGGTGCTGGCCAAGGCGCGCAAGCCGGGCCAGGAAGACCGCATAGACTTGCCGACCATCGGCCCCGCGACATTGCGGCACGCCGCGCGCGCGGGATTGACCGGGGTGGCGGGAGAGGCGGGGCGCGTCTTGCTGGTCGATCGGGAAGGGGTGATCTCACTCGCCGACCGACTGGGGCTCTTCGTCGTCGGCGTGCCTCCAGGGCCACCATGACGAAAGCCTGCGTGATGCTGGTGGCGGCCGAGGCTTCTGGCGACGCGCTCGGCGCCGGGCTGGCGGCCGCCCTGCGCGCGCGCCTGGGCGAAGCGGTGCGGTTCGTCGGCGTCGGCGGTGCTCGCATGGCGGCGCTGGGAATCGTCAGCCCGTTCGACACGGGGCCGCTCTCGGCGCTCGGCCCGCTCAACGGGCTGGCGGCATTTCCTCTCGTCGTGCGACGCGCCGGCGAGACCGCCGCCCTGGCCGTTCGCGAGCGGCCGGATGTCGCCGTGCTGATCGACGCCTGGGGGTTCAACTTGAGAGTGGCGCGCCAGCTGCGCCGCGTCGCCGGCGGCCCGCGCCTCATCAAATATGTCGCGCCCCAGGTGTGGGCGACGCGGCCTGGGCGGGCGGCCACGCTGGCACGGTCGGTGGACAGGCTGCTCACCATCCACGCCTTCGACGCCCCCTTCTTCGCCCGCGCGGGCCTGCCGGGCACCTTTGTGGGCAACCCGGCCCTGGCGCGGGATTTCTCCCAGGCCGACCCCGCGGGGTTTCGCGCCAGCCTCGGAGCGGGCGCCGACGATCCCGTGCTCCTCCTGCTTCCCGGCAGTCGGCCTGGGGAGGTCGCTCGCCTGCTGCCCCGCTTCGCGGTCGCGGTGAAGCTCTTGAGGGCCGATCACCCCGGCCTGTTCGTGGTGGTCGCCGCCGCTGAAACCGTCGCGTCGGCGGTCAAGGCCGGCGTCGTCAAATGGGACGAAGAGGTCATCATCATCGAAGGCGAGGCGGCGCGGCTGAACGCCATGCGCGCCGCCACCGCGGCCATTGCCTGCAGCGGCACGGTGACCACCGAGCTCGCCCTGGCCGGCTGCCCCATGGTGGTGGCCTACCGGCTGGACCCCCTGAGCCACCTGATCGTCAAACGCCTGATCCGCACACCCTACGTCACGCTCTTCAACGTGGCGGCGAAGACGTTCGTGGCGCCAGAGCTGATCCAGAGCCGCTGCACCGGGCCGGCCTTGGCTCGCGAAATCGCCCGTCGGCTCGGCGACCCGGCCCTTTGCGCCGACCAGGTCGCCGCCCAGAACGCCGCGCTGGAGATCATGCGCGGCGGCATCGACGATCCCTTCGGCGCGGCGGCGGACGCGGTGATCGACGAGCTGCGCGCCATGGGTCGGCTGGACGGCGGCCCGCGACAATAGGCGATCGATCTACCCCCGCGTTTCCAGTGGGGGATAGTCACGCTTGAGAGGTCCGGTGTAGAGCTGGCGGGGGCGGCCGATCTTGCGCTGCGGGTCCTCAAACATCTCCTTCCACTGGCTGATCCAGCCCACCGTGCGGGCGATGGCGAACAGCACGGTGAACATGGTGGTTGGAAAACCCATGGCCTTCAGAGTGATGCCGGAATAGAAATCGATATTGGGATAGAGTTTGCGGTCGATGAAATAGGGATCGTCGAGAGCGATTTTTTCCAATTCCAAGGCGACTTTCAACAGCGGATCGTCGCTGTCGCCGATTTCCTCGAGCACTTCGTGGCAGGTCTTCTGCATGACGATCGCGCGCGGGTCGAAGTTCTTGTAGACCCGATGACCAAAGCCCATCAGGCGGTATTTGCGGTCTTTTACGCCCTGGACATATTCGGGAATGCGATCGACCGTGCCGATCTCCTCGAGCATCATCAGCGCCTCCTCGTTGGCGCCGCCGTGGGCGGGACCCCACAGGCAGGCGATGCCGGCGGCGATGCAGGCGAAGGGGTTGGCCCCCGAGGAGCCGGCCAGGCGAACCGTCGAGGTGGAGGCGTTCTGCTCGTGGTCGGCGTGCAGGAGGAAGACGCGGTCCATGGCCCGGGTCAGGACCGGGTTGGGTTTCCAGTCCTCGGCGGGAACCGAAAAAGCCATGCGCAGGAAATTCTCGGCATAGGACATGTCGTTGCGCGGGGTCACGAACGGCTGGCCGATGGAATACTTGAACGCCCGCGCCGCGATGGTCGGCATCTTGGCGATCAACCGGTGGGCGGAAATCTTGCGCTGCTCGGGGTCATCGACATTGATGCTGTCGTGATAGAAGGCCGACAGCGCCCCCACCGCGCCCGTCATGATCGCCATGGGATGGGCGTCCGAGCGGAATCCGCCGAAGAAGCGGTCGAACTGCGCGTGCAGCATGGTGTGGTAGGTGATGGTCCGCTCGAAATCGGCGAGTTCGGCGGCGTCGGGAAGCTCGCCGTTGAGCAGCAGGTAGCAGACTTCGATGAAGCTGGAGTGCTCCGCGAGCTGCTCGATCGGATAGCCGCGATGCAGGAGGATGCCCGCGTCGCCGTCGATATAGGTGATCTTGCTTTCGCAGCTTGCCGTCGAGGTGAAGCCGGGATCGAAGGTGAACACGTCGGCGTCGGCGTAGAGTTTGCGCACATCGACCACGTCGGGGCCGGCGGTCCCTTTGATCAGGCCCAGCTGGTGGTTCTTGTCGCCGAGCGTCAGCGTGGCGTGATCGGCCATGCCCAATCCCCTCTTGGTTGTTTGAAAGCATCCCAACGCGTGTTTCGCGTCGCCTTATAGCCCCTTACCCGGAGTGGGAAAGAGCGTCGTCGACGCGCCCCAGGCTCTCGCTCCGACCCAGGGCCGCCAAGGCGCCGGCAAGGTCCGGCGCCGGCGCGCCGCCCGACAAGATGGCGCGCAACGCGGCCCCGAATTTTCCGAGGCCCACGCCCTCCCTTCCAGCGAACGCGCGCAGAGACGTCGCCAGGGCGTCCGGCGTCCAGTCGGCCTGCGAGGTCAGGGCGCCGGCCAGGCGCGAGATGAGGCCGCGCGTTTCGGCCGTGAGGAGGGCGAGGCTCCTGTCGTCGAGGGCGAGTGGCCTCTGCTTGATGGCGAAGAGCGACAGGGTGGCGAGATCCTGGAGAGTCTTGGCGCCGTCCTTGACCGCCGGAATGACGGCGATGAGGCGCGCCTTCCCGTCGGCCGGAAGAACGACGCCGCGACCGGCGAGGATCGGAGCCACGAGGTCAGCCAGGCGGGCGTCATCGGCGGCGCGGATATAGTGGTTGTTGACATGGGCGAGCTTGTTCCAGTCGAGCCTGGCCGGCGCGCGGACAACGTCGCGCACGTCGAACCAGGCCATGGCCTGGGCGTCGGTGAAGATCTCGTCGTCGCCATGGCCCCATCCCAGGCGGGCCAGATAGTTGCGCATGGCCTCGGGCAGATAGCCCATGTCGGCGAACTCGCCGACCGCCTGGGCCCCGTGGCGCTTCGATAGCTTGGCCCCGTCGGCGCCGTGGATCATCGGCAGATGGGCAAACGCCGGTAGGTCGAAATCGAGGGCCTGATAGATGAGGCTCTGGCGGGCGGCGTTGTTCAGATGATCGTCGCCGCGAATGACATGGGTGATCCCCATGTCATGATCGTCGACGACCACGGCCAGATTGTAGGTCGGCGCGCCGTCCGAGCGCAGCAACACCAAATCGTCGAGCTCCTTGTTGGCGAAGGTTACCGGCCCCTTGACCAGGTCGTCGATCGTCGTTTCGCCATCGAGCGGCCCCTTGAAGCGGACCACGAACGGCCGGTTCTCGCCGGCCTCCGCCGCCCGGTCGCGCCATGGCGAGCGGATGGCGCGGCCCTCGGCGCGGGCGTGTTCGCGTTCCGCCGCGAGCTCCTCCACCGTCATGTAGCAGCGATAGGCGCGACCTCGTTCGAGGAGCGTTTGGGCCACCTCGCGATGACGATCGCCTCTGGCGACCTGAAACACCGGCGGGGCGTCCGGCGTCAGGCCCAGCCACGCCAGGCCGTCGAGAATGACCTGGACGGCTCCCTGCGTGGAGCGCTGGCGGTCGGTGTCCTCGATGCGCAGCAGGAAGGCCCCGCCGCAATGGCGCGCATAAAGCCAGTTGAACAAAGCCGTCCGCGCGGTGCCTATATGCATCGAACCGGTCGGCGAGGGGGCGATGCGGGTGACGACCGATCGGTTGGCGGATGTTTCGGCGGCGGGCATCGCGGTTCCAGACGATGGGGCCGCCCCGGCGCCGCGCGGCGCGGGGAGGGCCCTGGGGACGGGCGGCGGCTCTTATCACGGGCAAGCGCGCCCTTCCTAGCCTTGCCGGCCTCCTCGCCGGCCTGGCCCGCGAGGCGGCCGATCAACTGGACCGTGTGCTCCTGTGGACGCCGGTGGCCTTTGGCCTGGGCGCGGCGGCCTATCTGGGCTTGAAGGTCGAGCCGGCGTTGTGGCTGGCCGCCGTCCTGGCGGCGGTCTTGTGCGCCGTCGCCCTCGCCACTCGATTTCTCACCGTCAATCGCGTGGCGATCGCCGTCACTGGCTTGACCGCCGTGGCGGCCGGCGGCTTCCTCATCGCCAAGCTGCATAGCGTCGCGGTGGCGGCGCCCATCGTTCCGCCCCACCTGGGCGTGGTCAGCGTCGAAGGCTGGGTGGTGGACATCGCCAACCCCAGCGAGCGCGGCGAGCGCCTGCTGATCGCGCCGGTCGACATCGCCCACCTGGCGCCCGCCGATACGCCCACTCGGGTTCGCGTCATCATCCCCTCGCTCGGCCCAGAAGACGCGCCCGCGCCGGGCACGGCGATCCGCGTCTCCACCCTGCTCGACCCGCCGCCCGGACCAGCCTCGCCCGGCGCCTATGATTTCGCCCGGGACGCCTGGTTCGAGGGTATCGGCGGCGTCGGGCTGGCCATGCGCGCGCCCGTCGCCGTGCAACTCGCGCCGCCGCCGTGGCGACTGAGGCTGGAGATGGCGGTCAACGCCCTGCGCTGGAAAGTGGCGCGGCGCCTGGCCGCCGACATCGGGGCGGCGATGGGGCCCAATGACGGCGGCGCCGCCGGCCTTGCCGTGGCGGTGACCACCAGCCACCAGGATTGGCTCGCGCCGGCGCACCGCGACGATCTGCGCGCCTCGGGGCTGGCCCACATGCTGGCGATCGCCGGCCTGCACACCGCCGCCCTGAGCGGCTTCGCCTTCTTCGCCTTTCGCCTGGCCATCGCCGCCTGGCCGTGGCTGGCCCTGCGCGTTCCCGGCAAGAAGGTCGCCGCGTTGGCGGCGCTGGTTGTGGTCGGCGCTTATCTCGTTCTGTCGGGGGCCCACCCACCGGCGCGGCGCGCCGCCATCACCGCCAGCGTCGCCTTCTTCGCCATTCTGGTCGACCGGCGGGCGGTGAGCCTGCATTCCTTGAGCGTCGCCGCCTTGATCATCCTGCTCACCGAGCCCGACGTGGTCCTCGCGCCGGGTTTCGAGATGTCCTTCTGCGCCACCGCGTCCCTGGTCGCCCTGGCCGAGATCTGGCGCCGGGCTCCGGTCCCGGTGTCCCTGGCCTGGCCGCTGGCGTTTCTCCAGAAGGCGCGCGACTGGACGATCGCCATGCTGGCGGTAAGCTTCGTGGCCGGGGCGGCGACCGGGCCGTTCGCCATTCAGCACTTCAACCGGATGGCCAACTACGGGGTGTTCGCCAACCTGACGGCGGATTTCCTGGCCACCGCCCTGCTGATGCCGGCCCTGGCGCTCAGCCTGCTGGCCGAGGCGGCGGGCCTCGCCCATCCCCTGGCGGCGCCGATCTTCTGGCTGGCCGGCTGGGCGGCGAGGGGGGTGATCTTCCTCGGCCACGTCTTCGCGGTCGCGCCCGGCGCCGCCACGACTCTGCCCAGCGCGCCACAGGTCGCCCTGGCGATCTCCTATCTGGGGATCGTGTTCGCTTGCCTGTGGAGAGGCAATCTGCGCTGGATCGGCCTTCCCATGGCGATGGCGGTGGCTCTGTGGCCCCGGCCGCCGGCGCCGGTCGCCTGGATCGCGGCCGACGGCGACGACGCGGCGATCGTCGCGGCCGGCCAGGAGGTGGCCTTGAAGCCGGGCGCCCGCCAGTACGGCACCCAACTGTGGGCCCAGCGCCGCGGCTTTGCCCTGCCCGCCGATCCGGCCGCCGCCGAGGCGCTTCAACGGCGCCATTTCGATTGCGACAGGAAGGGTTGCGCGCCCATCGGCGCGGCGCGCCCGGCCCTCGCCGCCTGGTGGGGCAAGCGCCCGCCCAAAGCCGATCAGGCCGACCGCCTCTGCGCCGGGGCGGACATCGTGATCTATCGCGCCGAAGGCCCCGCGCCGGCGGCGTGCGAGGGGGCCATCGTCCTCAACCGCGCCGATTTCGCCAAGGGGGGCGCGGCCGAGGTGTTCGCCGCGCCGGCGGCCTGGCGCATCGCTTGGTCGCAGCCTCTGCGCGGCGAGCGGCCGTGGACCACCGGCGGCGGCGATTGAGGGTTCGCGGTTGGCCCTAATGATACCGCCGGATCAGCCCCACCAGCTTGCCCCGCACCTCGACCTGATCGGGGCCAAAGATGCGGGTCTCATAGGCGGGGTTGGCTGCTTCCAGGGCGATAGAGGCGCCCCGCCGCCGCAGCCGCTTCAAGGTCGCCTCCTCATCGTTCATCAAATAGGCGACCACGATATCGCCGGAGGTCGCGGTGGGGGTCTTGCGGATGACCGCATAGTCGCCGTCGAGGATGCCGGCGTTCATCATCGAATCGCCCTGCACTTCGAGCACGAAATGCTCGCCAGCCCCGAGGATCGATTCGGGCACCTGCATGCGTTCCCGCTCGTGCTCGATCGCCGCTATAGGCGTGCCAGCGGCGATCCTGCCGAGCACCGGCAGATCGCGCACGTCGTTGGCCGCCAGGGGGGTGAAGGGGGTCGCCTGCGGCGGAAGCTTCACCACTTCCAGCGCCCGCGCCCGGTGGGCGAGCCGGCGCAGGAAGCCGCGCTCCTCCAGGGCGGTGATCAGCCGGTGGATGCCAGATTTCGACGCCAGCCCGAGCGCCGCCTTCATCTCGTCGAACGAAGGCGAGACGCCCGCCTCCTTGATCCGTTCGTGAATGAACATCAGAAGTTCATGCTGTTTGCGTGTGAGCATCGCCGCCTCGCGAAAGCCCGGCTCGCGCCGGAACAAATCAAAAACGCATCGGCAATGTTCTCTGAGTGTTCTTGAAAAATGTCAAGCCGAACCGCGTACGAGGTGCGTGCGCCCGAGTAGGGCGCGGGTGGCCGCCTCGACATCGGCTTGGCGCATCAGAACCTCGCCGACCAGCATGGCGCGCGCGCCGGCCCGCTCCAGGCGCGCCGCGTCGGCGGCGGTGAAGACCCCACTTTCCGTTATAAATAAGGAGTTTGCCGGAATTTTCTCAGACAATCGTTCGGTCACCGTCAGGTCCGTGGCGAAGGTCCGCAGGTCGCGGTTGTTGACCCCGATCAGGGTGGCGCCGAGGGCGGCGGCGCGGTCGATCTCGGCCTCGTCGTGGGTCTCCACCAGGGCGTCCATGCCCAAGCGGCGGGCCTCGGCGAGAAGTTCGGCCGCCAGCGAATCGCTCACGAGGGCGAGAATCACCAGGATGGCGTCGGCCCCGATGGCGCGCGATTCGGCCACTTGCCAGGGATCGATCAGGAACTCCTTGCGCAGGCAGGGCAGGGCGCTCGCCGCGCGGGCGGCGATGAGGTCGGCGTCGGCGCCCTGGAAGCTTCGCCCATCGGTGAGCACCGAGAGGCAGGCGGCCCCGCCGGCCTCATAGGCTCTGGCCAGGGCGGCCGGGTCGAACTCGGCGCGGATCAAGCCCCTGGAGGGCGAGGCCTTCTTGATCTCGGCGATCAGGGCGAGGCGGCCCGGCCGGTAAGCTCTTTCCAGGGCGGCGCGAAAGCCGCGCGGCGGCCCGGCCTCGCGGGCGCGATCCTCCAGGGCGGAGAGGGGTGTGGCGGCCCGCCGGGCGGCGACCTCGGCGCGCTTGTAGGCCCCGATGGAGGCGAGGATGTCGCCGGTCATTTCAGGCGTTGGTGATGGCGATCAGCGACTCCAGGGCGCGCTGGGCGGCCCCGCCGTCGATGGCCGCGGCGGCCAGATCCACCCCTTCGCGCAGGGTCTCGGCCCGGTCGGCGACCAGGAAGGCGGCGGCGGCGTTGAGCAGAACCACGTCGCGATAGGGTCCGCCCGTCCCGGCCAGCATGTCGCGCAGGGCCTGGGCGTTGTCGGCCGGCTCGCCGCCGCGCAGGTCGGCCAGGGCGGCGCGCGGCAGGCCCACCGCCTCGGGGGTGATGTTGAAGAGCCGCACCCCGCCCTCGCGCCATTCGGCCACCTGGGTCGTTCCGGTGGTGGTCAGTTCGTCCAGGCCGTCGCCGTGGACCACCCAGGCCCGCGTCGCCCCCAGCGCCCCCAGCACCCGCGCCAGGGGCTCGACCCAGCGGCCGTCATAGACGCCCAGCACCTGACGCTTCGCCCCGGCCGGATTGGAGAGCGGCCCCAGGATGTTGAACACGGTGCGAAAGCCGAGATCCTCGCGGATGGGCATGACGTGGCGCATGGCCCGGTGATGGGCCGGGGCGAAGAGGAAGCACACCCCCGCCTCGTCCAGGGCGCGCCGCTCCTGTTCCAGGCTGGCGGCGATATTGACCCCCAGCGCCGCCAGCACGTCGGAAGAGCCGGATCGCGATGACACCGCCCGCGTCCCGTGCTTGGCCACCTTCAGCCCGCCGCCGGCCGCCACGAAGGCGACGGCGGTGGAGATGTTCAGGGTGTGGGCGCCGTCGCCGCCGGTGCCGCACACATCGACCACGTCGTAGGGGTGATCGAGCGCCATGGCCTGGCGGCGCAGGGCGCGCGCGCAGGCGGTGATCTCGCCCACCGTCTCGCCGCGCAGGCGCATGGCGGTGACGGCGGCGGCGATCTGGGCCGGGCTCGGCTCGCCGCGCAGGCAGGCCGAGAAGAAGGCGTCGGCGTCCTCCCCCACGAGGGTCGCGCCATCGGCGAGGCGGGCCAGCAGGGGCTTGAATTCATCGGACATCGGCGGGCGCCCCTTAAGCGGTCGCCAGGCGGCGGACGCCGGCCAGGTCGAGGAAGTTGGCCAGCAGGGCGTGGCCGTGCTCGGTGGCGATGGACTCGGGATGGAACTGGACGCCGTGCAGCGGCCGCGTCTTGTGCGCCAAGCCCATGATCTCGCCGTCGTCGGTCCAGGCGGTGATTTCCAGCGCCTCGGGGAGGGTGTCGCGGGCGACGGCGAGGCTGTGATAGCGGGTGGCCGTGAAGGGGTTGGGCAGGCCCTTGAACACGGCCGCGCCGCCATGGCGGATGGCGCTGGTCTTGCCGTGCATCAAGGTCTGGGCCGGCGCGATCACGCCGCCGAACGCCTGGCCGATGGCCTGGTGCCCCAGGCATACCCCCAGAATGGGCAGGTCCCCCGGCGCGGCGGCGATCAACTCCAGGCAGATGCCCGCGTCCTCGGGCCGGCGCGGCCCGGGCGACAGCAGCACCGCCTCGGGACGCAGGGCGAGCGCCTCGGCGACGCCCAGCGCATCGTTGCGCCGCACCACCGTCTCGGTCCCCAGCTCGGCCAGATAGTGGACGAGATTGTAGGTGAAGCTGTCGTAGTTATCGATGACCAGGATCATGGGCGGCGGTTCTAGGCGGTGGAGGGGGATGCGCCAAGGGCCACTATCGCTGCCGGATCGCTGCCGCACGCCCCCTCCGTCACGGCGCGAGAAAGAGCGCCGCGCCACCTCCCCCGCTGACGCGAGGGAGGAAAGAGAAACGTCCAACTCAATTCACTCCTCCCCCGTCCGTTTACGGGGGAGGTGGCGCGCGATGCTTTCCTTGCATCGCGTGACGGAAGGGGCGTCCGGCCCTCACCGGCCCGCGGCCGCCCTTTCCTGGTTGCGGGCGAACAGGCGCTCCAGCACCGCCTCGTCGGCGAGGTCGGCGGACCAGCCGTAGGCGGCGGCGACGGCGGCGTCGAGATCGGCGTGGGCCATGGCCAGCCAGGC
>JBPCMA010000196.1:0-3039 GCA_051002715.1 Caulobacteraceae bacterium
CGGTCAGCTTCACCCGTCGCCTCGGCCATCCCCCACCCCTCCGAACTCCGCTATCGTATTGATTCTGATAGCAGAGTCGGCACCCTCAGGGCAGAAATCCAACGTCTATCTGGGAAATGCGGGCTGAGACGTTCGGAATCGCCACGGGCTGAGGCGCGCCGGCGCCGACGCGGACCGCCGAATTCCCTTGCGCCGGGCGCGGCTCCGGCTACTCCTTAAGCCCTGGAAGGTGGGGCGCGAAGTCGAGGGAGCCGGCATCGGTGAATACGGCGGGCACGGGCTTGGACTCACGATCGAGCTTGTCGCTCCCCGACCTGCTGGCCTTCTCGACGCCCGGGCTGTGCATCGGCGCCCTCGCCGTCGCCATGAGCGTCTATCTGCCGCCTTACTACGCCGGCCATTTTGGCCTGGGCCTGCCGGCGGTGGGCCTGGCGTTCATGGCGGTGCGCCTGATCGACACCGTGTTCGACCCGGTGATCGGGGTGACCATGGATCGCACCCGCACCCGCCTGGGGCGATACCGCCTGTGGCTGGCGGCCGGCGCGCCGGTCCTGATGGCGGCGGTCTATATGCTGTTCGATCCGCCGGGGGCGGTGGGCTACGGCTATCTGATCGGCTGGCTGTTCGTCTACTATGTCGGGACGTCGCTGATCACCCTTGCCCATTTCTCCTGGGCGTCGGTCATCGCCTCGAAATACCATGAGCGGTCGCGGGTGTTCGGGGCCATCCAGTTCGTCAGCATCGTCGGGGCGATCATCGTCCTCATCCTGCCCATCTTCATGGCCCGCAAGGACGGTTCCAGCGGGGCCGGCGCGGTGGGCGCCATGGGCTTGTTCGTCATCCTCTGCGTCCCGGCCGGGGTGGGCCTGGCCCTCCTGCGCGTCCCCGAGCGGATCGCCCCGGAGGCGGCCGGCGAGCGGTTCAGGCTGCGCGACTATTGGGAAATGGTCTCGCGCCCGGACATGCGCCGCATCATCGTCGCCGATTTCTGCCTGGCCCTGGGGCCGGGCTGGATGGCGGCCCTCTATCTCTTCTACTTCCACGACGCGCGGGGTTTCACCATCGCCGGCTCCAGCGAACTGCTGCTCATCTATGTGGTGGCCGGCGTGGCCGGGGCGCCGACGCTCGGCTGGGTTGCCACGCGGCTGGGCAAACATCGCACCCTGATGGGGGCGGCGGCCGGCTATTCCCTCGGCCTTATCGCCCTGGCCTTTTTGCCCAAGGCCTATTTTCCCCTGGCGGCCGTCTTCATGTTCGTCATGGGCTTTCTGGCCGCCAGCTTCAGCCTGCTGGACCGCGCCATGGTGGCCGACGTGGGCGACGCGGTGCGCCTGGACCAGGGCAAGCACCGGGTCGGCCTGCTCTACGCCATGATCACCACCAGCCAGAAGGTGGCGGGCGCCTTCAGCATCGGCCTGTCGTTCACCGTGCTGGGCTGGATCGGTTATCAGGCGCAGGAAGGGGCGCGCAATACGCAAGGCGCCATCTTCGGCATGGAGCTGGTCTATCTGATCGGCCCGGTGGTCTTCGTCATGCTCGGCGCGGCGTGTTTCATCGGCTACAAGTTGGACTCCAAACGCCACGCCGAAATCCGCGCCCGCCTGGACGAGCGCGACGTAGCGGTCCCTCCGGCGCCCTCTCCGGACGCCCTCGCCGCCGTGCCGGGCGTCCCTGGCCAAGCAATCGAACGGATCTAGCCCTCGCTGAGCGCCCGCGCAATCTCGACGAATGCCCGCGCCACGGGGCTGCCGGGCGCCGTCGCCACCAGCGGCCGGCCCTCGTCGGCGCCGGCGCGCAGGGCGAGGTCGATGGGGATTTCGCCGAGAAACGGGACCTCGAGCCGCGCCGCTTCGCGCCGCGCGCCGCCCTGGCCGAAGATGGGGATGGGCGCGCCGCCGGCGGGGTCGGGGAAGAAGGCCATGTTCTCGATGACGCCGAGGATGGGCACGGGCGGATTCATCTTGGCGAACATGGCGCTGGCGCGGCGCGCGTCGATGAGGGCGATCTCCTGCGGGGTGGAGACGATCACCACCCCGTCCACCGCCAGTTTCTGGACCAGGGTGAGATGGATGTCGCCGGTGCCGGGCGGCAGGTCGACCACCAGGATATCGAGAGGGTCGCCCTCGCTTCCCCAGCGCACGTCCTGGATCATCTGGCGCACCGCCGAGGAGGCCATGGGCCCGCGCCAGATCATCGGCGAGCCCTCGTCGATCAGAAAGCCGATGGACATCACCTTGACCCCCCAGGCCTCGAGCGGCGTGAGCTTGCCGTCCTCGAATTTCGGCTGTTCGTCGAGGCCCAGCATCTTGGGCGCGGAAGGGCCGTAGACGTCGGCGTCGAGCAGGCCGGCCCTGAGGCCCAGACTCGCGAAGGCGCAGGCGAGGTTCACCGCGACGGTCGACTTGCCCACCCCGCCCTTGCCGCTGGCCACCGCGATCACCCGCCGCACATGGGCCAGCCGCTCGGCCGGCGGCATGGCGGCCGGGTCGGCCCGGGGGTCGGCCGCCACCTGCGCGCCCTTGCGCACCCGGGTGACACCAGGGGCGGCCGCCTTGGCCGCGGCGGTGAGCACCACCTGGGCCTTCTCCACCCCCGGCACGGCCCGCAGGGCGGCCTCGGCGGCGTCGCGCACCGGGGCGTAGAGGGCCGCGTCGCCGGGCGCTACCTCGAGCACGAAGCCGGCCCGCGACCCATCGACCGTCAGCCCCTGGACCAGGCCCGCCGCCGCCAGGCCCTGCCCGGTCCTGGGGTCGGCGATCCGATCGAGGGCGGCCAGGATAAGGGCGCGGTCGGGTGGGGCGTTCATCGCTCTTCGTATTGCTTTGCCGGGCGGGGCGTCTCATATCCGAAGCCTGGAGCCGCTTTACAAGCTCCGCGCGCCGCGCCGGGCCCAAACGAGAGGGACGCTCCGCCCGTCATGCCCTGGAACGACCACGCCAACCCCGGCCCCTGGGGCTCGCCGCCCTCGGGCGAGGACGGCGGCCGGGTCGACGAGGCCGACGCGCCGCGCCGCGAGCCGCCGCGCCGCCGGCCCCCGCC
>JBPCMA010000197.1:0-2508 GCA_051002715.1 Caulobacteraceae bacterium
GGTTCGATCACGTCCTCCACCGCGTCGCGGGCCTCGGCGATGGCGTAGGCCAGGGTCTCCACCCCGGCCGGGCCGCCGCCGTAGTGGTCGATGAGGGCGGTGAGATAGCGGCGGTCGAGGGAGTCGAGGCCCAGAGGGTCGACCTCCAGACGGGCCAGGCCGGCGGCGGCGCACGAGCGGTCGATGACGGGAGCGCCGTCGGCGGCGGCGAAGTCGCGCACCCGGCGCAAGAGGCGGCCGGCCACCCTGGGCGTCCCCCGGGCGCGGGCGGCGATCTCGGCCGCGCCGTCGGCGGCCAGATCGAGCCCCATCTTCCGGGCCGCCTGGGTCAGGACCCGCTGAAGCTCCTCGGGGGTGTAGAACTCCAGGCGGATGGGGATGCCGAAGCGGTCGCGCAGGGGGTTGGCCAGCAGGCCGGCGCGGGTGGTGGCGGCGACGAGGGTGAAGGGCGACAAGTCGATGCGGATGGAGCGCGCCGACGGCCCCTCGCCGATCACCAGATCGAGGGCGTGATCCTCCATGGCCGGATAGAGGATCTCCTCGACGTTGGCGGCGAGGCGATGGATCTCGTCGATGAAGAGGACGTCGTTGGGTTCGAGGTTGGTGAGGATCGCGGCCAGATCGCCGGCCTTGGCCAGGACCGGGCCCGAGGTGGCGCGGAAGCCCACCCCCAGCTCGCGGGCGACGATCTGGGCGAGGGTCGTCTTGCCCAGGCCCGGCGGGCCGAACAGGAGGACGTGATCCATCGCCTCGCCCCGGCCGCGGGCGGCGTCGATGAACACCCGCAGATTGGCCTTGGAGGTTTCCTGGCCGACGAATTCGGCCAGGGTCTGGGGCCGCAGGGCGCGGTCGGTCGCCTCCAGCGGGGCGGGCTCGCCGGAAACCAGGCGGGTCAACGGCCCAGTTCCCGCAGGGCGGCCTTGATCAGGGCCGCCTCGGGCGCGTCTTCGCCTAGGCGCAGGGCGGCCTGATCGACCACCCGGCGAGCGGCGATCTCGCCGACGCCCAGGCCCAGGAGGGCGGCCACCGCCTCGCCGGTGGCGGTGGGCGGCGGCGGACCGGGCGCGGCGTCGGCGTGGAAGGCGGCGCCGAAGACGTTTATTGGCCCGTCGGCGATCGGGCGTCCCTTCAGCTCCACCACGATGCGCAAGGCGAGCTTGGGGCCGACCCCGTTGGCGCGGCCGACCGCCGCCTTGTCCTCGCGGGCCACGGCGGCGGCCAGTTCCGCCGGCGAGAAGACATCGAGCACCCCCAGAGCCGCCTTGGGGCCGACCCCCTGGATGGCCTGCAACAGGACGAAGGCCCGCCGCTCCTCGCGGGAGAGAAACCCGTAGAGGCGCGGGCCGGCCGCCTCGCTCCACTGGGTCTCGACGTGCAGCAGCGCCTCGTCGCCGGGGGCGGGCAGGCGGGCGAGCGTCCGCGAACCGCAGCGCACCACATAGCCCACCCCGCCCACGTCGATCAGGGCGTCCTCCTCGGCCACCTCCGCCACCAGCCCGCGCAGGCGGCCGATCACGCGGCGGCATCCCGGAAAGGGCGATTCGCGGTCGTCATGGCCTCTGGCAGTCTCGCCGATGCGCGGCGAAGGGGAAAGGGCGCTGGCGGGCGGAGGACCGATCTGGCGGAGAATGGCGGCTTTTGACGGAGAATGACGGTTCCTGGCTAATTTTGGCGGGCTTTGGCTGATTTTGGCGGGTTTTGACGGTGGCTGACGGCGGGCGGCGGGATTTGCCGGTGGCCCGACCATTAACTCATTGTATTATATCAATTTTCCTTGTTCGTCTGGCGCTCTTACGCGAATCCCCATGCGCCGCGTCACTATTTACATATTGCACTTTCCAGTCGCGATTGTCAAGGCGTTGGCCGGCGACGGGCTCGGCGGCGGCGGGTCAGGCCAGGCGCGCGAACCTCGGCGCGGTGAGCATCGGTCGCCAGGCGTCCGAATGGACGGCGACTGGAGCGAGCGCGGCGCCGGCCCCGCCGCCGAAGCCCGCCATGGCCGAAACGAATCGGTGGCTGGCGGCGGGCGCGACCTGGATGGGCGCGGAGGTGGCGACGGTGACACTGGTTCCCCCGTGACCGTCGGAGGCGACGGCGAAGGTGTCGCCGGCGTAGTTTCCCGTAAGCTGCAGGGTGGCCACCGCCTTGGATCCGTTGGTGATAACCAAGGTGTCGCCCGCCCCCAGGGTCGCCGAGGTCGCCGCCTTGCCCAGCAGGTCGATGGTGTCGCCCAGCGCGAAGCCGGCGATGGTGGCGGCGAACTTGGAGGGGGTCTTGAGGGCCAGGACGCCTCCCGCGCCGTTGAAGGTCGCCGTGAGGGTCGAGGCGGCCGAACTGTCGGCTTCCAGGATCGCGCCGGCGTCCACCGACATCGCCCCCGCCCCGGTGATCTTCTGCTTGAAGTCCAGCGTGCCGCTGGCCGCTTCCATGGACCCCGAGTCGGCGGCCTTGACGGCGATGACGCTGGTCCCGGTCCCCCCCGACTTGATCAGGGTTCCACTCACGTTC
>JBPCMA010000198.1:0-3390 GCA_051002715.1 Caulobacteraceae bacterium
TTCATGTCCGTTCCCATTTTCACGCGGCGGCGGCCGATTTGGCGGAGCGCGCTCGCACGCCGAGGATTTCAATTCCGATGAGGTGACCGCCGGAATCGAGATCGAGCATGACGCCGGGCTCGATTTCCCGGGTGTCGGAAACCTCCGCGCCGGTCGGCGCGATACGGACATACATGGCGTCGGCCTCCGCGTCGTAACTCGTGGAGATCATAACCTCGCTCCTCGATCAAGGTGGGCGGTTATTACCATGATATCGGGGCCGGCGGGGCGATGGACAACCCGCGACACTCGCCCTTGGGCCTCGGGGACCGCCCGGAATGAGCGTGTCAAGGTCGGATCGCGTGGATCGACCGCCGTGGCGGACGGCCGTTCCACCGTCGCCTGGACCCAGGCGAACTGGATGCCACGCATGTCGAGCATCTCGATCGCGTGGGCCGACAGCTTGATCATCGCCGCGGTTTGCCACGGACTCGTGGAAAAAGACCACCGCCTCTTAGAACCGCCGCTCCAACTCGAGGCCCACCCGCGCCTGGCTGGACGCTTCGCCGCGGGCGGGGCCGATGGCGGCGAGCCAGCCGGCGTCGAGGCCGATGTCGAATGGCGAGGCGCCCAGGCGCCCTTCCCATTTGACCTGTGGGCCCACATAGGCCCCCTGGCGGCCGAGGAAGGCGTGGTCGTCGCCCAGGTCGCCGAACGCCTCGGCCCCCAGACGCAGGGCGCCCGCCGCCTGCCAGGTGGCCGAGGCGGCGTAGCCGTAGGAGGCGTAGCCCTCGCCGGCCGGCGCGCTCAGCGGTTTTTCGACGATGAGGTTGACCAGGCCCTGGAAGCGGCCGGCGGTCTTGGCCAGCAGCAGCTTGGCCTCGCCTCCGTCGTTTTCGCCGGCGAGGCCGCGGGTGTATTCCAGGTAGAGGCCGGCATCGACGCCGACGCCGGGAATCCGGCCCAGATAGGCCACGCCCTCCAGGCCGACGCCGGCCAGGCGGGTGGTCTCGCCGGGCGGACGCTCGATCGTGCCCACCAGGGCCAGGCTGAGGCGGTCGTTCAGCCCGTATTCGGCTTCCAGGACGGTGGTGGCCTCGCCGCCCAGAGGGCCGCCCAATTCCTGGGCGTTGCGCGCCTCGAACTCGGCCACGCCGTTCAGGACATAGGGATCGTAGACCTTCTCATCCAATCGCGGATCGGCCTTCGCCACGCCGGCCGCCGCCAAGACAAGGGCGATCGTTGCCGCGCCGATCCAGGATCGCATTCGAGAATTCTCCCGCGAATGAGAATTGTTCGCATAAATGGCCTTGCGAGCGATTGTCAATTGCAATATCTGAGGAGCCTTCGCCACAGGAACCGTCATGCGTCTTTCCCGCGCCGCCGCCGCGCCCCTCGTGGCCGCTCTCCTCGCCGCCGGCCCGGCCCTCGCCGCGCCCACGCCCATCGCCATGACCCTGAAGGACCACAAGTTCTCGCCCGCCACGCTCACCGTGCCGGCCGGCCAGAAGATCGCCATCGAGCTCACCAACCGCGACATGGCCACCGAGGAGTTCGACAGCCACGACCTGAAGGTGGAGAAGCTGGTGACGCCCGGCGGCAAGGTCACCTTCACCGTCGGCCCCCTGGCCCCGGGCGCCTACGCCTTCATGGGCGAGTTCCACCCCGCCACCGCCCAGGGCCACATGATCGCCGGAGCCCGCTGAGCCATGCTCGCCGCCCTGCTGATCGTCTTTCGCGAGGTCTTCGAGGCCGGCTTGATCGTCGGCATCGTCCTGGCCGCTACCGAGGGGATCGCCGGGCGCGGACGGTGGATCGCGGCGGGGATGGCCGGCGGCGTGGCCGGGGCGGCCCTGGTGGCCCTGTTCGCCAGCCGCCTGTCGAACGCCCTGGCGGGCGTCGGCCAGGAGGTCTTCAACGCCGCCGTCCTCATCGCGGCCGTCGCCATGCTGGCCTGGCACACCATCTGGATGAGCCGGCACGGGCGGGCGCTGGCCGGTTCGGTGGGCGAGCTGGGCCGCGAGATCGCCGGCGGCG
This sequence comes from Caulobacteraceae bacterium, assembly GCA_051002715.1. Lineage (GTDB taxonomy): Bacteria > Pseudomonadota > Alphaproteobacteria > Caulobacterales > Caulobacteraceae > Acaudatibacter. Next base: position 2,017 of record JBPCMA010000198.1, read on the forward strand.
GCAAGACCATGGCGGCCATGGCGGTGGTGGTGGCCGTGGCCATCCTGCGCGAGGGCTCCGAGGTGGTGCTCTTCCTGTTCGGCATCGCCGCGTCGGGCGGCGAGACGCCGGTCGGCATGGCGATCGGCTCGGCCGGCGGCCTGGCGGCCGGCGCGGCGACCGCCTTCCTGCTCTATCGCGGCCTGCTGGCCATCCCCACCCGGCGCCTGTTCGCCGTCACCAATCCGCTGATCGCCCTCCTGGCCGCCGGCATGGCCGGCCAGGCGGCGGTTTTCTTGAACAAGGCCGGCGTGTTGCCCAGCCTGGGCGACCAGATCTGGGACACATCGCACCTGCTCGCCGACGATACCCTGATCGGCCGCGCCCTCCATGTCCTGACCGGCTATTCGGATCGCCCCATGGGCGTGCAGCTGCTCGCCTGGGGCGCGGTTCTGGCCACCCTGCTGGTGGCGAGCCGGCTGGCGACGGATCGCCGCCGCCCCTCGGCGCCGCGGGATTCGCGGCGTCAGGCGCTGGCGGCGGGCGGGCGATAGCGCATCAGGCCCTCCTGGGCCATGGACGCCACCAGCCGGCCGTCGCGATTGTAGAGCTCCCCTAAGTTGAGGCCGCGCGCACCGGAGGCCGACGGGCTCTTCTGGGCGTAGAGGTGCCAGTCGTTGAAATTGGACGGGCGGTGGAACCAGATGGCGTGGTCGAGGCTCGCCGTCCGCAGGCCCGGCGTCTGCCAGTTGAGGCCATGCGGGCGCATCCCGGTGGACATGAATGACATGTCCGAGGCGTAGGCGATCACCGCCTGATTCATCGCCTCGTCGTCGCCGAGCGGGGCCAGGGCGCGCATCCAGATGTTCTGGAACGGCGGCGCCCTGCCCGAATCGTTCCAGCCGCGCGGGTCCACCGCCCGGATGTCGATGGGCCGCGGCCGGCCGCCCCACCCCGGTTCGGAGGGCAGGGTCTCGGGAGCGGGAACGTCGGGCATGGGGTCCTGGTGTTCGAGCCCCTCCTCGGCGATCTGGAAGGAGGCGGCGAGATTGAAGATCTGCGCGCCATGCTGGATGGCGATCACCCGGCGGGTGGTGAAGCTCTTGCCGTCGCGGGCGCGGTCGACCTCGAAGAGGATCGGCGCGGCCGGATCGCCCGGCCGGATGAAATAGCAGTGCAGGGAATGGCAGATGCGCGCCTCGACGGTGCGATAGGCGGCCATGAGGGCCTGGCCGATCACCAGGCCACCGAAGATGCGCGGGCCCTGGCCGGCCGGGGCCAGCCCGCGAAACAGGTTCACCTCGATGCGCTCGAGGGCCAGGGTGTCGATCAGATTCTCAACCTCGGCCATGGCGCCCCTTCCCGTTTGAAAGAGCGGTGCGCTTAGCCGTCCCG
>JBPCMA010000199.1:0-8106 GCA_051002715.1 Caulobacteraceae bacterium
CGCATGGCCTGGATGATGGTGCCGTCGTCCAGCCAGTCCAGGTCGCCGCCCACCGGCACCCCGCGGGCCAGCATGGTGACCGCGACGTCTGTCTCCCCGAGCCGATCGGCCAAATAGTGGGCGGTGGTCTGGCCATCGACGGTGGCCGGAAGGGCGAGAACGACCTCGCGCACCGCGCCTTGCGCGGCGCGGCCCATCAGGGCCTCGACGCGCAGGGTCCCCGGCCCCACCCCGTCGATGGCCGACAGCAGGCCGCCCAGCACATGATAGCGGCCGCGAAACGCCCCGGCCCGCTCCATGGCCCAAAGGGCGCCCACGTCCTCGACAACGCACAGCAGGCTCTGGTCGCGGCCCACGTCGGCGCAGATGGCGCACGGGTCGCGGGTGTCCAGGGCGCCGCAGGACCGGCAGACGCCCACCCGCGCCGCCGCGTCGGCCAGGGCGGCGCTCAAGGGGCCCAGGAGCTGCTCGCGTTTCTTGAGCAGCATCAGGGTGGCGCGCCTCGCCGAGCGCGGCCCCAGGCCGGGCAGCTTGGCCAGGAGGGCGATCAGCCGCTCGATCTCCGGCCCGGCCGAGGCGGCCATCAATCCGCCCTCATCTAGAAGCCCGGCATGCCGGGGAGCCCGGCCAGGGGGCCGGCGATTTCGCGCATGATCTCGCCCTGCCGCGCGTCGAGCTTCTTCTTGGCGTCGGCGTGGGCGGCGATAATCAGATCGGCGAGGATTTCGCCCTCGCCGGGGGCGAGCAGGCTCTCGTCGAGGGCCAAGCGCGCCAGCTCCCCGGTTCCCTTGAGGGTCAGGCGCACCAAGCCGCCGCCGGCCGCGCCCTGCGTCTCGCTCTCGGCCAGGCGTTCCTGGGCGGCCTGCAGCTTCTCCTGCATGGCCTGGGCCTGCTTCATCAGCGATCCGAGGTCTTTCACGTTCCTAGTCCTCCTCCGCCGCCCCAGGCTCGACGACGGCCTCGCCCAGCCGGGCGATCTGGCGGACCTCCACGATTTCGGTCCCGGGGAAGGCGTCCATCACCGCCTGAACGAAGGGCTCGGCCAGAGCCTCGGCATGGGCCGCCGCCTTGGCGCGCGTCTCGCGCTCCAGCAGGGTCTCGGCCCCGCCGCCGCCCTCGGCGGCCACCAGCCAGGTCTGGCCGGTCCATTCCTTGAGCCGCATGACCAGCCGCTGGGCGAGATTGGCCGGCGCGCCGGGGGCGGGCTCGAACACCACCGCGCCGGGCCGAAAGCTGATCGGCCGCAGGTATTTCGCCACGTCCAGCTTGAGGCCGATGTCGCGCCGCGCGTCGATCAGGGCGACCACGTCCTCGAAAGAGCGCGGGTCGGCCAGGGCCGGCGATGGCCGGGCCGCGACCTGGAGAGGCGCGCTTTGGGTGACCAGAGCGCGCGCGCTCAAACCGCCGCCGCCCCCGCCGGAGGGAGCTGGGACCCGTCCCGCCGGCGCGGGCGCCTCGCCGGCTCGCAGGGCCTTCAGCGCCTCTTCCGGGCCAGGCAGGTCGGCGGCGTAGGCCAGGCGGATCAGGGTCATCTCCACCGCGGCCTCGGGATGCGGGGCGCGGCGCACCTCGTCGTGGGCCTTGAGCAGCATCTGCCACAGCCGCGCCAGGCTACCGGCCGACAGGGCCGCGCCGAGGGCGGCCAGGCGGGCGGCCTGATCCTTGGGCAGGGCCAGCACGTCCGGCCCCAGGGTCTTGGCCACCGACGCCCCGTGGCAATGCTCCATGAGGTCGAGCATGACGGTGGTAGGATCGGCGCCGAAGCCATGGAGAAGGCGGAAGGCTTCGATGGCCGCCCCCGCCTCGCCGCGCACCGTCTTTTCGAAGAGGTCGATGGTCTGGGCGCGGTCGGCCAGGCCCAGCATGTCGCGCACCGTGGCGGCGGCGACGCTCTGGCCCTCCCGCGCCTGGACCATGGCCTGGTCGAGCAGCGACTGGGCGTCGCGCACCGAGCCCTCGGCGGCGCGGGCGATCAGGCTCAGGGCCTCCGATTCGATCGACGCCCCCTCGGCCTGCGCGATCGCCGCCAGATTGCCGGCGATCGCCTCCGGTTCCACCCGGCGCAGGTCGAAGCGCTGGCAGCGCGACAATATGGTCACCGGCACCTTGCGGATCTCGGTGGTGGCGAAGATGAATTTCACATGCGGCGGCGGCTCTTCGAGGGTCTTCAGCAGGGCGTTGAAGGCCCCCTTGGAGAGCATGTGCACCTCGTCGATGACATAGACCTTGTAGCGCGCCTCGGCCGGCGCGTAGCGCGCCCCGTCCAGCAGTTCGCGCATGTCGTCGACGCCGGTGCGGCTGGCGGCGTCGAGCTCCAGCACGTCGAGATGGCGGCCCTCGACGATTGCCCGGCAGTGGCGGCCCTCCGTCGCCAGATGCTCGACGCTGGGCTCATGGACCGTGTCGCTCTCATAGTTGAGGGCGCGCGCCAGCAGGCGGGCGGTGGTCGTCTTGCCGACCCCGCGCACGCCGGTGAGCATGAAGGCGTGGGCGATTCGGCCGGTGGCGAAGGCGTTCTTCAGCGTCCGCACCATGGCGTCCTGGCCGATCAGGTCGTCGAAGTTGCGCGGCCGATACTTGCGGGCGAGGACGGTGTAGGGGGCCGGGGGAGCCGTGTCCGGCGGGGCGGCGCCGAACATGTCGCTCGTCGCCGCATCACGTTCCGGGGCTTCGGCGTCGAGCGTGAGGTCGGTGTCGGTCATCGAGGTCCGGGACTGGCGAGGCGCGGTGGAGACCGGCGACGACCCGGAGTAAATCCCGTTACGGCTGCTTCCTTCCGGACCTGACCGGGTTGGCGAGGCCTCCGCCCATCGCCGATCTCCGCGCCCTATATCGCGTGGCCGGCGGGCCGGCGCAAGCGCGGGAAGCGCGCGCGGCGGGCATGACGCGGGGCGGGCATGACGCGGGGCGGGCGGCGCCTTAAAAGAAAGCCGCCATGGCCCTTGCCGCCTTCACCAACACCTTCGCCGGCAATCCCCTGGACCGGGCCAGCGACCGGCGCGCCGACGCCGGCTGGCTGGCGGAAAAGCTGGCCGCCGCCGATTCCCTGGCCCTCGCCGTGTGGAACGGCCGGCCCCTGGTCGAAGACGCCAAGGGCGGCGGGGCCCAGATCGCCTGGCTCACCGCCGACAGGGCGCGGGCCCTGGCCTGCGGTCCCGAGCACCTGCTCTTTCTCGGCCTATGGAAAGGCGCGGCGGTCTTCGCCGTCGACCTGGAGGGCGGGGCCGATCCGGCCGACGGCCCGCTGGAGGGGCTGGGCCGCTTCGAGGACTTGCGCGCCATCGCGCTCACCTTGAGCCCGCCCGACGCGGCCATCGCGGCCACCGCCAAGTCGATGTTCGAGTGGCGCCGCAAGCATCGCCACTGCCCCGCCTGCGGCGAGATCGCCGACATCGCCGACGGCGGCTGGAAACGCGTCTGCCCGGCCTGCCGCGCCCAGCATTTCCCGCGCACCGACCCGGTGGTCATCATGCTGGCGGTGCGGGGCGAGGCCTGCCTGCTCGGCCGCCAGGCGGCGTGGCCGGCGGGCATGTATTCGGCCCTGGCCGGCTTTCTCGAGCCCGGCGAGAGCATCGAGGAAGCTTGCGCCCGCGAGCTCTTCGAGGAATGCGGCCTGCGCGCGGCGAAGGTGCGCTATCATTCCACCCAGCCCTGGCCCTATCCTTCCTCCCTGATGATCGGCCTGATCGCCGAGGTGGAAGAGGGCGAGGCGGTGGTCGACCAGGTCGAGATCGACGAGGTGCGGTGGTTCACGAAGCGGCAGGCCGGCGCGCTCATCCGCGGCGAACTGGCCGCCGCCAAGGCGCCCGGCGCCCTGGCCATCGCTCATCAACTGATCAAGGCTTGGGCCGAGGAGGAGCCAGATGGTGACCGTTAGCCGTGATGCCCGCCCGCCGGTGGGAAAGGGCCCCGTCGAGCGCTGGCTGGAGACCGGCCTTTTTGCCTCGCGCTGGGTGCTGGCCCCGTTCTACGTCGGGCTCGTGGCGGCCTTGATCGGCCTTCTCGTCGTCTTCGTCCGCGAACTCGTCGTGGCCGCCACGCATATTCTGACCATGAAGACCGAGGACGCCATTCTGGCCGCCCTGTCGCTGATCGACCTGTCGCTGGCCGGCAACCTCGTCCTGCTGGTCACCTTCTCCGGCTACGAGAATTTCGTCTCCAAGATGGAGGCCGCCCGGGCGGGCGACCGGCCCGACTGGATGGGCACGGTGGATTTCTCCGGCCTGAAGCTGAAGGTCATCGCCTCGATCGTCGCTATCTCGGCCATCGCCCTGTTGCGCGCCTTCATGCAATTGCTGGAGCCGGATTCGACCCTCGATCGAACCAAGCTCGTCTGGCTGGTGACGGTGCACCTCACCTTCGTCGTCTCCGGGGTGCTCCTGGCGACCATGGATTGGATGGCCTCGCGGGTGGTGGAGCGCCACGGGCACGAGGAAAAAGGGCTTTAGGGCGGGGGCATCGATGCGGCCTTTTCCAGTATCCCTCGGTCCGCGGCCAAGCGCCTGATCGCGCCCATGGCCTCGCCGCCCGCCCGCGCGCGCAAGCTCCCGCCCGTCTGGCTGCTCGGCATGGCCAATGCGCCCCTCGGCGTCGCCGGGGGCCTTGCCCTGCTCACCCTTCCCCAACTGCTCGCGGCGCGGCATGTGCCCGAGACGAGCATCGCCGGGATCACCAGCCTCGGCCTCCTGGCCTCGACCTGCGCCTTTTTGCTGGGGCCCCTGCTCGACGTGTGGCTGAGCCGCCGCGCCTACGCCGTCCTCGCCACCCTCGTCTGCGCGGCGAGCGCCGCGACCGCCCTGCTCAACCTGGGCAACCTCGGCGTCCTGACCGTCGCGGTGGCCTCGATGATGCTGTTCGCGCAGGTGAACACCAACGCCATCGGCGGCTGGTTCGGCAGCCTGGAGGACAAGGAGGCGGATGCGGGGCTCGGCGCCTGGATGGTCCTCGCCAATACCGCCGGCTTCGGCCTCATCGCCATGGCCGCCATCCCGGTCGTGCGCGGCGCGAGCCCGGGCCTCGCCGCCGCCGCGCTGATCGCGCCGCTGCTCCTGCCGCTGGCGATCTACGCCGTGACGCCGGCGCATCGGCCCGGCCGGCGCCAGGCCCGCGAGAGCTTCGGCCGCTTCTTTGCCGACATCGGCGCTCTGGCCCGGCGCCCGGCGCTGCTGCGGCTGCTGCTGCTGTTCACCGCGCCGGCCGCCTCGTTCGCCCTCACCAACACCCTGGGCGGCCTGGGGCGCGACTACCACGCCTCGGAGGTGTTCGTCGGCGTCATCGGCGGCGCGGCGGCCACGCTCGCCGGCATTCTGGGCAGCCTGAGCGTGGCGGTGCTGGCGCGGCGCGCGCCAGGGACGATCCTCTACCTCGCCGTCGGGGCGGGAGGGGCGGCCTTCACCCTGAGCCTCATCCTTCTGCCGCGCACGCCGGCCCTCTTCGCCCTGGCCATGATCGGCCAGAACATCGCCCAGTCGGCCGCGCTCTCCCTGGTCGCCGTCCTGGCTCTGCGGTCCCTGGGAGAAGACAACCCCTTGGCGGCCACCCAGTTCGGCCTGCTCGTCTGCGCCTCGAACCTGCCGATCACCTACATGCAGTGGATCGACGGTCAGGCTTACGGCCGGGGCGGCCTGCCGCTGATGTACGGCGCCGATGGCGGCCTCGGGCTCGCGGCCTGCGCCCTTCTCGCGGTTCTCCTCACCCTTTGGCGTGGCCGACCCGCCGCGAGACAGGCGCCGGCGTGAAGTTCGCTCTCGCCGGCTAACCGGCGCCGCGAAAGGGGTCGGCGGCGAACACGCCGAGAATCTCGACATGGTCGCTGAAAAAGGCGAGCTCCTCCAAGGCCCGCGCGAGCGGCGGATCCTCGGGCCGGCCGTCGACCTCGGCATGGAAGAAGGTGGCGCGGAAGACCCCGTTTTCCATGTAGCTTTCCAGCTTGGTCATGTTGACCCCGTTGGTGGCGAAGCCGCCCAGCGCCTTGTAGAGGGCGGCCGGCAGGTTGCGCACGCGGAAGGCGAAGCTGGTGACACAGGCCGCGCCGGCGGCGGGCGCGGGCGGGTTCGGGTCGGCGGACATGACCAGGAAGCGGGTGGTGTTGTGCGCCGCGTCCTCGATGTCGCTCATCAGGATGGTGAGGCCGTAGAGGCGAGCGGCGAGGGCCGGGGCGATGACGGCGGCGGCCGGGTCGGGGCGCTCGGCCAGGGCCCGGGCCGCCCCGGCGGTGTCGCCGGCCGGAACCGTCGCCACCCTCAACTTTCGCAGCGCCTTCCGACATTGGCCAAGGGCGATGGGCATGCTGGTCACCGTGCGCACGGCCTCGAGGCGCGTCCCGGGATTGGCCATGAGCTGGAAGCGGATCGGCTTGAAACGCTCGCCGACGATCCTGAGGCCCGAGACGGGGAGCAGATGGTGGACGTCGGCCACCCGCCCGGCGATGGAGTTCTCCAGCGGAATTAGGGCCAGGGCGCAGGCGCCGCGCTTCACCGCTTCGAAGGCGTCCTCGAAGGATGGATGGGGAACCGGCTCGTGGCCGGGAAAATATTCCCGGCACGCCTCGTCGCTGTTGGCGCCGGCCTCTCCCTGGAAAGCGATCCTCGGCTTTTCGCTCATCGATCGATCTTTAAGGATGGGCGCGGGCGTGGGCGCGCGCCGCCTCCAGGTCGGCCGGCGTGTCGACCGAGATCGGCGCGGCGTCGATCACCGCCGCCCAGATGGAAAGGCCGATCTCCAGGGCGCGCAGCTGCTCCAGCTTCTCCCGCCGCTCGAGGGGCGAGGGCGGCGCGGCGGCGAACCGATGCAGGGCGGCGCGCCGCCAGGCGTAAAGGCCGATGTGGCGCCAGATCGGCGCCTCGCCATAAAGGGCGGACCTCGTGAAATAGAGGGCGCGGCCGACGCTCGCGCCGTCTTCGATGGCCAGCACCGCTTTCACCACGTCGGGATTGGAGCGGTCGGAAAGGTTGCCTTCCGGGGCGACGGCGGTAGCGATGTCCGGGGCGGCGTCGCCATCCAGCAGGGCGGCGCACGCCAGCAGGGTCCGCGCTTCGACGAAAGGCATGTCGCCCTGGAGGTTGACGATCACGTCGTGGCGCCCGTCCGGATCGAACTGAGCCAGGGCGGCGAGGACGCGGTCGGAGCCGGAGGGCAGGCAAGGGTCGGTGAGCACCGCGCGCGCCCCCGCCGCGCTTGCCGCCGCCGCGATCTCCCGCTCCCCCGCCGCCACCACCACCGGGCCGATCCCGGCGGTCAGGGCGCGGCGCACGACGCGCGCGATCATGGCCTCACCCTCGATCATGGCCAACGGTTTTCCCGGCAGCCGGGCGGCGGCCATGCGGGCCGGAATGAGGACGATGGGGTTCATGGATCGGGGCCGGCGGGGCGGGCGAAGGGGGCGTTTGCGCCAGCGCCGGTAGCGTGTAAGAGACGCCAACGCAACCGGGGCGACCCTGGGGTTTCACGGCCCCGCGCCCGCCTGAAATGCAAGGGGCCGTCGTCCAGAAATGAGCGATCTTTCCACCAACAAGACGCTCGCCGCGGTGCTCGCCACGGCGCTTGTTATCGTGGGCCTCAACGCGGTCATCCCCGAGTTCTTTCAGAGGAAGCCTCCCGCCAAGCCGGGTTACCTGATCGCCGTGGCCCCCGACCTCGCCGGCGGCGCCCCCGAGGCGCCCGACGTTCCCCCCGACTGGGGGACGGTGCTGAAGACCGCCGACCCGGCGGCGGGCGAAGCCAAGACCGCCGCCTGCAAGTCGTGCCACAACTTCGACCCGGCCGGAACCAACGGCATCGGCCCCGGCCTCTTTGGCGTCCTCGGCCGCAAGCCGGGCAGCCACCCGGGCTTTTCCTATTCGCCGGCCATGACCGCCTTTTCCGCCAAGCAGCCGATCTGGGATTTCGACCACGTCTATGAATTCATCGCCGGGCCGCAGAAGTATCTGCCCGGCACCAAGATGACCTTCATCGGCCTTAAGCAGCCGCAGGACCGGATCAACGTCATCGCCTATCTGCACACCCTCGGCTCCAGCCTGCCCATCCCCGCCCCCAAGCCGGCCGCCAAAGCCCCGGTCCCCGCCTCGGCCAGCGGCCCGGCTGGCGCCAAGGCGCCCGGCGCGGCGA
>JBPCMA010000200.1:0-6803 GCA_051002715.1 Caulobacteraceae bacterium
GGCTCATCACCGTCGCGTAGGCGGCGCGGTGGGCCAGATCGACGGCGTCCAGGGTCTCCGAAAGCGTGCCGATCTGGTTGATCTTGATCAGCACCGAATTGGCCAGATGTTTCTCGATGCCCATGGCGATGCGCGCCGGGTTGGTGACGAAGAGGTCGTCGCCCACCAGCTGGATCTTGCCGCCCAGTTCGCGGGTCATCAGGGCCCAGCCGTCCAGGTCGTCCTCGGCGAACCCGTCCTCGATCGAGACGACGGGAAAGCGCGCCACGAGGTCGGCGTAATAGGCGACAAGCCCCGCCTGATCCAACACCTTGCCTTCGCCTTCCAGGCGGTAGCGGCCGTCCTTGAAGAACTCGGTGGCGGCGGGGTCGAGGGCCAGGTTGAAGTCCTCGCCGGCGCGGTAGCCGGCCGCCTCCCCGGCCCTCACGATGAAGGCGAGCGCCGCCTCGGCGCTGGCGAGACCCGGCGCGAAACCGCCCTCGTCGCCGACATTGGTGTCGTGGCCTGCGTCCTTGAGCGCTTTCTTCAAGGCGTGGAAGATCTCCGAACCCATGCGCAGGGCGTCGGAAAAGTTCGCCGCGCCGGTCGGCATGACCATGAATTCCTGGATGTCGATGGGGTTGTCGGCATGAACCCCGCCGTTGATGATGTTCATCATCGGCGTCGGCAGCACGCGCGCCTGGACGCCGCCGACATATCGGTAGAGCGGCAGGCCGGCCGACTGGGCGGCCGCCTTGGCGGTCGCCAGGCTCACTCCCAGGATGGCGTTGGCGCCCAGCCGGCTCTTGTTGGCCGCGCCGTCCAGTTCGATGAGCAGAGTGTCCAGCCGCCGCTGGTCCTCGGCCTCGGCGCCGATCAGGGCGTCGAAGATGTCGCCACCCACCGCCCCCACCGCGCCCAGAACGCCCTTGCCGCCATAACGCTTGGCGTCGCCGTCGCGCCGCTCGGCCGCCTCGTGCGCGCCGGTGGATGCGCCGGAAGGAACCGCCGCCCTCCCGAACGCCCCGTCCTCCAGGGTCACATCCACCTCCACGGTGGGATTGCCTCGGCTGTCGAGGATTTCGCGCCCGACGATATCGATGATCTGGCTCATGCGCGGTCCCCCCGCCCCGTTCGGCCGGGGGGCTCTAGTCTTCCTTGGCGGCCAGAACCTGGCGGCCCTTGTACATGCCGGTCTTCAGGTCGACGTGGTGCGGGCGGCGCAGTTCGCCGCTGTCCTTGTCCTCGATGAAGCTGTTGGGGCCCAGGGCGTGGTGCGAGCGTCGCATGTTGCGCCGCGAGGGAGAGACTTTGCGTTTGGGAACGGCCATGGCGGTATTTTCGGGCTCAAAATGAAGCGGCGGCCGAAGCCGCCGACGTGGCGGCGGTCTATGCCGCAAAAGCCCCGTCGCTTCAAGGCCGCGTGAGGCAGCGCGGCGCCACGCGCGCCCAGGCGAGACCCAGAAGCGTTTCGGTCAAGTCCATGTCGATCGCCGATGTATCCACATAGGTCGCGCCCTTTCGTCCCCAATAGCCGGGCACGGGCTCGATGGCGCCTGGGTGGGACTGGAAGAAATTGTGCTGATCCTCGGGGTCGAGCTTGACCATCATCCGCGGCCGATCCTCGCGCAGGGTGCAGAAGATCCTGCCGCCCACGCGGAACGAGGGGAAACCGTGATGGTCCGCTTCCAGTGACTCCGGAAGGGCCAAGGCGATGGCGCGAATGTCGGCCGGCCCAATCATGGCGCGCGGAGCGATAGATGGGGCGACACCGACGCCAGGGCCAACCGGGGTTTCCTCGCCCGGTTCAGGCCGGCGCCGGCGTCAACGGACGAATCCCATGCTTTCCAGCTTGAGCAGGATTTGCTGGGCGGCCAACTCGGCCGACAGTTGCCCGGTGTCGATCACCATTTCGGCTGCTTCCGGGATCTCGTAGGGGTCGTCGATGCCGGTGAACTCCTTGATCAGCCCTTTGCGAGCCTGAGCGTAGAGCCCCTTGCGGTCGCGCTGTTCGCAAACCTCGATCGCGGTCGAGACGTGGATCTCGATGAATCCGCCGTAGGCCTGGACCATGTCGCGAACCCAGCGCCGCGTCGCCTTGTAGGGCGCGATCGGCGCGCAGATCGCCACGCCGCCGGCCTTGGTGATCTCGGAGGCCACATAGCCGATGCGCTGAATGTTGAGGTCGCGGTGTTCCTTGGAAAATCCCAGCTCGCTGGAAAGATGCTTGCGAACCAGGTCCCCATCGAGCAGCGTCACGCGCCGGCCGCCCGTTTCGAGAAGCTTGACCAAAAGAATATTGGCGATGGTGGATTTCCCCGAGCCCGACAGGCCGGTGAAGAACACGGTGAAACCCTGGGTCGACCGCTGGGGGTACCGCTTGCGCAGTTCGTCGAGCACTTCGGGATACGAAAACCAGCTCGGAATTTCCAGTCCTTCTTGCAGTCGGCGGCGGAATTCCGTTCCGCTGATATTCTTGACTTCCATGCCGGGCTTGACTTCGTCCGTCGGCATGTATTGCGCGAGATCGTCGACGTAGACCATCTCCTGAAAGGGAACCATGGTGATGTCGAGTTCCTGCTGGTGCTTCGTCAATAATTCCTGGGCCTCGTAGGGCCCGTAGAAAGGCTTGCCGCTGGAATCCTTCCCGGGCCCGGCGTGGTCGCGGCCGACAATGAAATGGGTGCAACCGTAGTTCTTGCGGATGAGCGCGTGCCATAGCGCCTCGCGCGGTCCGCCCATGCGCATGGCGAGGTTGAGAAGGCTCAGGCTGGTGGTCTGTTCCGGATATTGCTTCAACAACAACTCGTAGCAGCGCACCCGCGTGTAGTGGTCCACGTCGCCGGGTTTGGACATGCCGACGATGGGCTGGATCAACAGGTTGGCCTCGTTTTCCCGCGCGGCGCGGAAGGTCAGCTCCTGGTGGGCGCGATGCATCGGATTGCGCGTCTGGAAGGCGACGATCCGCCGCCAGCCGAGCTCCTCGAACTTGGCTCGCAGTTCCGTCGGCGTGTGCCGCAGCAGCTTGAAATCATAGTGAAGATGCGGCTCGATCCCCTTGAGCTTGCCGCCGAGGTAGACCGCGCCTGCCTGGTTCATCAGATAGTTGACGCCCGGGTGGGTCTGGTCCGTCGTGCCGAAGACCTTCTTGGCCTCGTGCGCCTTGTCGGGCGTCCAAATATCCGACACCCGCATGGTCGCGATGATGACGCCCTCTGGATTGCGCAGCGCGATGTTTTCACCATCGCTCACCGTGTCGGCGAATTTTTGCGACACATCGAGCGTGATGGGCATGGGCCAGAGCACGCCTGACGGCAGGCGCATGTCATTCACGACGCCGTCGTACTCGTCGCGGGTCAGAAACCCTTCGAGCGGCGAAAAGGCTCCGTTCAACAGCAGCTCGAGATCACACAGCTGCCGCTCCGTCAGATTCCACGATTTGTAGTCCCGGGCATTGACCTTTTCTTCATCGACGGCCGAACCATGCAGATATAAATCTTTAAGATCACCGCCATGTGCTTTCTTGAACACACCCATTTCTTTTAGGCTCCTCGATTGAATATTTGAGTGAAAATTCAGACAGGTCGCGACCGCGCCGACGAAAGCGCCATATTACGAATGACGACCTGGCTCAACCATTTTGCGAGGCGCGATCCTGATCGGCGTTTCGCGGCCGCCAGGCCGGCGCCCTGGTCCCGACCAGTTCCGCCTCATCGAGGGCGGACTTGCGCGCCCTGTCCCAAACGGCCGCGGCGCGCGGGGCGGCGCCGAGCCCGTCCAGATGATCGCATCCGAGCGCCGCCAGCCGGAAATGGTAGTGGTGGGTTCCCTGGTTGGGCGTGGGCGCCGGCCCGTCGTAGCCGCGATTGCCAAAGTCGTTGACGCCGAGCCCGTAGCCGGAAACGTCCTCCCCCTCGTGAAGCGTGATCCGGTCGCCCGGGATGTCATAGACCGCCCAGTGCCAGAACGGGCCGCCCGGGGCGTCGGCATCCTCGACCACCAGCACGAAGCCGCGGGTCCCATCGGGCGCCCCCGTCCATTCAAGCGGCGGCGAGATGTTGCGGCCGTCCCGCGCGTGCTCGTCGGGAATCCGCCGGCCATGATCGAACACCGGACTGATGAGCCTCAGCGCCATCTTCTCCTCGAGTTCCGCCGGAAACGAATGCGGCAAATGAGCCGCCGCCGGTTTGGATGGCGCTTGATCAGGCTGCTCCAGCCAGGGCCGCGAACCCCATAGGGCTCATGCATCCGATTGTCGAGTGTCCGCGCCTAAGGATCGCGGAAGCGCTTCGCTTCACCCGAACGGGTGTCGGGGCGCACGGCGACGATCAACCCTGGCCCCTTTGTCGGCGCCGGCCCCTCCGGGTTCAACACCTTTCCGACCAATTACGTCACGGTCACCGGCGGCAGCGGCTCCTTCACCTATCTGTGGACGGAGACCGACGACGGGGGCGCGGGCTGGTCGACGGGCGGCGCGGCCGCCACCTATGCTCCACGGGTGACCGGCGTGGGAGACGCCAGCTCGGCCAGCTACGCCTGCACCGTGACCGACACCCAATACGGCATCACCGCCCCCTCCAACCGCGCATCCTACTTCTGGCGAAACACCTCGCGCTAACCGCCCGTGGCTAGCCTAGCCCGGCCGTCCACCGGATCCGGCGTTATCGGCCGTCAGGGTCGGCTGGGCCCGCTTGGCCAGTTCGGGCCGCTCGGCTAGTGTCTTGGCGGCGGCGATGAGCAGGCTGACGATCTGATTGGCGTAGAGATGCTCGATCTCGGCCCGCCCCCGGCGGCGCACGGACAATCGCGCGCCCGCCACTCACACCAGCCGGCTCTGTTCCACGGCGGCGGCGATGAAGCTGGCGTAGAGAGGGTGGGGGGCGAAGGGGCGGCTCTTCAATTCCGGGTGGTATTGGACGCCGATGAACCACGGGTGGTCGGCGCGCTCGACCACCTCGGGAAGCAGGCCGTCGGGAGAGACGCCGGTCATTTTCAGGCCCGCCGCCTCGAAGGCGTCGCGATAGCCGATGTTGACCTCGTAGCGGTGCCGGTGGCGCTCGCTGATCGCGGCGGCCCCGTCGTAGATCTCGGCGATCCGGGAGCCTGGGGTCAGCACCGCCTCATAGGCCCCCAGCCGCATGGTGCCGCCCAGGTCGTCGCCCTCGCCGCGTGTCTCGCGGGCGTTTTCGTGCGTCCACTCGGTCATCAGCCCCACCACCGGCTCGCTGGTCGGCGCGAACTCGGTGGACGAGGCGCCCTCGACCCCGGCGACGTTGCGCACCGCCTCGATGACCGCCATCTGCATGCCAAAGCAGACTCCGAAATAAGGCACCGACCGCTCGCGGGCGAAGCGGGCGGCGCGGATCTTGCCCTCGGAGCCCCGCTCGCCGAATCCGCCGGGCACCAGAATGCCGTGCACTCCTTCCAGGCGGGTGGCGGCCGCCCCGTCCTCGCCCTCGAAGGCCTCGCTCTCAACCCAATCGAGATTGACCCGCACCCGGTTGGCCATCCCGCCGTGAACGAGCCCTTCTATCAGTGATTTGTAGGCGTCTTTCAACACGGTGTACTTGCCGACGATGGCGATGGTCACCTCGCCGTCGGGATGGAGCAGGCGCTCGGAAATCTCCCGCCAGCGCGCCAGGTCGGGCGCCGCGGCGTCGCCGATGCCGAACACCGCCAGCACCTCGGCGTCGAGGCCCTGGCGATGATATTCCAGCGGCACCGCGTAGATGTGCGGCGCGTCAAGGGCCTCGATCACCGCCGAGGGGCGGACGTTGCAGAAAAGCCCGATCTTGCGTTTCTCCTCGGGCGGGATGGCCTGTTCGCAGCGACAGAGCAGCACGTCGGGCTGGATGCCGATGGAGCGCAGCTCCTTGACCGAATGCTGGGTGGGCTTGGTCTTCATCTCGCCCGCCGTCTTGATGAACGGCAGGAGGGTGAGGTGCACGAAGCAGGCGTCGCCGCGCGGCAGTTCCTGGCCCAATTGGCGGATGGCCTCGAAGAAGGGCAGGCCCTCGATGTCGCCGACCGTGCCGCCGATCTCCACCAGGACGAAGTCCACCCCCTCGCCCGGGTCGGCCCGGACGAAGCGCTTGATCTCGTCGGTGACGTGGGGGATCACCTGGACGGTGGCCCCCAGATAGTCGCCGCGCCGCTCCCTTTCCAGAATGGTCTGGTAGATCTGGCCGGTGGTGATGTTGTCGGCGCGGGTGGCCGAGACGCCGGTGAAGCGCTCGTAGTGGCCAAGATCCAGGTCGGTCTCGGCCCCGTCGTCGGTGACGAATACCTCGCCGTGCTGGTAGGGGCTCATGGTGCCCGGATCGACGTTGAGATAGGGGTCGAGCTTGCGTAGGCGGACGCCGTAGCCGCGCGCCTGCAACAGCGCGCCCAGCGCCGCGGAAGCGAGACCTTTGCCCAAGGAGGAGACCACGCCGCCGGTGATGAAGATGTACCGGGCCATGGGCGTTCAGCCTAGCACCGATTCGCCCGCCGCGTGGCGCTTTTTGTGGAACGCCGCGCCGCGGACTCAAAGCGTGAGAGGCTTATTGAGACTTCGGCGCCGCTGGGGCGGTGACCGGCGGCAATGCGAGGGGCGGCGGGGTCGCGGTCAGCGGCGGGAGGGTGAGCGCGGATGCAGGCGGCGTCTGCGTGGAGGCGGGCGCCGGGCGCGCCGCGCGTAAAGCGGCGCCGCGATGGGCGGCTGGACGCGGGGTCGCGCCGCTCAGAGGCGGCAACTGGACGGGCGGCGGCGCGGTCTGGGGGGCGGGAAGCGCCGGGGGTTCGCCGGCGGGGGCGGGAGGCGCGTGTTTCTTCGCCGTATTTGA
>JBPCMA010000201.1:0-8564 GCA_051002715.1 Caulobacteraceae bacterium
GGACGCGCGCCCGGGCCGGCGTCGGCCGCGCCGGCGCCCTCCCGCTGGCGACCAGCTGCCGCTGGGCCTTGGGCGGCGGAGCGCGCAAGCCGCGCAGGGCGATGGCCAACGGCTGGCCCGGCGAATCCACCCCATAGCGCGCCGCCCATTGCACGAATTCCAGGGTGCGCGGCGGCAGGGGCGGCTCGTCCAGGCGCGCGGCGACCGCCTTGAGCGGCCGGTTTCCCCCCGTCCCCTCCTTCAGCGCCGCCACCACCCCGCGAACCAGCCGCGGCCCCAGGGGTACGGCCACCTGGTCTCCCAAGCGCAGGCTCATGCCCTCCGGCTCGGCGTAGTCGAAGGCCTCCGGCAGAGGTAGGGGAATGAGGATTTGGGCGATGCGCGGCGTCACGGCTCTTCCTCGCCGAGTTTTGGCGCCGCCTTCAAGTCCCGTTAACCGGCCGGTGGCTTGATGACCGCCTCGCGGGTCCTGGGCGAGCGCCGCCAGGGCCGCAACCGAGGGGGCTGGCCTTGATCGACGCCGAACAGGGGATGGCCACCGATCCGGCGGCCCTCGCCGAAACCGTGAAAGCCCTCTTGAGAGTTCATCGCGATCTGGTGCGCGAGGACGGCGATCTCCTGGCCGAGCTGGGGCTACGGCTCGATGTGGCCAACATCGTCGACTTCGGCCCGGTCGCCCTCTCGAAAATCACCGCCGCGCACCAGCGCGAATCGAGCGAGCGCCAGCGCGTGGAGGCCATGGCGCGGGCCAACTTCGCCGCCCAGGCCCAGACCCACGCCGCCGTGGTCGACCTCCTGGAATCCCGCAACCACGCCGACTTGGCGCGGCGCATCGACGAGCTGGCCCGCCTGCGCTTCGGCCTGGCGGCCGGCGTGGTGGGGCTGGAAGGCCCGGGCGCGGCGCCTGCCGGCTGGCGAGCCCTGGTGGCCGGCCAGATTGACCTCATCCTTGGTTCCCGGCGCCTGGCCCTGATGGGCCGCGCCCCCACCGCCCTGGGCCTCTTCGGCGAGGGCGCCCGCCATATCGGCAGCCTCGCCCTGGTCCGTCTGGCCATCTGGGACCCGGCCCGCCAGGGGTTGATTGCCTTCGGATCGGCCGACCCGGACGCCTTCACCGCCGACATGGGGGCCGATCTGGTGACCTTCCTGGCCCGGGTGGCCGAGCGCACCGCCGAGCGATGGCCGGCCCCCTGACCGGCGGGGAAGCATTGGCGGCCTGGCTGGGCCACCTCGCTCATGAGCGGCGGGCCAGCCCCCGGACGGTGGACGCCTACCGCGCCTGCGTCGCATCCTGGCTGAATTTCCTGGAAGCCCATCGCGGCGAGGCGGTCAGTCGCGCCGCCTTAGGAGAGGTGTCGGCGGCGGAGCTGCGCGCCTATCTGGCCATGCGGCGAGGCGGCGAGCGCCCGCTCGGCGCGCGGTCGCTGTCGCAGGCGCTGTCGGCCATTCGCGATTTTCACCGTTTCCTCGATCGGCGCCTGGAGACGCCCAACGAGGCGCTCGCCTTGGTGCGCGGCCCGCGGGTGCGGCCCGGCGCGCCCAGGCCCGTCTCGGAGGATCAGGCGCGCGGCCTCATCGCCGAGGCGGGCGGCGACGACGAGACCGCTGGGTGGGCGTCGCTGCGCGACCAGGCGGTGCTGACCCTCCTCTACGGCTGCGGGCTGCGCATTTCCGAAGCCCTGGCGCTCAAGCGGGCCGACGCACCCCTGCCCGCCTCCCTGCGCATCCTCGGCAAAGGCGGCAAGACGCGGCTGGCCCCGGTGTTGCCCGCTGTACGCGAGGCGGTCGATCTCTATCTCGCCGCCCTGCCCTTCGCCTCGGGGCCCGACGCGCCCCTGTTCAGGGCCGCGCGCGGCGGGCCGCTTAGGCCCCGCCAAGTCCAGGCGACCGTGCAACGCCTGCGTGGACGCCTGGGCCTCTCCGAGCGCGCCACCCCCCACGCCCTGCGCCACTCCTTCGCCACCCACCTGCTGGGGGCGGGGGCCGATCTGCGCTCCATCCAGGAACTCCTCGGCCACGCCTCCCTGTCCACCACCCAACGCTACACCGCCGTGGACGCCGCCGCCCTGCTTGGCGCCTACGCCAAGGCGCATCCGAGGGCCTAGCCCGCCCCTACGCCTGCATGGTCCAGCCCTCGACGCTCATGGCGGCCTGGCGCAGGGCTTCGGAGCGGGTGGGGTGGGGATGGCAGGTGCGGGCGATGTCTTCCGACGCGGCGGAAAATTCCATGGCCATGCAGGCCTCGCCGATCATTTCGGAGACGTCCGGGCCGACCATGTGGACGCCCAGGACGCGGTCGGAGCCGGCGTCGGCCAGCACCTTCACGAAACCCTCCGCCTCATGGTTGATCCGGGCGCGCGAATTGGCGGTGAAGGGGAACTTGCCGGCCTTGTAGGCGACGCCGGCCGCCTTCAGCTCCTCCTCGGTCTTGCCCACCCAGGCCACCTCGGGATGGGTGTAGATGACGCTCGGGATCACCTCGTAGTTCACATGCCCCGCCTTGCCGGCGATGATCTCGATACAGGCAACAGCCTCATCCTCGGCCTTGTGGGCCAGCATGGGGCCGTGGGTAACATCGCCGATGGCGAAGACACCGGGCGCCGAGGTGCGGAAATTCTCGGTGTCGATGAAGCCGCGCGCGTCGATCCGGACGCCGGCGCTCTCCACGCCCAGATCGTCTGTATAAGGACGGCGCCCGACCGCGACCAGCACATAGTCGGCTTTCAATGTCTCGGCCGCGCCACCGGCCACCGGCTCAACACTCAGGGCGACGCTCTCGGCTCCGGCCGTCGCGCCGGTGACCTTCGAAGCCAATTTGAAGGCGATCCCCTGTTTGGTCAGGGCCCGTTGGAAGGCCTTGGCGGTCTCGGCGTCCATGCCTGGGGTAATGCGGTCCAGGAATTCCACCACCGTCACCGCCGTCCCCAGCCGGCGCCACACCGAGCCCAGCTCCAGGCCGATGATCCCGGCCCCGATGACGATCAAGCTCTTGGGAACTTCGGGAATCGACAGGGCGCCGGTAGAATCGACGATGCGTTTCCGATCGACCTCGACCCCGGCCAGCGGCGCGGGGGCCGAGCCGGTGGCGATCACGATGGCCTTGGCGGCAAGGCTCGTCACCGTGCCGTCGTCGGCGGTCACCTCCACCTTGCCCTCGCCGACGAGGCGGCCCGCCCCCTTCACCCAGTCGACCTTGTTCTTCTTGAACAGGAATTCGACCCCCTTGGTGAGCCCGTCGACCGAGTCGCCCTTCTGCTTCATCATCGCCGGCAGGTTGAGCCTGGGCGTCGCCTCGATGCCGAAGCCGGCGAAACCCTTCATCGCCAGTTCGTAGAGTTCCGAGGCATGCAGCAGGGCCTTGGAAGGAATACAGCCGACGTTGAGGCAGGTTCCGCCCAGGGTGGCGCCCTTTTCCACGCAGGCGACCTTCAAGCCGAGCTGCCCGGCGCGGATTGCCCCGTTGTAGCCGCCAGGCCCGCCGCCGATGATCACCACGTCATAGTCGGCCATGCCGCCTCACTCTCGATATTGTTTCACGACGCCTGATATAGGCCGCGAGGAGTCGCGACGTCAGGACTCTCCCGCGGCTTGGGATTAGTTCTCCGGCGATCCAAGACCACCGTCAATCAGGAGCATTGGCATTCCACAACGCTCGCCAATCAAAAAACGGCGGAAGGAGGTGAGGCGCCTGAAGATGACCAGCCAGAGCAGGGATCGGAGCAAAGAACGGTATATGCCCCACCAATCGATTGGTTGTCCTCCGCTCCGATCCCATGCGTCTTTTTGCATAGTTGCCCACATATTTGGTGTTTTCAAAATAGCTCCAGTAGTCACGGACCACATGGGTATGCGTGAAAAGGACGTGCGTTGCGTCGCTTACGGAACGCCAATGTCTGTAGGGGCTCAAAATCAGATAGGACGGGTAATAAGAATCCACATAAAGTGCTTCATGTTCTTGTGGATGAATTATAATATGAGATCCGGTTGATTGAAAAACCTGTCGATAAAATAGCCACATTTCAATAATAGCGCGTTGATTGTGAATGTAATCATCTTCACAAAAATAGTATAAATCGTCACCTCTCGAAGATATGTAGAATTGTTGATGCAATGACGCGCCTTGCCCTCTATCTGTCGTCGTTTTAATTGTCCACTCGCATTTCAACCGCGTGGCCACACGCAAAATGACGTCGCGATACGGCTCATCTGAATGGTCGTCTAAAATAATCAACTCAATACGAGGAGGTATATCTTCCTGTAACGCTGCGTTAACGCTGGACACGAGTGAAGAGAAACACCGTTCCACTATATCAACCATGGGGATCGCATCGATCCTGATTGCCGCCTTATCCATACGGTCTCTGGTCAAGCACGTACGGAATATAATTTTGAGGTCGTCGAGGTTTGGCTTTTGTGTCGGTTCCTGACTTCCATCGTGGTCGAAAGTGGTCCGAACGCGATTGGCCGATGAGACCGGCGAGATGCCCTTGAGCGGCAGGAGGTTTAGGGATCCGCGCCGTCGAATATCATAGCCGAACGGCCGCAACAAACGGCCCAGGAGACGTAGAAAGTCGTTCATATGATCGCCGGATCAATCCCGTCGAGACAGGTCGAGGAGTCACGTTGGCGCAGGGTAAGATGCATGCGTCCGACATTTCCTTTCTCTTCTACCCTTGGGGAAATACGGCTGAAGGCCGGGATGGGGCCACCTCGCCTCAAATCTCCAGCAACAGCCGCACCGGATCCTCGATCGCTTCCTTGACCTTGACCAGAAAGGTCACCGCCCCCTGACCATCAACGACCCGGTGATCGTAGGAGAGGGCGAGATACATCATCGGGCGGACGACCACTTGGCCGCCCACGGCGACCGGGCGGTCCTGGATCTTGTGCATCCCCAGGATGCCCGACTGCGGCGCGTTGAGGATGGGGGTGGACATCAGCGAGCCGTAGACCCCGCCGTTGGAAATGGTGAATGTGCCGCCCTGTAGGTCGTCGAGGGCCAGCGATCCCTCCCGCGCCTTGCGTCCCAAGGCGGCGATGGCCGCTTCGATCCCCGCCAGGCTCAGGGTGTCGACGTCGCGGATCACCGGCACGACCAAGCCCCGCTCGGTCCCCACCGCCACCCCGATGTCATAGTGGTTCTTGTAGATCAAGTCGGGGCCGTCGATCTCGGCGTTGACCTCGGGGACCTCCCGGAGCGCCGCCACGCAAGCCTTTACGAAGACACCCATGAAGCCGAGCTTGACCCCGTGGCGCTTTTCGAAGGCGTCCTTATAGCGGGCGCGCAGGGCCATCACCGCGCTCATGTCCGCCTCGTTGAAGGTGGTGAGCATGGCGGCGCTGGCCTGGGCTTCCTTGAGCCGGCGGGCGATGGTCTGGCGCAGGCGGGTCATGCGCACCCGCTCCTCGCGCTCATGGACTTCGCGCGCCGGCGGGGGTTGCGGAGCTGGCGCGGGGCGGTCGGCGCGCGCTTCC
This sequence comes from Caulobacteraceae bacterium, assembly GCA_051002715.1. Classification (GTDB taxonomy): domain Bacteria; phylum Pseudomonadota; class Alphaproteobacteria; order Caulobacterales; family Caulobacteraceae; genus Acaudatibacter. The sequence goes on from JBPCMA010000201.1 coordinate 5,476, forward strand.
AAGGCGGCCAGGGCGTCGCCCTTGGTGATCCGCCCGTCCCGCCCGCCGCCGGGGATGGCGGCCGGATCGAGCCGGTTCTCGGCGACGATGCGCTGGACCGAAGGGGCCAGCGGCGCGGCAGGCGGCGGCGCGGGCGACGGGGCGGCGGGCAGGAGCGACGGGGCGGCGGGCGGGAGCGACGGGGCGGCCTTCGGCGCCGTCTTCTCGGGTCCCTTGGCAGGCTTGGCGACGGCGGTGGCCGGGCCCAGCCGGCCCAGGACCTCGCCGGGCTTGACCGTGGCGCCTTCCGCGGCGGCGATCTCGCTCAAGGTCCCATCCTCGGGGGCGACCACCTCCAGGCTCACCTTGTCGGTTTCCAACTCGACTAGCACCTCGTCGCGCTTCACCGCATCTCCGGCCTGCTTGGACCATTTGGCGACGGTGGCCTCGGTGACCGATTCGCCCAGGGCCGGGGTCATGATATCGGTCATCTCAAGCGAAGCTCCCGCGTCCTGGCGATGCGCGCGATATCTAGCCCAGATTCCTCGTTCACGCGAAGGCCGCGGCGAGGAAAGCCTGGAGTTCCTTGGCGTGCCGGCTCATCAGGCCGGCGGCGGTGGAGGCCGAGGCGGGGCGACCGGCGTAGCGCGCCCGCTTGGCCGAAACCTTCAACCGGGCCAAGGTCAGGTCCAGCCACGGATCGACGAACATCCAGCCGCCCATGTTCTTGGGCTCCTCCTGGCACCAGACGAGGTCGGCGGCGGAAAAGCGGGCCAGCTCGATGGAAAGCGATTTCATCGGCCAGGGATAGAACTGTTCGAGCCGCATCAGATAGACGTCCGTCGCGCCCCGCTTCTCGCGCTCTTCGAGCAGGTCGAAATAGACCTTGCCCGAGCATAGGACCACCCGGCGAATGGCGCCGTCGGACGCCAGGCGGATGCCGGTCGGACCGCCCGTCTCGGCGTCGTCCTGGAGGACACGGTGGAAGGACGAGCCCCCCGCCATGTCGGCGAGGCCGGAAACCGCCTTCTTGTGGCGCAGCAGGGACTTGGGCGTCATCAGGATCAGCGGCTTGCGGAACTCGCGCAGCATCTGGCGGCGCAGGATGTGGAAATAATTGGCCGGGGTGGTGCAGTTGGCCACCTGCATGTTGTCCTCGGCGCACAGCTGCAGGAAACGCTCCAGGCGGGCCGAGGAATGTTCCGGCCCCTGACCTTCATAGCCGTGCGGCAGCAGCAGGGTGAGGCCGCACATGCGCAGCCATTTGCGCTCGCCCGAGGCGATGAACTGGTCGATCACCACCTGCGCCCCGTTGGCGAAATCGCCGAACTGGGCTTCCCAGAGCGTCAGGGTATTGGGATCGGCCAGGGAGAAGCCGTATTCGAAGCCCAGCACCGCCTCTTCCGAGAGGGCGGAATCCAGCGCCTCGAAATGCGCCTGGCCCGGCGCGACGTGCGAGAGCGGCTGATAGTGTTCCTCCGTGGTCTGATCGATCAGATCGCAGTGCCGCTGCACGAAGGTTCCGCGCACCGTGTCCTGCCCGGCCAGGCGCACCGGAAACCCCTGGTCGAGCAGGGTGGCGAAGGCCAGATGCTCGGCGGTGGCCCAGTCGATGGGCCCGCCCGCCTCGATGGCGGCGTGGCGGCCTTCGATCACCCGCCGCACGGTCTTGTGCACGTCCAACCTGGCCGGGACGCAGGTGAATTTCAGGCCCAGATCCTTGAGCTTCTGCAGGGGAACGGCGGTGACGCCTCGGCGCTCCTCGCCGTCGGGAAGGGCCAGGCCCGTCCATTTGCCGTCCAGCCAGTCGGCCTTGTCGGCCAGATAGGACTTGCCGGCCTCGAACTCGGCGTCGAGAAAGGCGTCGAACCGCGCCATCCAGCCGGCGATTTCCGCCTCGCTGGCCACGCCCTCGTCGATCAGCCGTTTCGCATAGATTTCCCGAGTGGAGGGATGGCCCTTGATCTCCCGGTACATGGCCGGCTGGGTCATGGTCGGATCGTCACCCTCGTTATGGCCGAAGCGGCGATAGCAGAACATGTCGATGACCACGTCCTTGCCGAACGCCTGGCGGTATTCGGTGGCCAACTTGGCGGCGAAGGTGACGGCCTCGGGATCGTCGCCGTTGGCGTGGAAGATCGGCGCCTCGACCATCAGGGCGCTGTCGGAGGGATAGGGGCTGGTCCGGCTGTAGTGCGGAGCGGTGGTGAAGCCGATCTGATTGTTGACGATGAAGTGGATCGCCCCCCCGGTGCGATAGCCTCGCACCCCGGTAAGGTTGAAGCACTCGGCCACCACGCCCTGGCCGGCGAAGGCGGCGTCGCCGTGCATCAGCAGGGGCAGCACGCCGCTTCGCCCGGCGCTGGGATTTGCCCGCAGGACGAACGCCTGCTTGGCGCGCGCCTTGCCCAGCACCACCGGGTTGACGATCTCCAGGTGGCGGGGGTTGGCGGTGAGCGACAGGTGCACCGTGTTGCCGTCGAATTCGCGATCCGACGAGGCGCCCAGGTGGTATTTCACGTCGCCCGAGCCCTCGATGTCCGAGGGCAGGGCCGAGCCGCCCTGGAACTCGTGGAAGATCACCCGGTAGGGCTTGGCCATCACCGCGGCCAGGACGTTGAGGCGGCCGCGGTGTGGCATGCCGATGACGATGTCCTCGACCCCCAGGGCGCCGCCGCGCTTGATGATCTGTTCCAGGGCCGGAACCGCCGCTTCGGCCCCGTCCAGGCCGAAGCACTTGGCGCCGGGATAGCGTTTGGCCAGAAAGCGCTCGAAGCTCTCCGCCTCGATGAGCTTCTTGAGGATGGCGATCTTGCCTTCCGGGGTGAACCGGATCTCCTTGTCCCACCCCTCGATGCGCCGCTGCAGCCAAGCCTTTTCCGCCGGATCGGTGATGTGCATGTACTGCACCCCGATCGCGCCGCAGTAGGTGCGCCGCAGAAGGGCGAGGATTTCGCGCAAGGTGGCGCTTTCCATCCCCAGCACGAAATCGAGCAAGATCGGCCGGTCGAAGTCGGCCTCGGCAAATCCATAGGAAGCCGGATCCAGTTCGCTGGGGGGGGGGGGGGGCGGCGCCCAGCAAAGCAAAGCAAAGCGGGCCTTCCGACGTC
>JBPCMA010000202.1:0-6937 GCA_051002715.1 Caulobacteraceae bacterium
CAACAGCGCCGCGCCGATCAGGGCCCGCGTTGCGCCCGCCGGCGCCGCCCGCAAAACCTCGCGCGGCAGGGCCAGGTCGCCGGCCGGTCCGGCGATGACATGAGCGAGCAGAAAGGCGCATCGGGGCGGCGGCGCGCCCCGCTCGATCTCGCCGCCGCCGGCCAGGACGATCCGGGCCCGGCCGCGGGGCTGGCGGGGATCGAGGTTGGCCGGGTCGTCGATCCAGGTTTCGCCGGCCGCCGTCAGGGCGCGGCGGATGTCGGCCCGGCGAGCCGCGAGAAGCGGGCGCAGGATGAAGACCCCTCTGCCCTCGGGCCAGACGGGCGAGGGAGCCCATTCGGCGGGGTCGGCAACGCCGGTCCCGGCGGCGCGCATGAAGTTGCTTTCCAGGCGGTCGTCGGCCGTGTGGCCCATCAGGACCACCCGCGCTCCGACGGCCCGCGCCGCCTGGGCGATCAGGCCATGGCGGGCGGCGCGGGCGGCGGCGGCGACGCCGGTCGCCGGCTTGTCGCCTTCCCAGACCGCGGTCTGGTGGGCGATCCCCAGGCCCTGGCAGCGTGCCTGGCACCAAGCCGCCCAGGCCGCGCCGGCCTCTTGCAGGCGATGATCCACGGTGACCGCCAGAAGGCGGCGGCCAGCGGCGTCGGCCCAGGCCTTGGCGGCGATCAGCAGGGCCAGGGAATCGCCGCCCCCGGAAAAGGCGACGACCAACGGCGCGGCGGCGTTGCGTTCCAGGCGGCGGTCGAGCGCGGCCCTGGCTAGATCGGCGATGGGCCGGCCTGGCGAGGCGGGCGGGTCATCCACACCGCGCCTGGGCCCGCAGATCGCCGGCGGCGCTTTTCACGGACGGCGCCGCCTTGGGATAGCGCTTGGCCAGTTCGTCGAGGGTCTGGCAGGCGTCCGCCGGCTTTTTCAGGGCGGTCAGGGCGCGCGACAGGTCGAGCACCGCCTCGGGCGCCCAGCGGGTTTGTGGCCAGCCGCGGATGGCCCCGATATCGGCGGTGGCCGCGTCGGCGAAGGCCTGCCGCCCCAGCAGGACGCGGCCCAGATAGTAGCGGGCCTCGGGGCCGCGCGGCGACTCGCCGAAGCGGTCCACGTAGTCGCGGAAGGCCGCCTCGGCGCTCGGCGAATCGCCCCCGTCGTAGGCGGCCTTGGCGGCGGCGAAGGCCTCGGCCGGATCCTGCGGCGGCGGGGCGGCCGCCTGGGGTTCCGGCGGAGGCGGGGGCGGCGGCGGGGCCTGCGGTCGCTGCTCAAGGGCGGTCAGCCGGTCCTTGAGGGTCGCGTTCTGGGCGCGCAGGTCCAGAGCCTCCTGGCGCGCCAGATCGAGATCGTGCCGGATGACCTCGATCTGGCCGTTGAGGCGAGACAGGGTCTGGTCGAGATCGTTGAGCCGATCGGACAGGGAGACGAGCTGGCCTTGCGTCTCGGCCGGCTGGACCACCACCGGCTGGCCGGTCTCGCGGCCTTGGAAGACGATGGCGCGCAGTTCGCGCATCGCCTTTTCCATGCGGTCGAGCCGCTTGGCCGAGTGTTCGTCGAGGCTCTCATCCAGCGGGACCTGGGCGACGGCCTCGCCGGCCAGCATCAGGGCCAGGGCGGCCCCGGCGAGCGCCGCGAGTCGGCGATGCAGCGTCATGGCGGCGCCCTAGCGCGCCCCCTCGGTGAGGGCGGTGTGGGCGTTGCGGTTGTGGGCCTGCGCCTCCTCGCCGCCGGAGGTGTCGATGGGATGCTCCTTGCCGAAGGAGACCGTCTCGATGCGGCCGGCCCCGACGCCGCGGCCCATCAGGTATTCGCGAACCGTATTGGCCCGCCGCGCGCCCAGGGCGAAATTGTATTCCCGCGTGCCCAGCTCGTCACAATTGCCTTCGATGCGCACATGAACGGCCGGATAGCGGGCGAGCCAGGCAGCCTGGGCGTCCAGAATGGGCCGGGCGTCGTCGCGCAGGTCGTAGCGGTTGAAGTCGAAATAGACCCGTTCGCCGGCGTTGATCACGAAATCGCGCTCCGAGCCGGGGGCTGGCGTTCCCGACTCCTCGCTCTCGCCGACCGGGCCGGGCGGCGGGGCCGGCGTCGGCCTTCCGTAGACGGGCGGCGGGTATCGCGGCGTCTGGGCGGTGGGCGCTGGTCCCATCGGCTTGGGGTGGGACGCGCAGGCGGCCAGGGCGAGCGCCGCCAGGGCGATCAGCGCCGCTTGGGCGATCCGCCGGTCGGGAAGATTCATCGCCGAACTCCTTGGTCTGAGCCTTCGAAGGGTGTCGCGGCCGTGGCCCGCGCCCGAGAAAACCTTCTTAAGCCAAAAGACGTTCAATTGTGACCGGGGCGTGGCGGCGCCGTTCCACCCTGCCGGGGCGATCAGTGCAGCAGCGACGACCAGGCCGGATCGGAAGCGCCCAGCGGGTAGGCCGCCGGCCGCGCCGGCCGCCCGGAAATGTCCACCAGCCACAGGTGCGCGCCCGCTCCGCGCGACTGGCGGGAGAACATGATGGTGCGGCTGTTGGGCGCCCAGGTGGGCCCCTCGTCAAGATAGCTGGCGGTGAGCAGGCGCTCGCCCGACCCGTCGGGGCGCATCACCCCGATGTGGAAGGCCCCGCCGTCCTGCTTGGTGAAGGCGATCAGCTTGCCGTCCGGGCTCCACACCGGCGTGGTGTAGCGCCCCGAACCGAAGGAGATGCGGTGAACGCCCGAGCCGTCGGCGTTCATCACATAGAGCTGAGGCGAGCCGCCGCGATCGGAATTGAACACCAGTTGACCCCCATCGGGCGAAAAGGAAGGCGAGGTGTCGATGGCCGGGTCGGTGGTGACCCGGGTGATGGCGTGGCTGCCCAAATCCATCACATAGACGTCGGAATTGCCTTGCCGCTCCACCGAAAAGGCCACCTTGCGACCGTCGGGCGAGAAGCGCGGCGCGAACACCATGCCGGTGAAATGGCCCAGGGTTTCCTGGCGGGCGGTGTCGATATTGAGCAGATAGACGCTCGAGCCGGTGGGGCGCAGCGCCATGTAGGTGATCTCCTGGCTGTCGGCGGAGAATCTTGGGGTGAAGACCAGATATGAGCCGTCGGTCAGGTAGCTGGGATTAGCCCCGTCCTGATCCATGATCGCCAGGCGGCGAACCGGCTTGGCCCGCGTGCCGCCTTCAGCGACGAACACGATGCGGGTGTCGAAATAGCCCGGCGCGCCGGTGAGTTTTTCATAAACCGCGTCGCTGATCTTGTGGGCGACGCGGCGCCAGTTTTCCGGCGTGGAGGTGAACTGCAGGCCCAGAAGCTGCTCGCCGGCATAGACGTCCCACAGGCGGAAATCGACCCGCAGACGTCCGTCGGTCTCGCTGACCACTTGGCCCGACAGAAGGGCCTGGGCGGAGATGGCCTTCCACGCGTCGAAACGGGGCTGGACGGCGACATCGGCGACCGGCTCCTTGAAGCTGGCCGGATCGAGCGAGCGGAAGAGGCCCGAGCCGTCGAGATCGGCGGCGATCACCTGGGAAATCTGGCCGCCGACCGAGGGGCCGCCGAAGGCGGGGATGGCGATCGGCAGGGGCTGGCTGAGGCCCTGATCGACATTGATCACGATCTCGGCGCGGGCCGGTGGCGCGATCGCGGCGAGAAGGCCGATCGCCATCGCGCAAACGCTCAAAACAAAGCTCCGGCCGCCAGTCATGCCGCGCGTCTCCTAATGATCGGAACAAGCCTTCGAGGCGATGAAATTCACCGAGAAACTCTTACCGCGAAATTCCGGCGCATAGGGCGCCGCCTGATGCACCGCGGCGACGGCGCGAATCGCGGAGGCGGAGATCGCCGGATCGGCCGAACCTTGTTCGCCGCCCGCGTCCGCCCTTGAGACGCGGCCGTCGTCGCCGATGGCGAGCTTGACGGTTACATCGACCGGGGCGGCGGCCGCGCAGTTCTTGAACCACAGGCGATTGAGGAGTTGGCCCAGGCCTTCCAGGTCGCTCTGGGAGACGCCCTGTCCGGCGTCGACGCGGGCGACCGGCGCGGTCTCGGCGCGGGTGGGGCCGCGCGCCGCGAAGGCGGGGCGGGCCGGCTGGGCGCGGGCCGCCTTGGCGATGTCCGCCTGCAGGGCGTCGAGGCTGAAGGCAGGCTTGGCGGGCCGGGGCCTGAAGGCGGGGGCCGGTTTGGTCGGCGCCGGGGTCGGCTTGGCTTTTGCCCTCTTGACCGGCGCCGGGGCCGGCGCGGCGACGGGCTGGGCGGGGGCGGGCGGCGGGGTCGGCGCCTTGGCCTCCGGGACCGGGGTCTCGACCTGGGCGGCCTGGACCTGGGGCGCCGCCTCGGCGGGGCGCGAGTCGGTGGTCGGGGCGCTGGAGACGATGTTGATCGGCACCGCGGCCCCCAGGGGGATCGGGGCCGGCCGGCTGAGCAGCAGGACGGCGGCGAAGAGGGCGATGTGCAGGGCCACGGCGGCGAGGAAGGCCGGGGTCAGGCTGTCGCGCCGGCGGGCGGGAAGAGCGGTCATGGGCGGCCTGGGACGCCGCCCGCCCCGCGCGCGAAATCGCCTTGCGCCACGCCCGAGGACGGGCCGCCGGTGTCGGTGATCAGGTTGATGCTGGAAAAGCCCGATTGCGACAGGGCCGCCATCACCTGGGCGACGATGGCGTAGGGCGCGCGGCCGTCGGCGCGCACATAGATCGGCTTGGAAAAGCCCTGGCCGGCCATGTCGACGAGGGCCGGCGAGAGAGAGGCGAAGGGAACCTCGGTCTCGTTGAGGAACACCTGGCCGCCGGCGCGCACCGAGACGGTGAGGGGCTCGGTCTGATCCTGCATGGCCGCCGCCTCGGTCTTGGGCAGCTGGAGCGGCACGCCCACGGTGAGCAGGGGGGCGGAGATCATGAAGATGATCAGGAGCACCAGCATGACGTCCACCAGCGGCGTCACGTTGATTTCCGACAGGGCCGCGCGGCGGCCGCGCCGGCTCCGGCCCCGCCGCCGGCCGGCCGAGAAGGCGTCATGGGTGGAGAGGGCCACCGCGGCGCCTACTTCCGCTCGGCCAGGCGCCGCTGGATGGCGGTCACCAGATCGTCGGCGAAGCCTTCCAGGCGGGCGGCGTATTTGCCGGCGTCGGTGGAGAACTTGTTGTAGGCGATATAGGCCGGAATGGCGGCGGCCAGGCCGATGGCGGTGGCGAACAGGGCCTGGGCGATGGCGGGCGCGACCACCGAGAGGTTGGTGTTCTTCTGGATGGCGATGGCCTGAAAGGCGGTCATGATCCCCCACACAGTGCCGAAAAGGCCGATGAACGGCGAGGCGGTGGCAACGATGGCCAGGCTCCCCAGCCCCTCCTCCACCCGCTGGCTTTCGCGGGCCACGGCGGCGTCGAGCACCCGGTCGATGCGCTGGATGAGGAAGGCGGCCTGGGCGTCGGCCGCGCCGCCGGCGAGCTGGCCCTTGGCGCGGGCCTCGCGCCATTCGCGAAGCGCCGCCTGGAGCATGCGCGGCAGGGCGTGGCGGGGGGCTTCGCCGGCCTCGGCGGCGATATCCTCCAGCGAGCGGCCCGAACCCACCTGGCTCTCGAAGCGGTTGGCCTCGCGGTTCAAGGCGCCCATGCGAAACAGCTTGTCGATGATCACCGCCCACGACCACAGGGAGGCGAAGGCCAGGCCCAGCAGCACCCCCTTCACCACCCAGTCGGCGCGCAGGAAGAGGTGGATGAGCGAAAAGCTCTCGGGGGTGATCGCGGCGGCGGGGTCCATCGGCGCCTTTTAGCGGGAAACGGAGCGCGCGCCATGGCCCGGTGCGATGGCGAAAGCATGGCGCGGCGCGGGTCCGATCATTCCAGCGGGACGGGGATCGGCGCAACCGGGATGGCGGAGGGAAAGACCGGACGCCAGGTCTTCAGCGGTGTATCGCCGGGCCGCGATGGATCGTCCGGATCGGCCTTTACCACCCAGCCGTCGTCCTTCCAGGCCAGGCGGGCCGGATCGAGGCCGACCGCCTCGCACAAGCCGGCGGCGGGTTGGGTGGCGGGTTCTATGGCGCGGTCACCATCCACGAACGGAACAGGAACATAAAGATTGCGTTTTGTCAAGCCGCGAATAGCCTTCCGCGCGAAATTCCAGCCAACCGGCGCTGATTTAAAATGCGATCCCCAGTCTTCCCGCCGGAGCGCTAAGCTTCCAGGCGGCTTTTTCCGCGCCGCCGATAAGGAAAAACACGATCGAAATTCGTCACCGTCCGATAGCGCAAATACGGCGGCAGTCGTGTCTCAAAAAAAAGAGCCGCCGTTTTGAACCTTTGGGCGCCGCGGCGGCACATACGACGGAGGCGGCGTCATCCCGGCGACCACCCAAGTCAAAAGCAGGAAGAACCGCCATGAAACCAACCATCGCCATCGCCATCGCCGCCCTGGCGGCCCTCGGCTTCGCCCCCTCGGCCAGCGCCGCCCAGGCCGGCGCCGCCACGGGCCTTTACAGCGGCCGCTTTCCAGTGGCCGTGACCGAAGCGGGGAACGACAACTTCACCGGCTGCCTAGTTCTGACCGACAATGGCCAGGGCGGCTTCCCACACAGCGGCCCGGCGGTGCTGGACGCCAGCCAGACCTTCGGCCAATTCCAGGTTATCGGCCGCTTCCTGCTGGTGACCATCGGACACGCAAGCGACACCGCCGAGCTTGACTACGTGGAGTTCGTCGCCCCCGCCAAGTCCGGCATTTTCGGCGTCGGCGTCTTCGACAACAACGGCATCTTCACCAACACGGGCTTCGACGTGGGCAAGGCGACGTTTGGCAACAGGAACGGCTGCTGATCAGGCGGCGGCTCATCGCTTGAGCCCTGGCGACAGCCTGATCCACCGTGCGCAACACGATGGCGTCGCCCATATCCTCCACGAGCACCTCGCCGCCACGGCCCAGGCCATGCCGTCGGCGCAAATCGGCCGGCAGGCTCATCCTGCCCTCCGCCGTAACCTTGGCGCGATCCATTCGA
>JBPCMA010000203.1:0-15676 GCA_051002715.1 Caulobacteraceae bacterium
AAGCGGGCCGGATTGACAAGGGCGGCCAGGTCGGCTGGCAAAGGCGGGGGCGCGCCCAGGGCCAGGACGGCCAAGTGCGCGGCGAGAAGGGGGGCCAGGGTGAAGCCGCGCGAGCCCAGGCCGCCCAACACGAAGAGGCCGGGCGGGGCGTCCGGAACCGGGCCGGCCAGGGGCAGGTAGTCGCCGGTGGCGGCGCGAACCCCGGTGCGCGCCGCCAGCGGGGCGCCGGCGAGGCGCGCGGCGAGGGCGGGCAGCCCTTGCGCCAGGGCTTCGAGATTGCGGGCGTGGTCGAGCGGCCGCGCCTCGACGCTCTCCTCGCCCCGGTCGTGGGTGGCGCCGAACAGCATGCCGTCGCGGGTGGCGACGGCATAGGCCCCGAACGCCGCGGCGGTCGGCGCCGCCACGCCGGCCGCCACGCTCGCCTGGCCGCGCACGGGGGTAAGCGGCAGGCCCGGCGCGAGACGGGCGCATTCCATGCCGGCGGCCAGGAAGAACAATTCGGATTCAGCGATCAGGTCGCCGCTTTCGCCCAGCAGCCGCCACCGACCGCCCGCCCAGTCGATCGCCTTCACCCGGGCGCGCCGGGTCTCACCCAGCCAGGCGGCGAGAAGGGGTTCGGGCTCGACGGTAAGAGCGTCCTCGATGGCCAGGGCGGCCGGGACGCTCTCCCCCAGCCGGCGTGAAGTTTCCGCGGCGTCGGCCAGGCGCAGGCGCCCCGGTTCGAAAAGGTCGCTGCCGGCGAGGGTGGCGAAGCGAGCCGTATCCTTCGGCCCCGCCGGAAGCTGGAGGGCGCCGCGGGCGAGGATGATGTCGGGCAGGCCGCCATAGAGGGCGACGGCGCGGCGGAAGGCCTGGGCGAACAGAGCGGCCGGCAGCGCCAGGCCGGCGTCCAGCCTCGGGGTCACCAGGGCGGCGGGGCCGCCCGACGCGCCGGCGCCCGGGCCAGCCGCGTCGAACACCGCCGCGGTCACGCCCAAGGCGCGAAACGCCCGCGCCAGGGCCGCTCCGGCGATTCCCGCCCCGACAATGGCCACACGCGGCCCCTGCGCCGGCGGGAATGTGGCGACGGGGCTCGCCGCCGCTGCCAGACGCCCCTCCAGCCGCTGGCGCTTGGCGCCGAAGCCCGGCCGCCGTTCCACCGCGAAACCGGCGATCGCGAGATCGCGGCGGACGTGCCCCGCGACGCTGTAGGTGGCCAGCCGCGCGCCGGGGGCGGAGCGCCGCGCCACCAGGCCCAGAACCTCCTTGCGCCACATCATCGGGTTGCGGGCCGGCGCGAAGCCGTCGAGGAACCAAGCGTCGGCCGCCCCGCTCCAGGCGGCCAGGGCGGCGGCCGCCTCCATGACCGCCACATCGAGGGTGGCCGCGAATTCGGGGAAATCGACCCGGTGGAAGCCGCGCGCCCGGCCCGGCCAGCGGGCGATCAGCCGCTCGGCGATCGGGGCCAGCTCGGGCCACGGCGCCAGGGCGCGGGCCGCCTCGTCCGCCGCCAAGGGGTTGGCTTCGACGCTGAAGATGGAAAGGCGTCCGCCCGGCGGCCCGGCCGCTCGCCACAGATCCAGCAGGGCGGCGATATTGAGGCCCGTCCCGAAGCCCAGTTCGGCGACCACGAACCGCCCGCGCCCGGCCCAGGCCGCCGGCAGTCCGCAGCCGGCCAGAAACACCGCCCGCGCCTCGGCCAGGCCGCCATCGGCGGAAAAATAAACATCGTTATAGGCGCGCGATCGGGGTGACCCATCCTCGCCCCAGACAGCCGGCGAGAGGCGCGGATCGAAATCCGGCGTGGGCGTTCGCGGCGCCATGGTCACAACGAAAAAGGGCCGCCCCATCGAGGGCGGCCCTTTCCCAACAAAGTGTTGCTCGCGAAGCTTACTGCTTGGCGGCGTCCGAGGCCGAGTTGGTGGCGGCGGCGGCCGACTTGGCGGCGTCGCTGGCCGACATCGCCGCTGAATTGGCGGAGGCGGCGGCCGGCGCCATGGCGTTGGTCGCCGAGTTGGTGGCGTCGGTGGCGGCCGTCGTCGCCGTATTGGCGGCGTTGTTCGCGTCGGCGGCGGCGGTCGAAGCGTCGGCGGCGGCGGCGTTGGCCGCGTCGGCGGACTTATCGGCCGGCTTGTTGCAGGCGGCGACGGAAAGAGCGCCGACGGCGAGGCCGGCGACGACCACTGAGCGGATAAGATTGGAAGTCATTGTCCTTGGATCCCCTTGGGTGAGGTTTAAGCGCCATGATTGGGCGGCGAGCCCCGCGCCGACGACCCCCGCCTTAGGGACCCGCCGACGGCCGACTCGCCTCGAACGCTGGCCAAATATGCCGTGTTCGTGTGTGAACGCAAGGGAAGAGTTCACAAAGGCGTGATCACTTTTTTCCACCCGGGCGGTTCAGGCCCGATTCTGGGCCGCCGCGCGCAGGCGGCGGACCATGTCGGGCGAGAGGTAGCCGTCGGCCGCCAGGCCCGCCGATTTCTGCCAGGCGCGCAGGGCGGCGCGGGTTCCCGCCCCGACCACGCCGTCGGGCTGGCCGGGGTTGAAGCCCAGCTTGATGAGGGCGCCCTGCGCGTCCAGCCGATCGGTCAGGGAGAGCGGCGTTTCGTGGGGCCAGGGCGTTCGCAGCGGGCCGGCGCCGGCGAAGCGGTCGGCGAGCAGGCCCACCCCCAGGGCGTAGGCGGTGGAGTTGTTATAGGTGCGGATGGCGAAACGGTCGGACAGGAGCAGGAATGCCGGCCCACCCGCCCCGGAGGGGAGGATCAGGACGGCCGGCGCGCCGGCGTCGGCCGCGCTCCATCCCCGTCCGTCCGCCGGCCGGGCGCCCTTGGCCCGCCACCAGGCCGGAACCTCGTGGGACCCCTCCGACAAGCCATAGTCGAAGCCGGCCGGCAGGATCACCTCGCGCGCCCACCCCTCGCCACGCCGCCAGCCGCCCTTGGCCAGCAGATGGGCCGCCGAAGCCAGGGCGTCGGGGGCCGATCCCCAAATATCGCGCCGCCCGTCGCCATCGCCGTCCACCGCCGAGGCGAGATAGGTGGTGGGCAGAAGCTGGGTCTGGCCCATGGCCCCGGCCCAGGAGCCCTTGAGCCGGGCCCTCGTCACATTGCCAGCGGCGAGGATGCGCAAGGAGGCCAGCAGTTCGCCCTCCGCCCACGGCCGCCGCCGCCCCGCCGCCGCCAGGGTAGCCAGGGAGCGGACGACGTCGAAATTGCCCTGCAGCGCCCCGAAGTTCGATTCCATGGCCCACACCCCGATCAGGATGTCGCGGGGCACGCCATAAGCCTGCTCGATGGAGGCGAACTGGGGGATCGATCCGCTTTTGGCGCGGCCGGTGGCGATGCGCGCCTGGCTGATCGCCCCGTTGATGTAGTCGCTCACCGGTTTGGCGAACTCGGGCTGGCGGGCGTCGAGCGCCGCCACGCGGGGATCCGGCGAAAGGCCCGACAGCTCGCGGTCGAGTAGCGGCCGGGGGAAGCCGCCCGCCAGGCTTCTGGCGTAGAAATCGTTGAGCCAGTCGGTGAAATACGCCTCGCCGCTGGCGCCCAGCAGCTCGGCGGGGGCCGGATCGGCGGCGAAGCCGGCGCCGGGGACAAGGCCGGCCAGGGCGACGGCGAGGAAGATTCGGCGGTCCATGCGCGTTAGGCTATGCGCTCGCGGCCGGGCATTTCAACGAAAAGCTTGGCGGCGAGCGGCCCGGCATACTAGATTTGAGCCTCGCCGCCGGCTCGCGCGCGGCGATGACCGCCTGGAGGGGCCTTCCTTGCCACACCCATTTCGCCGCCCGGCGCGCGCCGCGCTCATTCTCGCCCTTCCCGTCGCCCTGGCCGGCTGCGGGATCAACACCATCCCCACCCAGCAGGAAGCAGCCAAGACCGCCTGGGCCGACGTGCAGAACGACTATCAGCGTCGCTCCGACCTCATTCCCAACCTGGTCGCCACGGTGAAGGGCTTCGCGGCGCAGGAAAAGAGCGTGCTGGTGCAGGTGACTCAGGCCCGCGCCAGCGCCACCCAGGTCAAGGTCGATGCGTCCACAATCACCAACCCCGCCGTCTTTCAGCAGTACGAGCAGGCCCAGAATCAGCTTTCCGGCGTGCTGGGACGCCTGATGATGATCCAGGAAAAGTACCCCGACCTCAAATCCAACGAGAACTTCATGGCCCTGCAATCGCAGCTAGAGGGGACCGAAAACCGCATCGCGGTGGCCCGCCGCGACTACAACGAGGCGGTCAGGGTCTATAACACCACCCTGCGGACCTTCCCTGGAATCCTGTGGGCCGGGACCTTCTATCACAACGAAAAGCCCATGGCCCTGTTCTCGGCCAACGCCGCCGCCCAGTCCGCCCCGACGGTGGACTTCGGGGCGACGCCCGGCGCCGCCCCCGGCTCGCCGCCGCCGAGCGGTCCGGCGCCGGCCTCGACTCCCGCGCCGGCTCCGGCCAATCCATGAGCCGGCTGGCCGGCGCTCTCGCCCTCCTGCTGCTCGTCTTCGCCGCGCCGGCTCTCGCGGCGCCGCAATTTCCGCCGCTGACCGGCCGGGTGGTCGACGACGCCCACGTGCTCACCCCCGCCGCCGTGGGGACGCTCACCGCCAAGCTCGAGGCCCTCGAACAGAAGACCACCCGCCAACTGGTGGTGGTGACCTTGCCGAGCCTCGGCGGCTACGACATCGCCGACTACGGCTACCAGCTCCTGCGCCATTGGGGGATCGGCCAGAAGGCGACCAACAACGGGGCGCTGTTCATCGTCGTGCCCAGCGAACACAAGGTGCGCATCGAGGTCGGCTATGGCCTCGAGCCGGTGCTGACCGACGCCCTCTCCAGCGTGATTCTCCAACGCGCCGTGCTGCCCAAATTCCGAGCCGGCGACGTCCAGGGCGGCATCGTCGATGGGACCGACGCCATCATCGGCCAGCTCAGCCTCGACCAGTCGGCGGCCGAGACCCGCGCCGCCCAGGCCGCCGCCGCGCCGCCGCGCTCGCACGGCAATCCGCTGGGCGCCCTCATTCCGATCTTCTTTCTCTTTTTCATTGGCTTTCACCTGCTGCGCGGCCGAGGGGGCGGCGGAATGGGCTGGCTGCTGCCGATGATGATCCTGGGCGGCTCGCGCGGCGGCTGGGGCGGCGGCGGGGGGTTTGGCGGCGGAGGATTCGGCGGGGGCGGCGGCTTTGGCGGCGGCGGCGGCTCGGGCGGCGGCGGTGGCGCCTCGGGAGGCTGGTAGGATGCTCACCGCCATTGACGAAGACCGTATCGAGGCGGCGGTGGCCAGGGCCGAGGAAGGCTCGGCCGGGGAGATCGTCTGCGTCCTGGCGGCCGAGGTCTCCGCCTACCGCGAGGTTCCGCTGGCCTGGGCGGCGGCGGTCGCGCTGGCCTTGCCGCCCCTCGCCCTGGCCCTTGGCGTTCACCCCCTCACCGCCGCCCTCGGCGGCGCTTGGCTGCTGGCCCAGCCGGGGTCCCTGGAAAGCGACCTCGGCCTGGCTCTCGCCGCCTACGCCGCTCTCCAGGTTCTGCTTTTTATCGCCGTCGCCCTCGTCGTCGCCATTCCGGCGGTGCGCCGGCGCCTGACCCCGCCCCTGCTCAAGCGCCACCGCGTGGCCAAGCTCGCCGGTCAGCAGTTCGCCGCCATCGCCGCTCGGGCGCGCGGAAGCCGGACCGGGGTCCTGATCTTCGTCGCCGTGGACGACCGCCAGGTCCAGATCCTGGCCGACGCCGCCATCCACCAGAAGGCCGGCGAAGCGCCGTGGACCCGCGCCGCAACCGCCATCGCGGGCGCCATGAAAGGCGGTCGCGATCCGACGAGCGGCATCGTCGAGGCGGTGGAAATCTGTGGCGCGGCGCTGAAGCAACACTTCCCCGCCACCGGCCCCCGCGCCCAGGACTTTTCGGATCGCCCGCTGGAGATCTGAGGGGCGGCCCGTCACCTGGGCCCGCGTTGAGTTTGTCGTGACAAATGTCGGGCGTAAATGGTATCGGCGACCGGAAAGGATCACGCCATGAGCACCTCGCCCCGAACCGAAAAGCTGGACCTGCGACTGACCGCGGCGGCCAAGCGCCTGTTGCAACCGCGGCGGCGGCCAGCCGGCGCTCGGTGAGCGAATTCGTGCTGGAAAGCGCCCTGGCGCGCGCCGAGGAAGCATTGCCGGATCGCCGGCGCTTCGGCATCGACGCCGAGCGATGGGCGCGATTTCAGGCCGCCCTCGATGCCCCGCCCCGCCCGCTGCCGCGTCTTGGTGAGCTTTTGGCGGGCTCCAGCGTCATCGAGCGCGCCGAGGCGCGATGTCATCCGGGCTTCGCATCGAGAAGCTCCGCCGCGATCATCCCCTCGACGCCTTCGATTGCGGCAAAGGGGCCCTGAATCGCTTTCTCGTCCGTCATGCGCTTCAGAGCCAGCAGGCGAGCGCGTCGCAAAGCTATGTCGCCCTCCAGGCCGACACGGTGATCGGCTACTACACCCTCGTGGTGGGCGAGGTGGCCCATGACGGCGCGCCGGAGCGGCCGACCAAGGGCCTTGCCCATCACCCCGTGCCGATCATGCTGTTGGCGCGGTTGGCGCTGAGCGCCCCGCGTCAGGCCAAGGGATCGGCGCGGACTTGCTCAAAGACGCCCTGCTGCGCACCCTCCGGGCGGCCGACATCGCCGGCATCCGGGCCTCCGCCACACACGCGAAAGACGACGAAGCGCGCGCCTTCTATGAACGCTTCGATTTCGACCCGTCGCCCGCCGATCCGTTTCACTTGTTCTTGTTGATCAAGGATGTGAGCGCGTTGATGGGCGCCCGGGGGCGGTAGGCGTCGATATCCACCCACACGGAGCGGTTCGTCTCGCGGAATTCGATCCGGCGACAGCGCTGGCGCGCCAGGGCGAACGCGAAATATCGGCCCGAGCCGCGCGAAACCCCAAAAAAACCTGACACCGCCGCCGACTTCTGTTCTAGTCCGGCGCAGAAAGACCGTTCGTTTGGCGTGGCGGCGGGCGGAGTGTGAGCGTCGGCACCGTTGTTGGCGACCGGCGTCTTTTTTGAGGGGAAATCAGTGCGACGGTTTTTGCAGCGGCGACGCGCCCTGGGCGCGAGCCTGATGGCGCTGGCCTTGGCCCTGGGCGGCGCGGCGATCGCCGCCGAGGTTCCGGACTATATGAAGCCCATCGCCGGCGAGGCGGCTTCGACGCCGGCCCAGACGGCGAACGGGGACGTCCTGGCCCTGAACGCGGCCATGTTCGACCTCTACGGCAATTCCGGCCACATCTTCCAGAAGAACATCCTCGCCCAGCATCCGGTGATCCTGGGCCTGTTCTCCGGGGCGGGAGGGCGCTTCATCCTCTATCGGCCGGGTCAGCCGCCGCTGGAGGCGCCGTCCGTGCCGCTGCCCTATCAACTGCTCAAATCGATCGGGCACAGCACCATGGCCCTGGCCGAGGTGGTGGCGCCCTTTGTCGATAACCCGGCGAACCAGTCCTGGCGCGGGCCGATGGCTTCCTATCGCAGCCGCATGAAGTCGGCCCTGGCCACTCTGGACGCCACGGAAATGCCGGCCGACTATCGGGCCAACAACCAGACCATTCTCAAGAACAACATCGCCTTCATGGACGCCTGCGCGGCCAAGAGGGCCATCTCCCAGGCCGATCTCGACGCATTCGGCAGGCGGCAGGCGCCGTTCCTCGCCAAGGACGTCTCCTGGGCCGCGCACGTCCAGGTCGCCCACTGGATGGGGGTGATCGGCGGCTGGAAGGCGATGCTAGGAAGCGACTGGGACAAGACCTACGCGGCCAGCAACACCATCTACGTGGCCCGGCAGAACAATGTGCTGTTCAGCGTGCTGGCGCAGTTCTTCCCGCCTGACGCCATCAACGACCGCCTGATGCTGATCGAGACCGTGTCGTTCACCACCACGCCCGACGACATGCTCGAAGGGCTGACACGGATCATTTCCGACCGCTCGGTGGGCTCGATCTTCTTCGGCAACTACCACCTGATGGACTATGAATTGATGGGCGGGGACGCGCGGGCCGCCATCATCGAGGAGAGCGCCAAGCTCGGCCGCAAGGCGTTCCTGCCGCCGGCCGTGCCGTTCGGCTCCCATCAATGGCCGACCCTGGTGACGCCGGGCCCCGGCCCGACCTCCATCGCCGATCTGAAATGAACCTCGACACGGTTACCGAGGTCCGGCGCCCCGTTTCCGCCGACGAGGTCGCCGGCTGGCGCGACGGCTTGGCGTGGCTCGGCGGGGGAACCTGGCTGTTCTCCGAGCCGCAAGCCGGGCTCGATACGTTGATCGATCTGGATGCCCTGGGCTGGCCGGCGCTGATCGCGTCGGCCGAGGGCCTGGAGATCGCCGCGACCTGCAGGATCGCCCAACTGCACGCCTTCGAGGGACCGGCCGAATGGGCGGCCGTCCCCCTGTTCCGCACCTGCTGCAACGCTCTGCTGGCCTCGCACAAGGTGTGGAACACGGCCACGGTGGGCGGCAACATCTGCATGTCCCTGCCGGCCGGCGCCATGATCGCCCTGACCACCGCCCTGCAGGGGGTGGCCACCCTCTTGCCCCGCGGCGGCCTGCCCCGCCAAGTGGCGATCGCCGATTTCGTCACCGGTAATCACGCCAATATTCTGGAGCCAGGCGAGCTGCTGCGAAGCGTCCATTTGCCGGCGAGCGCGCTCTCCAAACGCTTCGCCGTCCGGCAGATGTCGCTGACTCATCTCGGCCGCTCGGCCGCCCTGATCGTGGGGACGGTGGGCGCGGGCGGTCGCGATTTCCGCCTGACCGTCACCGCCGCGACGCCCCGTCCCGTCGTGCTTCACTTCGAGAGTCTCCCCGCCGCGGACGCATTGAGCGGTTCGATCGAAGCGACGATCCCCTCCGACGGCTACTTCGACGACGTTCACGGTAGCGCCCCCTATAAGAGCCACCTCACCGCCTATTTCGCCGAGCAGATTCGCGCCGAACTCGCGGCGGGTTGCGCCGCGTGAACCTGACCCTCAACGGCGAAGTCGTTTCGGCCGAGCCCCGGCCCGGCCAGTGCCTGCGCACCTTCCTGCGCGACCTGGGCTGCGTGGGCGTCAAGAAGGGCTGCGACCAGGGCGACTGCGGGGCCTGCACGGTGTGGTTCGACGGCAAGCCGGTCAATTCCTGCCTCGTGCCTGCCTTCCGCGCCGCCGATCACGCCGTCACCACCATCGAGGGCCTGTCGCGGGACGGTGTTCTTCACCCCCTCCAGCAGTCTTTCTTAGACGCCCAGGCCTTCCAATGCGGATTCTGCGCCGCCGGCATGATCATGACCGCGGCCTCGCTCACCGACGCCCAGCGCCAAGACCTGCCCCACGCGCTCAAGGGCAACCTGTGCCGCTGCACCGGCTATCGCTCCATTGTCGACGCCATCGGCGGCGTTTCCAACACGCAAGGCGACAAGGCCGGCTCGGCCATGGGGGCCAGCCTGGCCAACCCCTTCAGCCAAGGGATCGTCACCGGCAAGGCGCGCTACACCATGGATGTGGTGGTCGATGGCGCGCTGCAACTGAAGGTGGCGCGCTCGCCCCACGCCCACGCCCGCGTCACCCGCATCGACAAGGCCGGCGCCCTAGCCATTCCGGGCGTGGTCGAGGTCTTCACCTGGGAGGACACGCCGCGCCGCCTCTACAGCACCGCCTTGCACGAGGATCATCTGGTCGATCCGGACGATACCTACATGCTCGACAATGTCGTCCGCTTCGTCGGCCAGCGGGTCGCCGCCGTGGTCGCCGAGACGGAGGCGGCGGCGGCGGCCGGCTGCCGCGCGCTCCAAATTGACTACGAGGTTCTGCCGGCGATCTTCGATCCCGAGGCGGCGATGCTGGCGGGCGCGCCGATCCTTCACGACCACGGCGGGACCAACAGAGGGAATGTCTTCGCCGACATCCAGGGCGAGGTCGGCGCCGTCGCCGAAGGCTTCGCCCAGGCCGACGTAGTCCACGAGAACATCTATTCGACCTCCCGCGTCCAGCATGTCCATCTCGAGACCCACGGGGCGATCGCCTGGAAGGGCGAGGACGGCCGCTATCATGTGCGGACCAGCTCGCAGGGCCCGTTCGTGGTGCGAAGCAAGCTCTGCTACCTCTTCGGCCTGCGCGACCGCGACCTGCACGTGTTCACCGAGCGGGTCGGCGGCGGCTTCGGCGGCAAGCAGGAGATGATCTGCGAGGATCTCTGCCTACTGGCCACAATGAAGACCGGCCGGCCGGCCATCTGGGAGTGGTCCCGCGAAGACCAGTTCATGGGGGCCAGCACCCGCCACCAGATGACCACCAAGGTGAAGCTCGGCGCCCGGCGCGACGGCGCCTTGACCGCCATCGAGGTGCGCGTGGTCTCCAACACCGGGGCCTATGGCAATCACGGCGGCGAGACCCTGGGGGCCGCCCTGGGCAGCCCGCTGTGCGCCTATCGGTGCGACAACAAGAAGGCGGAAGGCTACGCCGTCTACACCAACATGATCCCCGGCGGCGGTTTCCGCGGCTACGGCGCCTCGCAGACCACCTTCGCCATCGAATGCGCCATGGACGAGCTGGCCGGCGTGCTGGGCATCGATCCCTTCGCCCTGCGGCGCAAGAACATGGTGGGTCCGGACGACTGGATCGAATCGGTGTGGCGCGACCCCTCGGACATCAGCTTCGGCAGCTATGGCCTCGACCAGTGCCTGGACCTGGTCGAGAAGGGCCTAGCCGAAGGCGCGCGGGCGCCCAAGCCCGAGGGTGATGAATGGGTCGAGGGCAAGGGCATGGCGCTCGCCATGCTCGACAGCGGCCCGCCCACCGAACACCGGTCCGGCGCGGTCATGTCCCTCAAGGCCGACGGCGGCTATCACCTGGCGGTGGGGTCGACCGAGATGGGCAACGGCTCGACCACGTCCCATCGCCAGATCGCCGCCGCGGTTCTCGGCGCGCGGGCCAGCGACATCGTCATCATCAACGCCGACACCGACGAGACACCCTACGACACCGGCACCTTCGCCAGCACCGGCACGGTGGTGGCCGGAAAGGCGGTCCACCTGACCGCCCTGGCCCTGCGTGACAACATCCTCGCCTATGCCTCGCGCAACTCCGGCCAGCCGGCATCGGCGTGGTCGATCGAGGGCGACGCCGTGGTCTGCGGCGACAGGCGAATCCCGCTCACCGAACTCCACGCCGCCGGGACGCGCGAAGGCCATCGCTTCGAAGCCAAGCGCAAGGCCTATTCGTCGCCGCGCACGGTGGGCTTCAACGTCCAGGGGTTCCGGGTCGCGGTCCATACCAAGACCGCGGAAATCCGCATCCTGCAGAGCGTCCACGCCGCCGACATCGGCGCGCTGATCAATCCCTCCCAGTGCCGCGGTCAGATCGACGGTTCGGTCGGCATGGGGATTGGCTGGGCCCTGATGGAGAACATGGTCCATGACGCCGACGGGCGGATGGTGAATCCTTCTCTGCGCAACTATCGCATTCCGGCCTTTCCCGACCTGCCGAGAAATCAGATCGCCTTCGCCGACACGCACGACACCATCGGGCCTCTGGGGGCCAAGGCGCAGGGCGAGTGCGCCATCAATCCGGTCGCGCCGGCCATGGCCAACGCCATCGCCAACGCCACCGGCGCGCGCTTCCGCTGCCTGCCGCTGACCCCGGACCGGATCTACGATCAGCTGGGCCCGCGGCCGTGACCGCGCCGGCGGCCGCCTCGGCGGTCACCATCGTCACCCAGGCGCGGGCGCGGGACGAGTCTTCGCAGGACTTCGCCCGCTGGCAGAGCCAGATCAGCGCCGCCGCGGCCGCCTTTCCGGGGTTCATCGAGCAGAGCGTCATCCCGCCCAATCCGCCCTCGCAAGCAGACTGGGTGATCCTCCAGCGGTTTTCCGACGCCGCCGCCGCCGCCGCGTGGCTGCATTCCGACCAGCGGCTGGGCTTGGTGGACGCCGCCCAACCCATGCTGGCGGGCGCGGTCGATGTGCACCTGGTGCGCGATACAGAGGCGGGCGTCCTGCCGGCGCCGGTCTCGGCGGTGATCTCGATCCGGATCAAGCCCGGCCAGGAAGGCGCCTACCGCAAATGGGAGCAGAAGATCGCGGCGGCGCAGGCCAAGGCCGTCGGCTTCCAGGGCTACCGGTTCGAGCCGCCCGTCCCGGGCGTCCAGGACGACTGGCTGGCCATCCTGCGCTTCGACACAGAGCCCCACCTGCGGGCCTGGCTTGACTCGCCGGCGCGGGCCAAGCTGCTGGAAGAGGCGGCGGGCTTCACCGAGGAAGTTCACGCGCGGGTGGTGCGGACCGGGTTCGGGCAGTGGTTCGCCGGCGGCCCTTCGGCCTCCGCCCCGGCCTGGAAGCAGAACATGATCGTCCTGCTCATGCTCTATCCGGTGGTCTTCTTGTTCGGCATGTGGGTCCAGAACCCGTTTCTGATCAAGGCGGCGCGGGCGCCCTTCGCCCTCGCCCTCTTTATCGGCAACGCGGTCAGCGTCACCCTGCTCAACTATCTGGTGCCGTGGGCCAGCGGCCGGCTCGGCTGGTGGCTGAACCCCAAGGGCGGCAGGCCGGCCCAGGTCACCCTCGCCGGCGTGGTTCTGATCGCCGTTCTCTACGCCGCCTGCATCGCCGTCTTCGTGAGGCTTTCATGACCGGTCGCCGGGCCGGGGCCGCCGCCCGGCTTGCCGGCGCCTTCTGCCTGCTCTTCGCCTGGGCCGGATCGGTCGGCGGGGCGGCGACGACCGACTGGATCTCGGGGCTGCCCCGCTCGCCCGTCCGTATCCAGGCCTGGCCGGGGGGCAGGAAGGTCGCGGTGATCTTCGTGCTCTACGTGGAGGATTGGGGCTACGGCCACGGCCCGAACTTCCGCTCCGACACGGCCGCCCGCGATCCCGACGTGGTCGACGAATCCTTCCGCCAATACGCCATCGATTTCGGCGTCGAACGCGTCGGCCGGGTGTTCAATGAAGAGGGCGCGCCCTTGAGCATCGCCCTCAACGCGGCGTTCCCCTCAAAGCACCCGGAGGTGTGGAAGGCGTTTCGCTCCCTGGTCCCGAACGCCCCCATCGTCGCCCACGGCGTCAACAATTCGACCGAACTGCTGCCGCTCGGGCGCGGCCTCGCCGCCCAGGAAGCCTATGTCCGCCGCACCCTCGATATGATCGAGAAGTATACCGGCGCGCGACCGCGCGGCTGGTCGAGCCCCAGCGTCTATCCCAACGCCGACACATTCACCGCCACCGCCGCCGAGGGCATCGCCTACACCCTCGACGGGATGGATTCGGATCGCCTCTCGCGCCTCGCCGCCGCGACGGGGCCGCTGCTGATGATCCCCTACCCCACCGTCACGGTCGACATGGGCCAGTATCTGGCGCGCGGCAAGGAGCCGGCCGACATGGAGCGGCTGTGGATCGACTATGTCACCGAATTGGCCAGGGAGGCCCAGGCCGACCCCGGCCGCGAGGCCACGGTGGTGGCGATCGGCATCCATCCTTTCGTCGTCGGCACCCCCGCCGGCGCCGCCGCGTTGCGCCGTGTTCTTGAGGATTTCAAGCGCAAGAAGCTGGTCTGGCTGACGGACGTTCAGGCGGTCGCGGCGGCGGCGCGGGAGATGCGGTAGTAGCGCCGGCCTCGACCGGCGATCAAAAACATCTGTGTTCGATCCTGCCTCGCTGAAGCATAAGGCGGCCATGACCGACCTCTTCGCGCCCATGACCCTCGCCCGCGGCCCGGCTTGGAAGAACCGCTTCATGCTGGCCCCGCTGACCAATTCGCAGAGCCACGCCGACGGGCGCCTCTCCGACGACGAGTTTCGCTGGCTGACCATGCGGGCCGAGGGCGGCTTTGGCCTGGTGATGACCTGCGCCGCCCACATGCAGCGCCAGGGCCAGGGATTTCCCGGCCAGCTGGGCGTCTTTTCCGACGATCACCTGCCCGGCCTCGCCCGCCTCGCCGCCGCCATCCGGGAGAAGGGCGCGGTCTCCTCCCTGCAGCTCCACCACGCCGGCATCCGCTCGCCGGAGGGCTTGATCGGCGGCCAGCCAGTCGGCCCTTCGGACGACGCCGAGACCGGCGCCCGCGCCCTGACCGGCGGCGAGGTCGAAGCGATCGTCGAGGATTTCGCCGCCGCCGCGGCGCGCGCCGAGCGCGCCGGCTTCGACGGGGTGGAAATCCACGGCGCGCACGGCTACATTCTGAGCGCCTTCCTGTCGCCCGAAACCAACCGTCGGGAGGATGCGTATGGCGGCTCGCCGGAGCGGCGCGCCTGCGTCGTCAAGGACATCATCGCCGCCATCCGCGCCCGCTGTCGCCGGGGTTTCCAGCTCGGCCTGCGCCTGTCGCCGGAGCGGTTCGGCCTGGTCATGGCCGAAATCCGCGACCTCGCCGCCGAACTTCTGGTCGCCGGCGACCTCGATTTTCTCGACATGTCCCTGTGGGACGCCTTCAAGGCGCCGGTGGACCCGGCGTTCGCCGGGCGACCCCTGATCGACTGGTTCGCGGAACTGCCGCGCGGCGCGACGCGCCTGGGCGTCGCCGGCAAGATCATGGTGCCCGAGACCGCCCGCCGGGCGCTCGCCCACGGGGCCGATTTCGTCATCCTCGGACGCGCCGCCATCCTCCATCACGACTATCCCCAAAGGCTGGCCGCCGATCCCGACTTCCGCCCCGTCGCCCCGCCGGTGACCCGCGACTATCTCGCCCGCGAAGGCCTCGGCGCGCCCTTCATCGACTATATGAACAACTGGAAGGGGTTCGTGGCGGCCGAGGCGGCGTGAAGGACGCCGGGGCGCCGGGCGTCACGGCGCGGCGCGGGCCGCTCTGCGCGCCGCACGTCCGCGTCGAGCGCCTGACCTGGCGCGATCCGCTCGAAGCCTTCGCCCCGTTCGCCGACGAGCCCTTCGCCCTGTTGCTGCTTTCGGCCGGCGGGCCGGCGGCCGGCTGGTCGTATGTGGCCCGGACGCCCGACCTCACCGATCTGGTCATGGCCGCCGACCTCGACCGCGATTTTGGGCGACTGCGCCAGGCTCTTGGGTGGCGCGTGCCGCGCGAAGCGAGCGGGCCGCCGTTCCAGGGCGGAGTGGTCGGCCTTGTCGCCTACGAATTCGCCGACCGCCTCGAACCGTTCGGCCTTGCCCGCGACCCAGACTGGCCCGACCTGGTCCTGGCCCGCTTTCACGCCATCTTGGCCTTCGATCACGCCAGCCGGACCTTGTTGGCGGTCGGGCGCGGCGCGAGCCCCCGCGCCTCGGTGGAGGCCGCCGCGCGCGCCGGCCAATGGCTCGAGAGAGCGCCCCCGCCGGCTCCCCTCTTCACCCCCGCCGCCGCCTTCACGGCCGATACGTCGGCCAAGGCCTATGAAACGGCGGTGCGCGAGGACGAGGGCCTGAAACGCGAACTCGTCGCCAGCGCCAAGGACCGGGCCGAGAACCTGATGATCGTCGACCTGATGCGCAACGACCTGGCCCGCGTCTGCGAGGCGGGGAGCATCCGCGCGCCCGAACTCTTCGCCGTGGAATCCTACGCCGCCGTCCATCATCTGGTGTCCACGATTACCGGTCGCTTGCGCGCGGAGTGCGACGCCGCCGACCTTCTGGGGGCGAGCTTTCCGCCGGGCTCGATCACCGGCACGCCCAAGATCCAGTCGATGAAGGTGATCGCCGGCCGCGAAGGCCCGCGTGGGCCGTGGTGTGGTTCGCTGTTCTGGGCCGGCTCCGACGGGGCCTTCGATTCCAGCGTGC
>JBPCMA010000204.1:0-15813 GCA_051002715.1 Caulobacteraceae bacterium
ACCTCCTGGTTCGGGGCGCCGACCACAATGTCGGGCGACCGGGCCTTTCCCATCGTCGATCCGGCAACAGGAGACCTCAACGCTCTCGGCGCCATCTACCAAAACTACATAACGGCTTATCCCTGACCATGCGCGGCGCGGCCAGACGGGACAAAACAGGAGGCAACGATGAAAGCGATTCACTGGATCAACACAACTGGTGGTGATTTTTCCGACGGGGCGGACTGGAGCGGCGGCGCCGTCCCGGCGGCCGGTGACAAAGCCGTGATCGACGCGTCCGGAACCTACACCGTCACCATGTCCTCCTCGGAAACCGTCGGGTCTTTGACGTTGAACGACCGGGGAGCCGCGGTCTCGCTGGGCTCGGGTGCCACGCTGACCGTGGAGTCGAGTTTGACCCTGGAGGCTGGTCGCTTCGATCTGGGTAGCGGAGCGGCGATCAGCGGCGGTATGCTGCGTGCCGGCAAAGGAAAATTCCTCTGGCAGGGGGGCGCCCTTGATGGCGTCACCTACAACGGCCCGCTCAATCTGCGGCATCGTCACTCGGTGCTCTCTATCTTAACAAACGGGTTGGTGCTCAGGGGTTCCGACGGAACAGGTGTTGGTGTAGCCAACCTTTCTCGCGACGCTCTTCTTGATTTTGTCGGCATACAGACATTTGACAACGCGATAGTCAATTTGAACGGGTCAAATATAGCAAGCGGATTGCCTGGATCAGGGGCGGTCCTGACGCTTGGCGCGGAAATTTCTATCAATCACATGGGTGGCTTAAGCGTTGTTGGCGGGGATACGATATTTAACGAAGGCGCCATAAACGCAAATTCAACCACCGTGGGTGGTGGTTTACTAATCAATTCAACGAAATTCACCAATCAAGGATCTATAACGATTTCTAATAGAGACAAACTTGATCTGTCACCCTCCATCTTCACGAATCTCGCGAGCGGAACGTTGACGAGCGGCAGCTACGAGATCGATGCCGGCTCGACGCTGGAACTCGCGAAAGATCAAACCGTGGTCACCGACGACGCGGTGATCGTCTTGAGCGGCGCGGGCTCGGCCTTCCAGAGCCGCAACGATTCTTCGCAGGAAGTCTCCATCGAATCGACTCTGACCACGATCGGCGCGGCGGGGACGCTCAAGCTCCTCGTCGGCCGCGACTGGACGTCCACCAATATGATCACCAACGATGGCGCGCTGGTCCTGGGCGGCGGGAGGTTCGCGCCGGGCGGCCTCACCAACGACGGGGTGATTTCGGGCCATGGCGTGATCTCGGTTGCTGTGGCCGACACGGGAACGATCAAGGCGGTGGGCGGGACGCTGGACCTCATTGGCGCGATCAGCGGCAATGGCGCATTGCAGGTGAACGCCGGCGCGGCCCTGAAGGTGGAAGCCGCGGCGGCGGCGTCCTTGACCACGACATTCAACGGGGTCGGGGGTAATCTCAAGCTGGGCGATGCCGCCGACTTCGCCGCGACCATCGCCGGCTTCGCGGCGGACGATACGATCGATGTGCTTGGCCAGGCCGCCACCAGCGCCACCCTTCAGAGCGGGGACAAGCTGGCGGTGATGAACGGCAGCCAGACCGTCGCCACCCTGCAGCTTTCCGGCGACTATGCCGGCGCCGCCTTCGCCGTCGCCTCCGACGGCCACGGCGGATCGAACGTCACCGTCAGCCAAGGCGCCGCCCGATTCGCGCAGGCGCTCGCCTCCCTTGCCCCGCCGACCGCCGCGATCGACAGCCCTGTCTCCGACGCGTGGCCGCCCCACGCCCCCACGATGCTCGCCGGCCCGCGCACGATGGCCGCGTGAGCCCCGATCTGCCAGGCCAATCGACGGCTCGGGTTCGATGAGGGGCCGTTTTGAGTCAGGCGGCGATAAGACTCTCCTCCCTCCTTGCTTGTCTCGCGCCACCGCGCTTTGCCTTCTGGCCATCGTCGCGGGCGCATCGCGCGCCAGCGCCGATCCTTGCGAGCGGCCGGTAATGACGTGTCCGGTTGTCGGGGGCCTTCTTGCCGAGCGCCAGGGTTACGGTCGCCGGGCCCGGGGCGGCCTGGACGGGGTGTTCGTCACGGTAACCTCCAACGCCGACAGCGGCCCTGGAACCCTGCGGGAGTTGCTGAAGGCGGGCGGCCCGCCCCGCTGGATCCGCTTCGCCTCGGCCATGACCATCGACCTGAAGCGCGGCATCGTGGTCCCCTCGGGCGTCACCATCGACGGCCGCGGCCGCGCCGTGACCCTCCACGACTATGGCCTCGAAGCGCTGCCCGGAACCCACGATGTCATTCTCACCCACCTGATCATCGACGGGCGCTTCCGCACAGAGCAGGTGGCATTCAATATCGTCGGCGCCCGCGACGTCTGGGCCGATCACCTGGACCTCTCGCGGTTCATCGACCGGCTGATCAACGTCAAGACGGGTGCGACCGATGTCACCTTGTCGTGGATCAAGTTCCACGACCACAACAAGGTCATGCTGCTCAACAATCTCATCGACCCCAATCTGTTCGCCTATTGGGACCGGGATTCGCAAAGTCGCGTCACCCTCCATCATTGCTGGTTCGTCGATACGGTGCAGCGCAACCCGCGGGCGGTGCTGGGCGTCTATGACATCTATGACAATCTTCTGGAGAACTGGGATTTCTACGGGATGAGCTTTGGCCTGGAGGCGCGGGCGCGGATCGCCGGCAACATATTCGTCAATACGCCCAGCCGCTCCTGCGTCGAGCCGGCGGTGTTCCAGTCCATCGAGCACGTCGACAAGAACTATTGTTCCGTGATCGCCAAGGCGTCCAGGCTGACGGCGCTCGCCAACGGCGAGGCCGATCGGGCGGCCTACGACGAGACTAGGGCCAAATATGGCTATACCCACGACTATCGCGCCTACCTGACGGTGGCCGACAACCTCTATCTCGAGGCGGCGCGTCCGGCGCTCGCCGACTTCATGCCGAAGCGCGTGCCGCCGGCGCCCTATTGCACCTCCTATCGGCGGCCCAGCGAAGCCATGGCCGAGCGCATCCGCCGCGAGGCGGGCGACACGGGCGCCGAAGGGGACGCGCCGACGGTTTGCCCGACCGGGATCGCGCCGGAAGATTGAAAGGGGCCGCCTCGTCAGTCGTCGTCGGGATGGAAGCCGGCCTCGTGGCTGAACATCCAGTAGGTGTCGAGCGGGTTGGCGATGGGGGCGGGCGCGCCCCATCCGGCGT
Organism: Caulobacteraceae bacterium; assembly: GCA_051002715.1. Taxonomy (GTDB): domain Bacteria; phylum Pseudomonadota; class Alphaproteobacteria; order Caulobacterales; family Caulobacteraceae; genus Acaudatibacter. The sequence continues at coordinate 3,207 of JBPCMA010000204.1, forward strand.
GGATGAAGCGGTCCAGGAGGGCCGCCTGGGCCGCCTTTTCGCGGGTCTCGAAGAAGCGCGAGAGGTCGACGACCACGGCGCGGAACAGGGCCATCCGGGCGATGACCTCCTCGATTTCCTCCGCCGTCATCGATCCGGTCACATTGGTGAACAGTGCGGCGGACCGTGTCCCGTCGAGGCCGCGCAGGGCCCTGGGCGCGGCGGCGCGGCGGATTTCGCAAAGGCCGCCGAGGCCCGGATGCGCCAGGCAAAGGCGATCCAGGATGGCGCGGCTCAGGTCGACGCGGCTGGCGTCGCGCTCGATTCCCACGCTCGGGGCGCCGTTAAGGGCGAGCAGAAAAGGCAGGGCCGAGATCCCGGATCCGATTTCGTAGATGGCCTCGAACGGGCCGTGGCGCAGCAGCGCGTGGGCGGCGCGCAGTTCGTAGGGGGCCAGCGCCTCGCCGCTTTCGGCGCGAAGCCGGTAGTAGTTCCCGACCCCCGGCGCGGACGGCCCGCCGCGCGCGATCGCCTCGCGCAGGACGGCGGCGGCGGCGGCGTTGACTTCGTCGGCGTGGGCCAGGGGCGCTTCCGCCTCGGAAGGCGCCAGCACCGGCCGCACGATGGCGGAGGTGAGCGGGTTGGTCGGCGCCTGCAGCGCGAAGCCGCCGGGCGGGGGTGGCCGGGGCTGGATGAATTCGTCATAGACCTCGCCGGCGGAAAGAAAGTCGACGGTCGCGCCGGCGCCGCTCGCCGCGTCGAACACCGCCCCCATCATGGCGCGCACCCCCGGGTGCTGGTGCGGGAAGATGACCGGTTCGCCCTCGCGCCAATAGTTGGCGTGCATCGAATGGCCGTGCGTCTTGAAATAGAGCGTTCCGCCCGCGACGTAGGATTTCTCGAGAATACGCCCGGCGAAGGCGGCGGGGTCGGCCAGGGCCTCGATCACATGATCAGAAAAATAGTCCAGCGACGAGCCCCGGTGGCGAATTTCCGACGCCCAGATGAAGAACTTGCGCCCCGCCGCCTCGGCGTTGCCGAAGGCCAGTTCGGGTTCGGCCCGGGGCAGCAGATAGGCCCTGGGCGCATCGATGGGCCGGACGAAATAGGGTGTTTCGAGCACCGGATCGACATTGGGCCGGCCGGCCGGAAAGGTGAAATCGCCCAGGCCGCCGTTGCGCAGCAGGATCTCGATCTCGTCGCCGATGTGACAGACGGCGGGGTCCGAAGCGTTCAGCGCCCACAGCCCATGGACGAAAAACCAGCGCCGCAGATCGAGATCGGTCTCGCGCCGGATGGCGTCCAGGCCCAGCCGCAGGGCCAATTCGAAGCGGGCCGGGTCGCGCCCGCGCACCTCGGGGCGGCGAAACGCCTCGACCACCGCCGGGTCCCTGTGGGCGGTGTTGTAGGTGTAATACTCGTGGTGGACGTGGACCTGGATTTCGTGCGCCACGCGGCTCATCAGGCCGTGCATGGCGCCGCGGAATACCTTTTCCTGAACCGCCGTCCTGGGCAGGAAGCCGAAGGCGTCGTCGGGCGCGACGGCGCTCACGCCGGGCAGGCCGAGGCGCCGCGTCACGCCCACATGGACCTTGTAGAACAGCGTCAGGCGGCGGGAGAACTCGTTGGCCGCCGACTGTTCGGCGAACGCCAGCACGTCGGCGGCGTTCTCCTCGAGCGTCCGGCTGCCCGGCACCGGCCGCCAGGGTTCGAAGTGGTCGGCGTGGAAGTAGACCACCCGGCGCACGCCGCGGCGCTGGACGATATCCCGCAGCGCCGAGGGGGCCGAATCGCGAGACTCGAACCCCTCGACGCTGTTGTGATCCATCGCCTCCGGTTTCGTCAGGCGCCGGCCGCCTTGGCGGCGATCGCGGTCTGATAGAGGATCTGGGTGAGGGTGGCGGCGATGTCGAGGAACTGGCTGGGCAGGTGCACGGTCACCAGGATCCGATCGCCCGGCCCCGGTATGGTGTTCACGTCGGTCGTCGCATCGGGGTGGATGATCAGAATGTGCTTCTTGTCGGCGATCTGGCCAAAGCCGCCCGCCCTGGCGACATAGTCCTTGATCGTCTTGCCCTGCTGCCAGATCAGGGTCTGCGGCTCGGTGACCTCGCCGGCGATGGACACCACCTGGGACTTGTAGGGAACGACGACGATATCGTTGGGTTCGAGCGAGACCCGGGTGAGGTCCGCCCCTGGCGGGAAGGAAACGATCCCGATCGGCTGAATCAGGCTGGCGAAATTGATGTATTGCTGAATGACGGCGGCCTGGGCGGCGTTGGCCGAAACCAGATTCGCGGTCAGGGCCGGCCGCGTGTAGACCGCTTTTTGCAGCCGGGCCAGCGCCTCGCTGAGAAGCTGTTTCTGGGTGAAGGCCGCGCTGACCCGCTGGAGGTAGACCCAGCGGCGATCGGCCATGGAGTCGTACTGGATCCGCGCCAGCACGGCGCCCAGGCTGGTCGTCTTGGGGACGACGTAGGAGGCCGGCCCGTGGAAGGCGCCGGTGACCTGCACCAACACCGTGTCGGCGGTGGCGTCGGCGGAAAAGCCCACCCGGTCGCCGTCCAGGAGCATCTGACGGGCGAAATCCCGCACCGAAATGTAGGCGTTCAGGGGCTGGGCGTTGCGGTAGCCGAGCAGGGCCACATAGTTGGCTTCTGGCCGCGGCCGGGCATAGTAGAGCAGTTCCTCGCCGGTCCCCGACGGGCCGGCCAGTTCGAAGGTGTAGGGCGCGCGCGCCGCGCCGCCGACCGAAACGACGGGACCCTGCTGGCCCACCACGATCACGTCGTTGTTGTGGAGCGCCACCTTCGGCAACTCGCCGGTGCGCAGGAAGGCGTAGAGGTCGACGTGGGCGATCGTCTCGCCGTTGCGGCGCACGATGACGTTGCGGTAGCTGCCGCGGTTGGGGTCGATGCCGCCGGCGCGCTGCAGAAAGGCCACCACCGAATCCGAGCCCAGGCCGGCGTAAGGGCCCGGGGCCACTACCGGGCCGGTCATGAACACGGTGATGGGAACCGTCGTCACCGGCGCGGCGTAGACGTGGACGGCGCTGCGATAGACCGCCGCCGCCGCCGCCTTGACGATCGCGTCGACGCGGCCGGCCGGCTGGCCCGAAACGCTCACCGGCCCGACGCCGGGCACGACGATGTTGCCGTTGGTGTCGACGACCGCGATGGAATTGGTGTCCGGCACGCTGCCCCACAGGGCCAGGGAGATCTGGTCGCCCGGCTTCATGATGTAGGTGGGATCGACCACGCCCACCGTGGTGGCGGTGAGGTTGGCGCTGCCAAACAGTTCGGAGCCGAACGGCGCGGGCCGAATTCCGGCGCTTTGATACTGCAACAGGCTGGTCGCCGCCGGCGTGGCGGGATTAGCCCCGATCAGGGGGGCGGCCTGCGAGCCGGCCCCCGCCTGGGCGGTGGCCGCGACCGCCTGGGCGCTGGTGGGCGCGGTGGTCGTGGATGTGGACGGAGCCGTCCCGGGCGTCGTCGTATAGGTCGAGGGGACGGGCGGCGCCGGCGCGGGCGCGCTCTGGGCGGGCATCGTCGGGGTCGTCGGGTAACTGGGCCAGGTCGGCGGCGGAATGGCCGGCGGGGCGCCGACCGGCGAGCCGCCGACCGGCGGCGTTTGCGCGCCGGCCAGGCCGAGGCCGGAAATGACCAGAACGGCGCCGGCGGCGGCGAGGCGAACGCCGAGGGCTCCGAACCGAACCGAACCGAAAATGCGACGCATCATTGCAGGTGATCCTTGATCACGGAATAGGCGAGCGAACCGGCGCCCAAGAGAAGGGCCGAAGCCAAGGCTACGGCGATGACGTTTAAGAACCGTTTCCAGTAGTCCGACGCCTGCGCCATGACCGGCGGGATGTAGGCCACGACGAAGCTCTGGTTCTGGTTCTGCGGCTGCGCGGCGATGAGCGCGCTTTCGGCGGCGAAATAGTTCTTCTGGGCGAACTGGTAGTCCAGCAGGGCCGCCTGGACCTCGACGTCGTGTTCCGCCTGCGAGGCGCCGGGGCTGGCCTTGGCCAGGGCGATCTCCTTGGCGCGTTCGGCCTCCAAGGTGGCGATCTGGGATTGAACCGACAGCGCCTGCGGCGCCTTGGGGTTGAATGCCGCCTGGACGGCCGCCTGACTGACCTTCAAGGCGGCCAATTGGGTGTCGATCTGGCCCACCAGGACCACCGCCTCGGTCGCCTGAGTGCCGATGGTCAAGGTGTTGACGTTGCCCTGCAGGGCGGTGATCTTCTTAGTCGCCGCGTCATAGTCCTTCTTCGTCGAGGTGACTTGGGCGATGGCCAGGTTCAGGGAGCCCTGCTGCACCTCCGCGTTCAACACGTCCTCGACGGCCTTGGCGGAGGCCAGGACGCCCTGCGCCAATCGAAACGACTCCTGGGGGGAGTAGGCGAACACCTGGACGGTGACGTCGCCCGCCGTGGTGTCGTAGGCCACTCTCTGGTGGCTGTTCCAGTACCAGGTGGTCCATTCGATTGACGAATTGGGTGACAGGTAGGCCAGGGGATCGAGGCTGAAATGACTGAAGGCCTGGCTGAACCCGTATTTGGCCTTGAGCGGGGGGATCGCCGTTGGCGATTCCAGGTAGTTGACCACCAAGCGCGGATCGGTGGTCGTGCCCGTCGGCGCCGGGATTCCCAGCCCGGCGAGCAGGGTGGTGGAACTCGACTGGGCGCCGCGGATGCTGAAGGTCGTGTCGGTTTCGTACTGCGGCGGGGTGATGACCGCGTAGTAGACCGCCGCCAGCAAGGTCGGGCCGAGCACCCAGATGGCCACCGACCGCAGAGCGCGGCGGCGCTGTTCGCGGCGGACCAGTTCGCGAGGGGTCGGTTGGCTGGCTTGCGGCGTGGTGTTCACGAAATCGCTCGCAGATAATTCTCGTTCGCCTCGTCGATCGTCTCGTACATCGTGAGTTTGCCTCCGTTCAGGACACCGGCCTTAGTGCAATATTGCTTAATCATCTCTATAGAGTGTGAAACCATGATCACGTCGGAGCCGGCGCGCCGCTCGTCGAAGATCTTGATGGCCTTGCGCTGGAACGCCACGTCCCCGGAGGCCAGGGCCTCGTCGATGACATATACCTGGAATCGGATCGCCATGCTAAGCGCAAAAGCGAGCCGCGAGCGCATGCCGCTGGAATAGGTCTTCACCGGTTCGTTCATGGACGGGCCGAGTTCGGAGAAATCGGCGACGAAATCGGTGACTTCGGCGATGTTGGCCCCATAAATGCGGCACACGAAACGAAGATTCTCCGCGCCCGTGAGGCTGCCGGCGAAGGAGCCCGAAAAACCCAACGGCCAGGAACAAGCCACGTAGCGGCGCACCGTCCCGAAACTCGGGCCCTCGCTGCCGCACATGATGCGCAGCAGGGTCGATTTGCCCGCCCCGTTCTGGCCCAGAATGCCGATGCTATCGCCGCGCGGGAAGGTCGCGGTGACGCCGCGCAGCACGTGGATGCGCCCGTGCTTGCCGGGGTAGGTTTTTTCGATGTCGACGAGCTCGATCATGTTTAGTGCGACTCGTCCGAGTGCCCGACCAGGCGCAATACCCAGTCGATGATCAGGCCGATGGCCAGCAGCACTGCCCCGAACTCGATGGGGTACCAGGGGTTATACGAGGTGCTGATGAAGCCTGGGATGGTGCCCGTTCTGATCCATTCCAACAAGTGGGCGGTGGGAAGATAGAGCGCCAAGGAGCGAAAGCCCGACGGCAATGATTGCAAGGTAAAGAAAATTCCCGTCGCGAAATAAAGTGGACGGCTCATGTAACCAAAAATCTGCGGCCATACTGGAAGAACACGTGCTAGGTTAGCGCTGAATATAGCGGAACAAAATGTAAAATACAACAAAGCTAATATGCCTGTTGCTTGAATTATGGGTACGCGTTCCCAATGGGAAAACAACTCGCCCGTCGTAAACCGCAATCCAAATATGAATATTATCGTGACGACGATAACAGTCGCGGAATCGAGCAAAACCCGGGCCACGGTAACGTCGAAGACGCTGACCTGCGGGTAGGTCAGCAACTGAAGATTGGACGGCGCCGCGCTGGCGCCGCGGGTGACGCAATTTCTCCAGAAAAGATAGGGAAAAATGCCGGTAATCAGAAACACCGGCAGGCTGGCGGGAACCGGGGGCGCCCTCTGGAGGAGGGTGAAGATGATCCAGAACACCAGAAGCTGGATCAGCGGGTCGAAGATCGCCCACAAATACCCCAGGTCCGATCGGCCGTAGCGTGTCCGCGACTCGCGAATCATCAGCGCGAAAATGACGCGGCCCATGACGGCGAGGTTGTTTCCCAGGGTGGGGCGCAGGGGCGAGGCGGCCGCCGGCGCGGCCGGGAATGACGCTTCGGAGGTCATATGTCGCAGAGCTCCGTGGAGTGGTGGGCCGCCGCCAAAGTCCGTCTACCCGCTTCAATCGGCCCGCCCATGGCGGCGCCGTGTTCGCCTCTGAGGTCCCGATAGCCCACCGGACACATCGAGGCAAGGCGCGCCTCGTCTCTTGCCGCCGGCCGGCGCTCCCTTCATAGGGAGAAATTCTCGACCCTGGGCGCCGGAGCCGACGGACGCGGCCGGCGTCGCGCCGGGGGATGCGCCAGCGCCGGCGCCACGCAAGGAGGCTCCATGTTGGACTTGAAGCCGCTCGAGCCCTTGGATCGGCGCGTCGGCGAAATCGAGGACGGCATCGTTGATCTCGCCTACAAGAAGGTGTTCCGGGCGGCGGCCGATCGAATCGACCCCGAGGAATACGCCCGGGCGCAAGCCAAGTGGCGGGATCGTCTCGTCGATTATGACCCGAAATTCATCTACAAATACTTTGACGTTTGTTTCTGGATAAAAGACAAGATCGAGCGCGCGAAGCGGCTCGGCCTCTTCGACCTTTCCCCCTTGCGCATTCTCGATCTGGGAACCGGGGCCGGTCACTTTCCGGCTGTCTGCGCCGCGCTCGGCCACGAGGTCATCGGCCTGGACGTGGAAGTGCCGCTCTACACCGACCTGGCCCGGCTGATGAAGGTGGATCGCCGCATCTTCCGGCTGTCGCCGGGCCGGCCATTGCCGGATCTCGGCCGCTTCGACGTCATCACCGGCGTGGCGGTCAGCTTCGATTCCCTGGGCCGCGACGCCCAGTCTGTGCGTCGCTACTGGAGCCTGGAGGATTGGGCCTTCCTGATCTCGCACTTGAGCGAAACGCATTCGCGCTATCCGGGGCGGCTCTATTTCGAACTCAATTTTCAGGTGCTCGCCGACAACACCCTGCGCTATCATCAAAGATTGCTGGAGGCGTGCGAGCGCGCCGGGGCCGAGATCCTGGCCGCCAAGGGCCGCATATCCTTTCACGTCGACGGGCCGATCGCCCTTGACCCATGACCTTCCCCAGTGAAAGCGAACCGTCCGTCGAGCCGATCGCCCGGGAGCGCGAAATGAAGATCCTGATCTTCGAGAAACTGGAGCTCGCCTGGCCCGAACTCACGCTCGAAAACGCTTTCAATCATACCTATGCCGAGCATCTGTTCGCCGGCGTCAAGCTCATGGGCTTCCCCATTCCGGGGCGCGCCACGCCGGACGCCAATGACGATATCGAGGTGTTGGCCGGCGGCCTGCGCTTCCCCCGCTACGGGGCCTATTGCGTGATCGGGGCGTTCGGCGCCGCGAAGGTGCTGCTCATCGACCCGGCCGCCGGCGGCGACGAGCGGGTCGTGGCCATCTCCCGCTTCGTGGCCCAGGCCAGCTGGCACTCGGCCGCCGACACCAACCTCTGTTTCGAGGCGGTCGAGCGCAAGGGCGAGATTTGGCGGGGGCCGTTCCTGCTCACCCGCATCGTCGAGAAGTTGTTTCACAGCGACCAACCCCTGGCGTTGCACTGCGGCCACATCGTCGATTGCCTGGCCTATCTCCTGATCAGGGACGGTCACGCCTGCCGCAAGGTTGTGCTGAGAAACGACAAAAATGTCGGTCACATATTCATGGATGTCTACCTGACGAACGCCGAAAAATGGGTTTATGTCGATCCGGATTTCGGGGTGATGCTGAAACACGGCGCGCAATATATTTCCTCGCAGGAGGTGTTGCTTCTGCGGCGGGAGGGCCGTGACGGCGAAATCGAGATCGTGGACATCGGGAACAAATGCTTTCCCCATCCGGCCTACAATTTTCCGGTGTGGTTTTCCGGGCGCTTCACTTGGCGCCCCGAAATGATGAAGGCCATTTCGTTTGCCCTCAGCCCCTACTATCGCTCCACGGTGATCGAAAAGGGCTTCGAGGGCATCGAATTCTATGGGTTTCAGCTTTCGGAAGGGTCGTCCCCATCGATCATGACCCGCCGCCTTTCCGGCGTCGATCCGTTCGCCCCGCCGACGCCCTGACCGGGCGAGCCGTCCCGCCTCCCGCCCTTCACGGAAAATCGCGCCGATACTCGCCGTCGAGCACGCGGGCCATCCAGTTGGCGAAGGGATGCTCCATGGCCTCTTCGAGGAGATCCGCGGGCAGGTCGGGCGCGTTGGAGGCGCGCAGGGCCAGCCGGGGATCGACCTTGAGGCCGCGCACATCCACCCCGGTGTTGCCGCCGATGAAGTGGGCCAAGCGGATGTGTTCCAGGCAGGAGGCATCCAGCGGTATGTCCAACAGGTTCGACAGGCGCCGCATGTGGCGCGCCGGTTCGGCGACGAAGGCCTCCCAGTTCACCACCACGCGGCGGCCGGTCTGGCGGATGGTTTTCAGATAGCCCAGATACTTCTGTGCCCAGCGGTCGAGATTGGCGCCGACCCAGTTGTCGGCGAGCGGCGCGGCGGCGTTTTGCCGGACTTGCTGCTTGAGCATCGACCGCAGGTGCTGAACCGGAGATTTGTAGAGAATGAGGTGGTCGAACCGGAACAGCGGATCGCGCTCCCAATACAACTGAAGATTTTTGTCGGCGGTCACCAGGTTCTCGACGCCCAGCCGGTCGGCGATCTTGGCGTACCAGCCGACCGGGTCGGCCGCGAGCCCCAGGCGAAAGGCGATGTCGAAGCACTGGCATGCCGCGCCGCAGACGCGGCAGGCGATCGGCCATCGCGCCGGGGGCACCGACGTGGTCAGGATGGATTCGAGGCCGAGGGTGGGCGTGCGGGCGTTGGTCAGCCAATGGGTTTCGCCGGCGAAGGCCCAAGCCGGCATCGATCCCAGAACGACGCCCAGGGTGGTCGATCCGCAATAGGCCGCTCCCGCCACCGCCAGATGCCGGTAGCCCGCCATCGTGTCGCCGGCCGCCCGTTCGGCCTTCAGGGCCGTCGCGATGACCGCGAAGGACTCCAGTTGGGCGGCGCCAGCGCTTCCGGCCGCCGCCTCGATTATCGCCTGGGCGGCGGCGGCGTCCCCGCGCGCCAGGGCGATCTCGGCCCGGTCGCGGGCGAGATTTCCCGCCGCCGCCGGATCCTCGGCCGGCAGGCGCGTCGCCAGGCGTTCGGCGGCGGCGTAGCGCTTGCGCCCCATGAGCGTATCGAAGAGGCCCCGGAAGGCGCGCCCGGAAGGATCGCCGGCTCGATAGAGGCGCTTGTGGGCGGCGAACGCCGAGGCGGCGGCGCCAGCCGCCTGGCGCAGGCGCGCTAGGGTCTCGAGGATCGCCCGATCGCCGCCGTCCAGGCGGTGGGCGGCCTCGATGGCCCCTAGGCCCGGGGCCGGCCGCTTCAGATTCTGGATCAGGACCCGCGCCTTGAGGCACAGCAGGTCGACGCGCGCCTTGCCGGCCGCGTCCGCCAGGGCTTCGTCGATGGCGCCCACGCAGTCGCGCCATCGCCGCCCGGCGTAGAGCGCCTTGGCGCGCTCGGCGGGGCCGGGCGTGGCCGCCGCGGGAACGATTGTTTCGGACAAGGGGGCGCCCCTCGACGGCTGGCGGATTGCGGTCTTCTTAGAGCGATTGCGGCGAGCGCGATCAAGGGCGATTCGGCGGCCGATCCACAGGGCCTACCCCGCGGGTTAGGGTTGACAGGCTCCGGCGCTTTCGGTCGTAACCAACCACACGTTCCATGGAGGGTAGTCGTGGCGATCCAGTTCGAGCCGCTCAGCCGCTTGAGCCACCGCATCTCCGAGGTCGCCGGGACAATTGCCGACGAAGCCCATCGGACGCTGTTCCACCGGGTGGTCGACGCCATCGACCCCCAGGCCTTTCTGGCGCTTCAAGACAAGTACAGATCGGCGGCCTTGAACAGTGATCCGACCTTTATGTACAAATATATGGATATATGCCACTGGGTAAAGGACAAGGTGGCGCGGGCGTTCGCCATGGGCTTGGCGGATTCGCCGCCCCTGCGCATTCTCGACCTGGGAGCCGGGGCGGGGCATTTCCTGGCGGTGTGCAACGCGCTGGGCCACGAGACGGTTGGCATTGACCTGGAGTTTCCCCTTTACGTCGATCTGTGCGCGGCGATGGGGGTCGATCGCCGCACTTGGCGGGTCAGTCCGCGCCAGCCTCTGCCGCCGTCCCTGGGCCAGTTCGACCTGATCACCGCCTTTCAGGTCAAGTTCGACGCCCTGGGTCGCGATCCAGAGCGCGGCTATCTCTACTGGAGCCCAGCCGACTGGGATTTTTTCATCCGCGACGTCACCGGCGAGCGGATGCGCCATCCCGGGCGGCTCTGGCTTCAGCTCAACAGCCGTATCCGGCCCGATGGGGTTCGCGAGCCGTTCACCGACGTGATGGCCGCCTGCGAAGGCGCCGGGGCGCGGGTCAACCGGGTGGGAAGCGAGATAGCCTTCGCCTGCGAGGGACCCATCGGCCTGTTCGATCGCGCCGAGCCGAGGGGCGAGGCGATCGCCTGACGGCCGGCGGCCGCGCCGACGTTATCTGGGCCGGCGCATCTTTTCTTTGCCTCCGGGACGCGAGGCGGACATAAGAGCTTTAGTCCGGCGTGACGCCGCTCCGCCTGGGATGCCGATCCGTGCGATCCGAGTTCTGACCATGCCCCAGCCCTTTCCCGCGCCAAGGGACGCGACTTCGCCCCGCGGCGGCGGAACGTCATCCCTTCGTTATCGCCTCTACCTGCAGCTCGAACCGGCGGCGTGGCCCAGGCGCGGCCTCTCCCCGCTCAATCTCGTCTTGTTCGCCACCATCCTCGGCACCTCGGTCCTGGCCATCATCGAGACCGAACCCACCATCTCCGCCGGCCGCGACGCTCTGTTCAACGCCATCGAATGGGTGATCGGGAGCGTGTTCAGCGCCGAGTATATCGCGCGGGCCTGGACGGCGGCGGAAAATCCCAAATACGGGCCCGGCTGGCGCGGCCTATTGCGCTACATGCGCTCGCCGACCGCCATCATCGACCTGATTTCCATCGTGGCCAGTTTCGCCACCCCGTCGGCGGGGCTGCAGCCGTATCTGTTGCGCGCCTTTCGCTTGGCGCGCATCCTGCGTCTGGCCAAACTGGGCCGAATGTCCAACGCCATGAGCTATCTGATCGAGGCGATGATGGCGCGCCGCTATGAACTGCTGTTCAGCCTGTTCGTCAGCCTGACCTTCATGGTGTTCTCGGCTTCGCTCCTTTACCTGGTCGAGGGGCCGGCCCAGCCGGACAAGTTCGGCAGCATCCCAAGGGCGATGTGGTGGGCCACCGCCGCCCTGACCACCATCGGCTATGGCGACACCTATCCGATCACCGTGATGGGCCGGATATTCGCGGCGATGTCGGCGATCGGCGGGATCGGCTTGGTCGCCATGCCCACCGGCATCATGGCCGCCGCGTTCAGCGAGGCGGTGCAGAAACACTCCCGCGACCTGGTGGAGGCCAAGGCGGCCGAGGACGGGTTGGCGGCCGGCTTCGACCAGGTCGGCGTGGTCCAGGAAGATCTCTGAAAGGTCTACATTTTCGCGCCCCCCATCTCCGATTCCGGATTTTGCTCCAGGAACATCAGTTCGCGACGATAGTCGAATGTCACCTTGAAGCGCAAAGCACGGTATCGCCGATGTTGCCCGCCTCCGAACGCGACGACAGGCTCCCCATGTTTTCGCCCGCCAGGAGGATCCCTACATTCTGGAGTCGGACACCGCCAATCGCGAATTCGCCCGCGCGGCCTTTTTGGAGGTCCAATGAACCGCCCACCGAGCTCCGAGCCGGCGGGAAACCAGGAGGGCAAGCTCTCGTCCCCAGTCCTCCTCCACCATGGCGAGCGCAAGGTCTATCCCCGAGGTAATGCCGGCCGAGCTCCAAATGCCGCGATGGTGAATACCTGCGACGGCCCCGCCACATCCAGAAGGTTCACACCCGGAAGACGACAATTACGATCCCGCGCACGCTCATCCTCCGAATGACTGGGCGCGCACCATGCCCGACGGTCGGCTTGGCGGAAACGTCAACTATCCGTCGAAACCTGCCAACAAGTCATTCGGGGACGAAAAAGGCTCAATTTCGCGGCTTGGCCGCCCGCTCGTCCAATCCGCGCTCCCAGGCCAGGGCATGGGCGACGATCGTGTCGAGATCGTCGAGGGTGGGGCGCCAGGCCAGGCGCGACAAGATCCGCCGGTTGTCGGCGATCAGCGCGTCCGGGTCGCCGGGACGGCGCGGTTTCTTGCGCCGGGTCAGCGTGACGCCGGCGACCCGGTTGACGCTGTCGAGAACCTCAAGCACCGAAAAACCTCGACCGT
>JBPCMA010000205.1:0-22832 GCA_051002715.1 Caulobacteraceae bacterium
AGGCGTGCAGGCCCCAGTCGGTGGATGTGCCGAACTTGGTGCGGTCGATCAGGGTGTTTTCCACATAGCGGTAGCCGTAGAGGCCCTCCACGAACGGCACCCACGGCAGGTCGGCCGCGCCGGCGCGCACGATGAGCGCATCGCCCACCTTGGCCTGCAGATAGGCCTTCTTGACGAAGAGCTGGGTGGCCCCGGCGGTGCTGTCATAGGTGAAGTCGGTGGTGAAATTGGCCGAGAAGGTGTCGTTGAAGCGGTGATCGATGATGATGTAGAGGCGCTTGATGTCGTAATCGACGCCGCTGTCGGCCTGGCGCACCCCATTGGAGAAATTGTTGATGCCGCTCACGTCGGCGAACATCCGCCCGCCCAGCGTCGTGTTGCTCCACCAGCCGCTCTTGGGCGCCGCCGCCGCCACCTCGGTCTTGACCTCGCCGGGCAGGGTCTCGATCTGGCTCTGGGCCACCGCCACCTGACTCTGGGCCGCGCTCGCCTGGGCCGTCGCCGCCGTCGCCTGGATCTGGGCCGCCTGGGCTGTCGCCAGGGCCTGCCGCTGGCCTTGCGCCTGGGCGTCCAGCCGCCCCTCCAGGGCCTGGACCTGGGCCCGCAACGCCTCGACCTGAGCCTTCAGCTCCAGCTCCGTGGCGGTGGGGCCGGCCGCCCGCGCATGGTGGCGTTTCACCGGGGCCGCCTGGGCGCCCGGCGCCAGCCCGCCGGCAACGAACACGGCCAGCGCCGCTCCCCCCAACAGGGACGCCTTCTTGGTCATTATCAGATCCCCTTTTTCGCGCGGCGCGCTTCGCGAACGCGAGCGCCGTCGGCCACCATCGATAGGGGGGTTTTGTGACAATCGCGTGTAATCCGCGCTCCCCCTTGGCCCCCCCCAACGGGCTCGATTGGCCGGCGCGCGCCGCCCAGTTAAGGTGCGGTCGGAAGAACCAACGACGAGGACGCCATGGCCGACGACGACGCCGACGCCGAGCGGCTGCGCGAGGCGCTGAACACCGGGGTCAAGCCGGTGGCCGAGAGCCACCGCTTCGACGAGGCGGCCCTGACCCGTTGGATGGCCGCCAACGTCGCGGGCTTTTCCGGCCCCCTGGAGGTTCGCCAGTTCAAGGGCGGCCAGTCCAACCCTACCTACCAGCTCTCCACGCCGGCGAAAAAATACGTCATGCGGCGCAAGCCACCCGGCCATCTCCTACCTTCCGCCCATGCGGTGGATCGTGAATTCAGGGTGATTTCGGCCCTCCATCCCACTGGTTTCCCGGTTCCCCGATCGTATGGTCTTTGTACGGACGAAACGGTCATCGGAACCATTTTCTACATCATGGACATGGTGGAAGGGCGGATTTGCTGGGACCAGTCCCTGCCGGCCTACGCGCCGCCCGAGCGCCACGCCATCCACATGGCGGCGCTGAAGACTCTCGCCAACCTGCACAACACCGACTACCAGGCGGTGGGCCTGGAAGACTTCGGCCGGCCGGGCAACTACATGGCCCGCCAGATCGCCCGCTGGACCAAGCAGTACAAGGCCTCCGAAACCCAGCGCCTGGAGACCATGGAGCGGCTGATTGACTGGCTGCCGCGCACCGTCCCCGAGGACGACCAGACCACCATCGTTCACGCCGACTATCGGCTCGACAACATGGTCATGCATCCCACGCAGCCCAGGGTGGCGGCGGTGCTCGACTGGGAGCTGGCCACCCTGGGCAATCCCCTGGCCGACTTCAGTTATGTTCTGATGCAGTGGGTCAACGGCGCGATCGCCGCGATTCCCGACCTCGAGGCGCACGGCATCCCGACCATGGAGGAATACGTGGCCGAATATTGCCGGCTGACCGGTCGGGCGGCCCTGCCGGACCTCGACTGGTATTTCGCCTATAACGCCTTTCGCTTGGCCGGAATCATCCAGGGGATCGTCGGCCGGGTCCGCGACGGCACCGCCAACGGCCCCCAGGCAGCGGCCATGGAGGCCCGCGTGCCGCCGCTGGCCGAGGCGGCGTGGGCGTTCGCGGTCAAGGCGGGCGCCTGAGGGTCAAACGCCGATCAGGCGGTGCGCGGCTGGCTCGTCGTCGAACCGAACCCTTACCGGCCAGGCGATCACCCGCTCGCGCCAGGCCGGCGGCAGCTTCGCCCAATCCTTCTCGCTGGTGACGAGGCCGGCGCCGACCGTCTCGGCGCGGGCCGCCAGGGAGCGCAGGGCCTTCTCGCTCGGGGCGGCGTGGTCAGGCAGGGCGTGCGATTCGACCAGGTCGCAGCCGGCCGCCTTCAAGGCCCGCTCCATCTTCCACGGCTTGCCCATGGCGGCGAAGGCGACCTGTTTGCCCGGTGGCGGGGCGCGGACGGGCGCCAGATGGGCGGTGAGCACCCGCTTTCCGGCGAAAAGGGCCACGAGTTCGGGATCGGCGGCGGGGAGGTCGGCGGGCAGCAGGATCACCACGGCGTCGGCGCGGGCGAGCCCGGCGCCCAGGGGCTCGCGTAGCGGGCCGGCCGGGAACACTCGGCCGCTTCCGAACGGCCACTCGCCGCTCCGCGTCTCACCGTCCACGACGATCAATGAAAGAGTCTTCTTGACGAAGGGATTCTGGTGGCCGTCATCCATGACGAGGAGCCCGGCCCCACTGGCGACGGCGGCGCCGGCCCCGGCGGCGCGGTCGCGGGCCACCCAGACCGGATGGTCGCGCGCCAGCATCATCGCTTCATCGCCGACCTCGACGGCGGTGTGGAAGGCCGGGCCCACCCGGATTGGGCCTCGCAGCCGCCCGCCATGGCCGCGAGTTAGGACATGCACGTTTTGCCCCGCCTCGCCGGCAAGCCGCGCCAGTTCGCGGACCACCGGTGTCTTGCCCGAGCCGCCGAGGGTGAGATTGCCAACGCAGATCACCGGAACGCCGGGATCGAACGGCTGCCCCCGCCGCAGTCGCCGCGCCGTCGCTCCCGCCCAGCCCCAGGACAGAGGAGCCAGCAGGAAGCGGGCGACCGCCGCGCCCAGGCCGCCCCGGCGCCGATACCACCAGCGGGGGGTGACCGTTCTCACGGCGCGATGAGCTCGAGCACCCGGTCGCTGGCAGCCATCGCTTCGGCCTCTCCGGCGGCGGTGAAATCGGCTGCCCGCAAGGCCAGGGCGGCCAGGGCGGCCGGATCCTTTATAGCGGCGCGCAGGTATCGGTCGAAGCCGGCCGGCTGGGCGACGATGGCGGTTCCGCCGGCGTCTTCCAGCGCCTTGAAGATGGGCCAGTCTTCCACGTTGGAACCCACCACGAACGGGCAGCCCAGGCGGGCCGGTTCCAGCGGATTGTGGCCACCGACGCCCGGCGCGAAACCGCCGCCCAGGACGGCTAGGTTCGCCAGCCTGTACCACAGGCCGAGTTCGCCGATCGTGTCGGCGACGTAGGCGTCCAGGCCGTCCGGGCCGGCGCCCGCCGCGCGGCGCCTGGCGCCCAGGCCCTTGTCCCGCGCCAGTCGCTCGATGTCGGCGCCGCGAGCCGGATGGCGGGGAACGAGAATGAGCAACGGCCGAGGGTCCGCCCCGTTCGCCACCGCCACGAACCGGTCAAGAAGCGCGCTTTCCTCGCCGGCATGGGTGCTCGCGCCGACGATGACCGGCCGCGCGCCGATCGCGGCGCGCAGGCGGCCCAGTTCGGCGCCGTCGGCGGGCAGAGGGGCGGCGGCGAACTTCAGGTCGGCTATCCCATCGACGCGCGCCCCCAGGGCGGCGAAGGCGTCGGCGGCGGCTTGGTCGCGGGCCAGCAGCAGGTCGAAGGCGCCAAGGACGGCGCGGGCGGCGCCGGGGACTCTTCGCCATCGGTGGGCGCTGGATGGCGAAAGCCGGGCCGAGACCAGCGCCAGACGGGTTCCCCGCAATTTCGCGCCGACGATCAGATTGGGCCAAAGCTCGCTTTCCACGAAGACGCCCAGATCGGGGCGCCAATGATCCAGGAATCGGCCCACCGCGCCGGGCGTGTCGATCGGCGCATACTGATGAACCGCGCCAGCCGGCAGCCGCCGCGCCAGAACCTCGGCCGAGGCGCGTGTCCCGCTTGTGACCAAGATCGCGGCGTTGGGTCTTTCGCCATGGAGACGTTCGACAAGCGGCAGCAGCGACAGGCTCTCGCCCACGCTGACGCCGTGCAGCCAGGCGAGGCGCCCTTCGGGGCGGGGCAGGCTGGCGTGGCCACGCCGCTCGCCTAGGCGGGCCGCGTCCTCCTTGCCGGCCTTGGCCCGCGCCCGCAGCACCGCCGGGACCAGCGGCGAAAGGGCCCGGGTCGCCAGGGCGTAGAAGGCGAGGCTTGGCGGGCGCCGGTTCATGTCGGGCGACCGGCCAGGAGAGCCTCGGCGCGGGCCTGGCCGGCCCTCATCCGGCCCTGCCAATCAGCCCGCGCCGCCTCGACGGCCGCCTCGTCGGCGTGGGGCGCTACCCGCAGCGGGCCTTCCAGCACCACCTGCCCGCGCGCGAAAGGCAGCGGAATGACGGTTCTGTCCCAACTCTTGAGGACGAGGGCCGGCCGCGCCGCCAGGCTCATCAGAAAGACCGGACACCCCGCCGCCCGCGCCAGTTGGGCGGATCCGGGCGGCAGCACTTCGCGCGGGCCACGCGGCCCGTCCGGCGTGAGGATCATCACCCCTCCGGCCTTCACGAACGCCAGCGCTTGGCGAAAGGCGCTGGCGCCGCCCTTGCCGAGCGGCCCTTCGCCGCGGCCGGTGGACCCGCGAACGGTCGGGATGCGCAGCCGCTCGGCGGCCATGGCGATGAATTCGCCGTCCCGCGACAGAGAGATCATCACCCGCCGCGGCTTGCCCCCCAGCAGGCGACGGCAGGCCATGCCCTGGGCGATCCGGCCGTGCCAGAACAGGGCGATCGCGCCTTCGGGCGCGGCCACGGCGAGATCGACCGCCGCCCGATTGTCGTATCGCCAGCGGACGGTGGCGATCAACATCTCCACATAGCCGGCCGTCAGCCAGGCGAGCAGCGACTGAACCGCCGGCGCGCGCGCTAGGCCCTTCACGAGGCCGATCCGGCGGCGGGCGCCGGGATGTGTTCGAGATCCTGGCTTCTGGCGAGACGGGCGTAGAGGCCGCCCTGGCCCATCAGAGAGGCATGGGCGCCTATTTCCACCACCGCGCCCCGGTCCAATACGTAGATGCGGTCGGCGCCGCGCACCGTGGACAGGCGATGGGCGATGATCACGGTGGTGCGCCCGGCCATCAGGCGGGCGAGGGCGGCCTGAACCTGGGCTTCGCTTTCGGCGTCCAGGGCGCTGGTGGCTTCGTCCAGCAGCAGGATGGGGGCGTTCTTCAGGAAGGCCCGGGCGATGGCGATACGCTGGCGCTGGCCGCCGGAAAGCCGTGTCCCGGCCTCGCCGACCACCGTCCGGTAGCCCAGCGGCAGGGCGGCGATGAAATCGTGGGCCGCCGCCGCCCTCGCCGCCGCTTCGATCTCGCCCGCCCCGGCCCCCTCGCGAGCGTAGGCGATATTGGCCGCCACCGAGTCGTCGAACAGGAACGGCTCCTGGGTCACCAGGGCGATCTGGGCGCGCAGGGAGGCGAGGGAGACGTCGCGCACGTCCCGGCCGTCGATGGTCAGGCGCCCGCCGGTCACGTCATAGAAGCGAGGGATGAGGTTAAGCACGGTCGTCTTGCCGGCTCCCGATGGCCCGACCAGGGCGACGATCTCGCCGCGCCGCGCCTCGAGGGAAACATCATCCAGCACAGGGGCGCCGTCGCCGTAGGAAAAAGAGACGCCCTCGAGCCGGAGGGTCGCTTCGCCGCGATCGAGGGGCGCGGCGTCCGGCGCATCGCCAATCTCAGCCTCCACGTCCAGGGCCGCGAACAGCCGGCGCCCGGCGATCAGTCCCTGGCCAAGGACGGTGAGCAGATTGGAGACCTGGCGCAGGGCTTGGCCGGCGGTCAGCAAGGCGGCGAAGAAGGCGGTGAAGGCGCCGACGTTCGGCGCGCCGGCGGAGGCCCGCCAGCCCTCGTAGGCCAGCACGGCGGCGACCACCAGCATGGTGAGGGTTTCCGACACCGGGGCCGCCGCCGCCCGGGCGTTGTCGCCGCTCAGGATGTGGCGCTGGCGCTCGGCGATCACCGCCGCCACCCGGCCCTCCTCATAGGCTTCGCGGTTCTCCATCTTCACCACCCGCACCCCGTCGAGGCCTTCCATGATGGCGCTGGAGAGGCTGGAGGTCGCCTCCATGGCCCCGCTGGCCGCGCGGGTGGCGCGGCGCAGGAAGCGGCGCAGGAAGAGGGCGACGACCGGCGCCGCCAGGAGCACGAACAAGCCCAGCTTCCAGTCGGTCCTGGCCATCACCACGCCGGCGGCGATCAAGGTCAGGGCCTGCTGAATGAAGTTCACCAGGCCGCCGGTGGCCGCCTCGCGGATGAGGCCGGCGTCATAGAGGACCGAGGAGACGAAACCGCCGGTGTGCGAGGCACGCAGGCGGGCGAGGTCGGCCCGCACAAGCCTACCGAAAAGCTCGAGCTGGATGTCGCCGACCACCCCGTTGCCGATATGGTTGACCAGGGTGGCCTGCAGCACCTGGGCGGCGCCGCGTCCCAGGGCGAGAGCGACGATGATCAGGGGGATGGTCCGCAGGGCGCCGGCCTTGGGATGGACGATGAGGTCGTTCACCGCCGGCTGCAATATGCCCAGCAGCAGCCCCGACAGGGCGGCGAAGACGCCCGCGCACAGGATGGAGACGGCGAGGCCTCGCCATCGCGGGGCCAGGTAACGTTTCGCCAAGCGGGCGACGATAACCCGGTTGGCGAGAGTGGAGAGGGCGGCGCCGTTCATGGGGCGCGAGGGGTCGAACGGGGGGGCGCGGGCGTCAAGCACCCCTTGGGGGGCGAGGGGATCGGCGAGGCCCCTACTTCTTCATGAAACCGCCGTACTTGGCCGTGAAGCGCGACACCCGGCCGCCGCGGTCGAGCAGATGCTGGTTGCCGCCGGTCCACGCCGGATGGGTCTTGGGGTCGATGTCGAGGTTCAGGCTCGCCCCTTCCTTGCCCCAGGTCGAGCGGGTCTGGTAGGTCACGCCATCGGTCATGGTCACGGTGATGAAGTGATAGTCGGGATGGGTGTCTTGTTTCATGGGGACCTCGAACCGACCTGACCGGAAACGCGAAACGCGCCTAGCGCGGGCGCTTTAGGAAGGCGCGCCTATACACGAGGGCGGCGCGAAAAGGCAAGGGTCGGCGCGGCGATGAGAGGACCGATCACGGCGGCGGTCGCCGACCGCCCGAAGCGGCGGGACATTCGGCCCCTGACCCATCTGGCGCCCTTTATGCGGGCGCATTGGGGAGACGCCGCCTGGTCGGTGGTCTTTCTGCTGGTATCCACCGGCGCCACCCTGAGCCTTTCGGGCGCGGCGCGGCTGGTGGTCGACCGGGGATTCGCCGCGGCCTCCGCCGAGACGCTCAACCGAACCTTTCTCATTCTCATCGGCGTGGCCGCCGTCCTGGCGGTCGCCACCGCCCTGCGCTTCTACTTCATCACCAAGCTGGGCGAGCGGGTGGTCGCGGATCTGCGCACCGCCCTCTACCGTCATGTCCTCACCCTCGATCAGGCCTATTTCCTGAAGGTTCGCACCGGTGAGGTGCTGTCGCGGCTGATCACCGACATGACCATCGTCGAGAGCCTGGTCGGCGCGTCGGCCTCGGTGGCCCTGCGCAATCTTCTGACGCTCGTCGGCGCCCTGGCGGTGCTGATCTTCGTCAGCCCCCGGCTGACTCTCTACGTGGCGCTCCTGGCCCCCGTCGTCCTCGCGCCGCTGCTCCTGTTCGGCCGGCGGGTGAGGCAGCTGTCGGTCCACGCCCAGGAGCGCTTCGCCGACGCGGTGGGCTATGCCGGGGAAACCCTGGACGCCCTGGACACCCTGCAGGCGTTCGGGCGCGAGGCGAGCGCCGGCGACCGCTTCGGTCGTTCGGTGGAGAAGGCCTTCGGCGCCTCCCTGGCCCGGATAAGGGCCCGCGCTCTGATGACGGGCCTGGTGATCACCCTGGTGTTCGGCGGCGTGGCGACAATCTTCTGGCTGGGGGCACACGCCGTGGTCGCCGGGGCGATGACCGGCGGCACGCTGCTTATGTTCGCCATCCTCGCGGTTCTCGCCGCCGGATCGGTGGGCGCGCTGGGCGAAGTGTGGGGCGACGTGCAGAAGGCGGCGGGGGCCATGGACCGGATAGCGGGCCTGCTGGCCGCCAAGCCGGCGATCGCCGCGCCGCCCGCGCCAACACCCCTGCCCCGCCCGGCCCGTGGTGAGATCGCCTTCGAGGGGGTGGTGTTCGCCTATCCGGGACGCGGCGACCTGCCGGCCCTGAACGGCTTCGACCTGACCGTCCGCTCCGGCGAGCGGGTCGCCCTGGTCGGCCCCTCGGGCGCCGGCAAAAGCACGGTGTTTCGCCTGGCGCTGCGGTTCTACGACCCCCAGGGCGGGACGGTGCGCCTCGACGGCGTGGACGTGCGGGCGGCGGACCCCGCCGAGGTCCGCTCGCGGATCGCCCTGGTCGCCCAGGACGCGCCGCTGTTCTCGGGATCGGCGCTGGAGAATCTGAGGTTCGGACGCGAGGAGGCCACCCCCGAAGAGCTGATCGCCGCCGCACGGGCCGCCGAGGCCCAGAGCTTCATCGACGCCCTGCCGCATGGCTTCGACACCGCCCTGGGCGAGCGGGCCAAGACCCTGTCCGGCGGCCAGCGCCAGCGGCTGGCCATCGCCCGCGCCCTGGCCCGCGACGCGCCCATCCTGCTCCTGGACGAAGCCACCAGCGCTCTGGACGCCGAGAACGAACGGCTTGTCCAGCGCGCCCTGCACGACGCCATGAGCGGGCGCACCACCCTGGTCATCGCCCATTGCTTGGCCACCGTGCTCAAGGCCGACCGGATCGTGGTGATGGACGCCGGCCGCGTGGTCGATTGCGGAACCCACGGCGACCTGTCGGCCCGCGACGGCCTCTATGCGCGCCTCGCCCAGCTGCAGTTCGGCATGGAAGCGGCTTGAGGCGGGAGCGAACAACCGCCTTGGAAACGACGGCTACGCCGCCTTGGCCCGGCGCCGGGGGTGGAAGAACAGGGCCTGGCCGATGGCGGCCTTCACGGTTTCCGGTTGAAACGGCTTGGTGATCAGGAACGTCGGCTCGGGCCGCTCTCCGGTGAGCAGGCGCTCTGGAAAGGCGGTGATGAAGATCACCGGCACGTCCAGATTGGCCAGGATGTCCTTCACCGCGTCGATTCCCGACGAGCCGTCGGCCAGTTGAATGTCGGCGAGGACCAGACCCGGGGCGCTTCGCGCCACCGCTTCCACCGCTTCGCCGCGGGTCGCCGCGATGGCGGTGATCGAATGACCGAGTTCGTGGACCAGGGCTTCGATGTCCGCGGCGATGACCGGTTCATCCTCGATGATCAGCACTTCGGTGGCCAATTCCGCGTCGATTTCGGTCTGCGCCTCGGCGATGAGGGCTTCGACATCCGGGAAATCGACGGCCAGGATCTCGGCGGCTTCGTCCGGCGTGAATCCTTCGACGGCGGTGAGCAGAAAGGCCTGACGGGAGCGGGGGGCGATGCGCATCAGCCGCTGCCCCGCGCCGGGACTGGCCTCTTCGCCGTCCTGCCCGCGAGATTCGAAATGAGCCCCCGACGTGCACCAGATGGCGTGAAAGACCTTGTAGAGCGCGACCCGCGGGGACAGATCGCCGTCCAAGGCGCGATCGCCGGCCGCCACCGCTTCGAGCGCCACGCGAACGTAGTGATCTCCCGTGGCCTGATCGCCGGTCAGGGCGCGAGCGTAGCGCCGGATGTAAGGCAGGTGCGGCGCCAGCTTCGCCAAAAGGCTCATATCCCCTCCATGACAAGTCGCACCCGATCAAGGCTGCGACACAAACACGCGCCCGGCGCGAGGCGCTCCTCGCCCTTGGCCCAAGGACGGCAACGCAAACGCGCCCCAACCGGTTCCGCTGGGCGCGAAAATCGGGAACCCGAATTGGCTTCGAGCGTTTGCCGGGCCAGATGCGCTAGAGTGAGTGGGGGTGAGCGGCCCAAGCCGACGCGGACGCATGACCAGACAGGGGCCCATGAACCCAGCCAAGAGTTCGCCGACGCTCGACGAGGCGCGCCTTCGCCAGCAGGCGATCGGCGCGAAGCTTCGCCAGATGTTCGATGACGTGGTAAGCGAGCCCGTTCCCGATGAATTCCTGGAAATACTGCGCCGCGCCGACGCGCGGGCGCCGGAGAAGGGGTGATGCATGGCGCGCCGCGCCCGGCGCGCGCCGAGAATCCGGAGCGTGACGCGGTATTCAAACGCGAACTGGTGGCGCTCATCCCGCACTTGCGCGCCTTCGCCCGCACGCTGACCGGCGACCCGACCGCCGCCGACGACCTGGCCCAGGACTCCATGATGAAGGCCTGGGACGCCCGGGCGAGCTTCGAAATGGGGACCAACATGAAGGCCTGGACCTTCATGATCCTGCGCAACCAGTTCTATTCCGAAAAGCGCCGCTCTTGGCGCCAGAGCCAACTCGATCAAGAGGCGGCGGAGCGTACCTTAGTGGCCATTGACGATCCGGCCGCCCCGGTGGCTCTTGATGAGCTGCGCCTGGGGCTCGGAATGTTGCCGTCCGAACAGAGAGAGGCGCTGGTCTTGGTGGGCGCCGGGGGCTTCGCCTATGAGGAAGCGGCCGATATCTGCGGCTGCGCGGTGGGGACCGTCAAGAGCCGGGTCAGCCGGGCGCGACGCGCTCTGCAGGCCATCCTCGAACGCGGCGACTATGATCGCGACGGCGCGGCCGCGGGCGAAGCCATGGGCTCTATCCTGGCGCACGCGGAGCGACTGAGCCTCGTGCGGTGAAGCGAACGCGGGCGGACAGCCGGGGCGGCGGCTGGAAAGCCACCACGATCCGGGTCCGGCTCGGCGTCGCCCTGGCACTGGCCCTGGCCCCGGTGCTCATCCTGAGCGGCCTCCAATCGGCGCTGGTCTTTCAGCGCGATGCGCGCGACCAGCGCATCTCGCTGGTCGAAGCGGCGCGGCGCAGCGCGGCGACGGCGCGCGCCCGCATCGCGGCGGCCGAGGTGATGCTGCGGACCCTGGCCCCGGACGCCACGGGGGTTCAGTGCGTGCCGCGGCTGGCGGAGATCAAGAACAGCGTTCCGGGGCTGACCAATCTGATCAGGTTCAACGCTCACGGGTGGGTGACCTGCGCCGCCGCGCCGGTTCCCGTCGATGCCGACCGCCGGTCCCAGCCGTGGTTTCAGTCCCTGGCGTCGGGTCGAGCCAAGGACGCCGTCAGCCAGCCCCCGCCCGAGGTCGGCGCTGAGCCGTCGCTCCTGGCGAGCGTTCCGACCGACGACGGGGCCGGCCATTTCGCCGGCGTCTTCACCGCGGCGATCAGCCTGGCCAGCCTGCGGCCGGAGAAGGCCGACCGCGCCGTGCCGGGCGACTCGGAAGTGGCCTTGGCCGACGCGCAGGGGAATTTTCTATCGGCTACCTCCTTGCGCGAGTTCCCGGCCGATCTCGGCCGGCGTCTCGCCGGCCGGGCGCGCGCCCGCGAAGCCCTTTGGCTCGGCGCCGACCGGGCGGGCGGGGCGCGCCTCTTCGCCTCCTCGCCGCTCGTCGGCCAGGATGTCTACGTCGTTTTGTCCGCGCCGTCGGAGGGAGTGGCCTCGTGGGCGCGGCTGAATCCGGTGTCGGCCTTTCTGCTGCCGATCCTCGCCTTCACCCTGGCGCTGGCGGCGGTCTGGCTTGTTTCCGAGCGCGGCGTGGTGCGCTGGATCGTCTATCTGAGGCGGATCGCCGCCCTCTACGGGCGCGGGCGCTACAGCGTTCGGCCCTATCGCGCCAAGTTGGCGGCGCCGGAAATCCGCGCCCTCGCCGAAGCTCTGGATTCGATGGCCAAGATGATCGCCGCGCGCGACGCCGACCTCCAGGAAGCCCTGGCGCACAAGGACGCTCTGATGCGGGAAATCCATCACCGGGTTAAGAACAACCTGCAGGTAATTTCCTCGCTGCTCAACATGCAGCAACGCGCCCTAAGCGACCCGGCGGCCCGCGCCGCCCTCTACGACACCCGCCA
Source organism: Caulobacteraceae bacterium (assembly GCA_051002715.1). Taxonomy (GTDB): domain Bacteria; phylum Pseudomonadota; class Alphaproteobacteria; order Caulobacterales; family Caulobacteraceae; genus Acaudatibacter. The sequence continues at coordinate 12,055 of JBPCMA010000205.1, forward strand.
GCGAATCAGTGCGTTGGCGCTGATCTATCGCGCCCTCTACCAGGGGCCCGATCTGAAGCGGGTGGAGCTTCGCGACTTTCTCGACGAACTGATCGCCCAGCTGGTGATGGGCGAGGGGGCAAGGGGCGCGCCCATCCGGACCGAATTGGACCTCGACCCCCTGATCATCGATCCCGATCATCTCGCGCCCCTCGCCCTGTTCGCCGTCGAGGCGATCACCAACGCCAAGAAACACGGCATCGGCCAGGCGGGTGGGGTCTTAAGCGTCAGCTTTCATGTGCGGGGACTGCTGGCGGAACTCACCGTCAGCGACAGCGGCGAGGCCGGCGCCAAGGCCGAGGTGGGCTTGGGGGTCGGCCGCACCCTGATGACCGCCTTCGCCCGACAACTGCGGGGCGAGGTCGCTTTCTGTCCCAATGCGGCGGGTGGCCTGACGGCGCGCCTGACTTTCCCGACCCCCGGTCCGGTTTCGAACTTGGGGGCCGGCGGGGCGCCGGGCGAAACGGCGGCTGAAGCGGGAGTTTAGCCGCCGGCCGCTAACGAGCGAGCGGCGCGCGACGACAGCTGTTCTTGGCGGGTCAACCCTACCGATAGACCTCGCGGCGATTGCCGATCCGCACGACGAGGACTTTCAAAATGCGATCTTCAATGCGTGCGATGATCCGATAGTCGCCCACGCGGTATTTCCAGAACTCACCGAGCTGCGAACCTTTCAAGCTCTCCCCGATGCTCCGGGGATCGTCCAGGCGAGCGACCTTCTCGTTCAAGAAGGACAGAATGCGCCGGACCATTTGTGGGTCGAGGCGATCGAGATTTTTCTGGGCGAGGGCGGAGAGTTCAACTGCCCAAGCCATGGCGTTTCATCACGTCGGCCAAGGGGGTGGTTAAGGAGCGCCCGGCGCGGATCGCCTCGAGTTCGCGCTCGGCCAGATACACATCTTCCAGATCGTCGAGATGTTCGAGAATGGCCTCAGTGACATAGTAGGTCTTGCTGCGCCCGGTGAGCGCCGCCAAATCCCGCAGTCGGGCTTCGATATCGCCGGGCAGGCGGATGGAAATAGCCATCGCTGTCTCCAGGCCTAGGTTGCGATACAAGTATCCCGCTCGACGAAACCATGCAAGCGGTTTGGCGAAGGGCGGCGCCGTCCGCGACCGCGCCCGGATCATCCATCGAGAATCGCCCGATGCGACGGGTGGACTTCGCCGGCCGCGTATCCGATCCTGTCGATCCCCCCGGGGGCCCCATCGGTGAGCATGTCGCAACTCCTCTATCTTTCTCCCGGCAAACGCGAGCAGACCAAGGCGGCCAACCGTCTGGCCATCCTCGACGCGGCGCGCGAGGTGTTCGGGGAGCTGGGTTTCGAGGCGGCCACGGTGCGCGACATCATCCGCCGCACCGGCCTCTCGGTGGGGGCCTTCTACAACTACTATCGATCCAAGGAGGAGGTGTTCGACGCCCTGGCCGACGACGGGGCGCGGCGCTTTCGGCCCATTCTCCACGCCCTGTCGGCCAGGGCGAGCGACTTCGAATCCTACCTGCGAGCGGCGGTACGGGCCTATTTCGACTTCATCGCCAGCGAACAGGAAAGCTGGGTGGTGAGGGCCTCGGCGAGCCAGCCCCTGCCGCACGCCCGCAACACCCCGGAAATCCTGGCCGTATTCGAGGAGGTGCGGACCGTGTTCGCCGATGTGACGGACCGCGGCCTCGCCCCCAAGGTCGATCTCGACTATCTGGCCGCCAGCTGCATCGCGGTGGCCCGCGAGATTGGCGACAAGATGATGGAGCGCAGCCCCGCGGATGTCGATGCCGCCGCCGACTTCGTGGTGCGCTTCATCCTGGGCGGCGTGAGCGCCCTGCCCAGATCGGAGGCGTGACGGCGATGGCCGAGCCGACGCTCCGCAAGCTCGCCCTGCGCGCCATGCTGTCCTTGCCGACACCCGCCCTGCGGGGCCTGGCCGGGGGCGGCGTGGTCTATGTCGGCGGCCGGACCCTGGATCCGCGCCTTCAGTTCCTGGCCGCCCAGGCGCGCCGCGCGCCGCCCCTTTCGTCCGCCACCCCGCCCCAGGCGCGCGCCGGGAGCGCCGAGGCCCTGGCGCTGGTGGCCGGCGGCGTGGAGCGCGGGGTTCGCGTCGAAGCCCTGGCGGTCGCCGGCGGCGCCGGGCCCATCGCCGCGCGGGCCTATCGCCCGGAAGACCAGGACGCCGGCGCGCCGTTGATGGTCTTCGCCCATTTCGGCGGCGGGGTGATCGGCGATCTGGACACCTGCAAGGCGTTCTGCTCGATCCTGGCCAAGGTGGCGCGTTGCCCGGTGCTGTCGGTGGATTACCGCCTGGCGCCCGAACATCGCTTTCCCGCCGCCCTCGAGGACATGCTGGCCGCCTTCCGTTGGGCGCGCGACAACGCGGGGCGCTTCGGCGGTCGGGACGCTCACGTAGCAGTTGGCGGCGATTCCATGGGCGGCGCCTTTGCCGCCGTGATCTGCCAGGAGATGAAACGCGCCGGCGAGGCTCAGCCGGCCTTGCAGCTCCTCATCTACCCGGCCCTGGACGTGGCCAGCGAAAGCGCCTCGATGACCACCTATGGCGCGGCCTATCCCCTGTCGCGGGCGACCATGGAGTGGTTCATGGGCCACTACATGGGACCGGGCGACTCGCCGGCCGACCCGAGGCTCTCGCCGCTGCGGGCCGGCGATGTTTCGGGCTTGGCGCCGGCGGTGATCGCCCAGGCGGGGTACGATCCCCTTCTCGACCAGGGCAAAGCCTATGCGCGGCGCCTGGGCGAGGCGGGCGTCGCGGTCACCTATCGTTGCTACGACCAGCTGGCGCACGCCTTCACCGCCTTCACCGGCGCGGTTCCCGCCGCCGACCTGGCCTGCCGCGAGATCGCCGCCCTGGTTCGCGACGCCTTCGCCGCCGAGCCTTAAGAGGCGATGCGGGCGCTGGTCGTCGAGCGGCTGGCCGCTGACTTCGCCGGCTGCGCGGTCAGAGAGATTCCCATCCCGACTCCGGGGTCGGGCGAGGTTCGGGTCAGGGTGATCGCGGCGGCGGTGAATTTCCCCGACCTGTTGATGACGCGCGGCGAATACCAGCACAAACCGCCCCTCCCCTTCATCCCCGGCCTGGAAATGGCCGGCGAGATCGAGGCGCTGGGCGAAGGCGCCGAGGGTTGGAAGATCGGCGACGCGGTGGTCGGCGCGCCCCGCGTCGGCGGTTTCTCCGAGTTCGCGGTGGCCGTGGCGGCGACTCTGAAGCCCAAGCCGGCGCGGCTGTCGTTCGCGCGGGCGGCGGCTTATGGCGCCGCCTATCTGACCGCCTGGGTCGCCCTGGTCCGGCGCGCGGAGGTCCAGCCCGGCGAGTGGGTGCTGGTCCACGGCGCGGCGGGCGGCGTGGGCCTGGCGTGCGTCGACTTGGCCAAGGTCCTGGGCTGCCGGGTGATCGCCGCGTCCGCCTCCGACAAGAAGCTGGCGGCGGTCGCGGCGGAATATGCGCCCGACGCCATCCTGAATGTGACGGGCGGCTTTCGCGAGGCGGTCAAGGCGATCACCGGCGGCCGCGGGGCCGACGTGATCTGCGACCCGGTCGGCGGCGATGTCCTCGACGAAAGCATCCGCTGCATCGCCTTCGACGGGCGTCTGCTGACCATCGGCTTCGCCTCGGGGCGTATCCCGACCCTGCCGGTCAATCTGCCGCTGATAAAGGGCTTTTCGCTCATCGGCGTGCGGGCCGGCGAATACGGGCGCCGGTTTCCCGAGCGAGGCCGAGAAAACGTCGACGCGGTGTGGGCCCTCGCCAGCGAGGGCAAGATCAGGCCCCGCGTCGACGCCGAATTTCCCCTCGCCGAGTGGCGCGCCGCCTTCGACCGGCTGGCCGGCCGCGCGGTCATCGGCAAGGCGGTGATCCGACCGGACCGCTGACGCGCCGGCGCGGCGCATTTGACACTTCGCGCCTCTTCCCCTATCCCCGCCCGCTCACGCGCCCCGGCGATCTAAGAGGGCGCTCGCCATTTTTTTCCTGGAGCCTCGGGTCGTGAAGCGGACCTTCCAACCGTCCATTCTGGTGCGCAAGCGGCGCCACGGCTTTCGCGCCCGCATGGCCACCAAGAATGGGCATAAGATCGTCGCGCGGCGCCGCACAAGGGGCCGCAAGCGCCTGACGGCGTAGAAGTTCTCCTCCCTGCTCGTCCCACCCATCGAACGGTTGACCAAGCGGCGTGACTTCCTGGCCGCCGCCAAGGGCATGGTCTGCGCGCGCGGCGCGCTGGTGGCGCAGGCGCGAGACCGCTGCGATGGGGCGCCGACGGTGCGGATCGGCTTCACGGCCAGCCGGCGGGTGGGCGGGGCGGTGGCCCGCAACCGGGCCAAGCGTCGCCTGCGCGAGACGGCGCGGCTTCTTGCCCCCCTTCATGCCCGGGCCGGCCGCGACTATGTGTTCATCGCTCGCGGCGGGACGACGGCGCGGCCGTGGGGGCGTTTGCTTGACGATGTGAAAACCGCGCTGATAAGGCTCGCGGCCGCTTCCGACGCCAGCCCGGGCGAGCCTCCGCCTTGACGCCTCCCCACCGGCCACCACCCCATGCCTGACGACACCAAGAACCTGATCACCTTCGCCGTCATGGCGATCCTGCTGCTCGTGACCTTCGAGGCCTACACCTGGTTCGTCGTCGATCCCGCCGCCCGGCAGGCCGCCGCCCGCGCCCATGCCGAGGCGCCCGTCGCCGCGGCCGCCGGGCCGGCCCGGGCCGCGCCTGCCTTGTCGAGGGTGGCGGCCCTGGCGCTCAGCCCGCGGGTGATCGTCGACACCCCCTCGCTGGCCGGCTCCATCGCCCTCAAGGGCGCGCGGCTCGATGACCTCTTCCTGAAGAACTATCACGTGGCGGTGGCCAAGACCTCGCCGCGGGTGGAGCTGCTGCGCCCCGAGGGCGCGGCCGACGCCTACTATGCCGATCTGGGCTGGGTGGGGGCCAACCTGCCGGGGCTGCCCAACAGCCAGACGGTGTGGGCCTTGGCGTCCGGCGGCGATCTCGCGCCCGGCCGCCCCATCGTCCTCACCTATGCCGCGCTCGGCGGCCTGGTCTTCACCCGCCAGATCGCGGTCGACGCCCGCTCGATGTTCACCGTCACCGACACGGTGGCCAACCGGGGCGCCGCGGCGGTCACCATCGCGCCCTACGCCTCGGTGGAGCGTCGCGGCTTGCCGCCCGATCCCAACAAGAGCGGCCTGGTCCACGAAGGCGCCATCGGCGTTCTGGGCCTGGATCAACCCACCCTGCAGCTGGCCAGCTACAAGAGCTGGAAGAAGAAGGGCGAGGAGGACTGGCCGTCGAGGGGCGGCTGGCTGGGCGTCACCGACAAATACTGGATGACCGCCTTCATCCCCCCTCAGTCCGAGCGTATCGACGCCAAGATCCGCGCCGCCACCGACGCGGCCACCGGCGCCGATCTCTACGAAGCCGCCTATCTGGGGGCCGCGCGCGCCATCGCGCCGGGCGCCCAGATCGTGGAGGTGAGCCATCTTTTCGCCGGGGCCAAGACGGTTCCAGTTCTGGACGCCTACAGCCTGAGCCTCAGCGTCCCGCGCTTCGAGGATGCGGTGGACTGGGGTTTCCTGTGGTTCCTCACCAAGCCGATCTTCTGGCTGCTCGAACAGTTCTATCGCCTGGTCGGCAATTTCGGCGTCGCCATCCTGATGCTCACCGTGGTCATCCGCCTCGTCACCTTTCCCTTGGCCAACAAGGGATTCGAGATGGGCGTCAAGATGAAGAAGATCCAGCCGGAGCTGAAGATACTGCAGGCCAAGCACAAGGACGATCCCGCCGCCCAGCAGAAGGAGATGATGGCTCTCTACGCGCGGGAAAAGGTTAATCCGGTCACCGGCTGCGTGCCCATCCTCTTCCAGATTCCAGTCTTCTATTCGCTCACCAAGCTGTTCACCGTCACCATCGAAATGCGCCACGCGCCGTTTTTCGGCTGGATTCACGACCTGTCGGCCCGCGACCCGACCACCATCATGAACCTGTTCGGGCTCATTCCGTGGGACCCTTCGACCGCCCCTCTGATCGGCGGCATTCTGGGCGGGATGCTGCACATTGGCGTCTGGCCCCTGGCCTATGGCCTGGTCACCCTGCTCAGCCAGTCGATGACCCCTCAGACCGGCATCGATCCCACCCAGCAGATGCTGTTCAAGCTGATGCCGATCCTCTTCACCTTCATTCTGGCCCAATACGCGGTGGGCCTGCTCATCTATTGGACGTGGAGCGGCCTGATCACCATCGTGCAGCAGTATGTGATGATGCGACGGTTCAAGGTAGAAAACCCCATCGACGATTTCCTGGGCCGCCTTTCCGCCAAGCCCGAGACGAGCGGGTGAGCGGCGGGCCCGCCGTCGCCCTGGATCCTGGCGGCTTCGAGCCGGGGGAAATCGAGGCGGCGCGGGTGCTGTTCGCCAGGCCGGCATCGTTCCTGATGGGCGCGGTGGCGCTGGACGGCCTGCCGGGCGCCGACCTGCCGGAGGTCGCCTTCGCCGGCCGCTCGAACGTGGGAAAATCGTCCCTGATCAATGGCTTGGTCAACCGTCACCGGCTGGCCCGCGCCTCGACCGCGCCGGGGCGCACCCGGGAGATCAACTTCTTCCTGCTGGACGGGCGCCTGCGGCTGGCCGACCTGCCGGGCTATGGCTTCGCAAAGGTCTCCAGGAGCGCCGCCCGCAAGTTCCAGGATCTGGGGCGGGCCTATGTGCGCGGCCGGCCCAACCTTCGGCGGGTCTATCTGCTGATCGACGCCCGTCATGGCCTCAAACCGGCCGACGCCGAGGCCCTGGACGCCCTGGACATGGCGGCGGTCTCCTACCAGATCGTGCTCACCAAGGCCGACAAGCTGAAAGCCGGCGAGGCGGACGCCATGATCGCCAAGACGGCCGCCGCCGTTTCCCGCCGCCCAGCCGCCTTTCCGCGCGTCATCGCCACCTCGGCGGAAAAGGGCGCCGGCATGGCCGACCTGCGGGCCGAGATCGCCCGGGCGGCCCTCTCGTGAGCGCGCCCGAGGAGGAACCAGGCTGGGGCGCCGCCCGCACCCTCGCCGAGGCCCTGCCCTTCATCCAGACCTACGGCCGCCAGGTCGTGGTCATCAAATATGGCGGCCACGCCATGGGCGAGGAGGCCTTGGCCACCCTGTTCGCCGCCGACGCGGTGCTGCTCAAGCTGCTGGGCGTCCACCCGGTGGTGGCGCACGGCGGCGGACCCCAGATCTCGGCCATGCTGGAAAAGGCCGGCGTCAAGTCCGCCTTCGTCGACGGGCTTCGGGTCACCGACGCGGCCACCATGGAGGTGGCCGAAATGGTCCTCTCCGGGGCGATCAACAAGCAGATCGCCAGCGCCATCACCCGGGCCGGGGCCACGGCCGACGTGCGCGGGGTGGGCCTGTCGGGCAAGGACGCGCGGCTGATCACGGCGGAAAAGGCGACGCGCGCGCAAAGAGATCCGGATTCCAGCCTCGACCAAATGGTCGACCTGGGTTTCGTCGGCGAACCGACCAAGGTCGATCCCAAGCTGATCCAGGACCTGATCGATTCGCCCGACGACTATATTCCGGTGATCGCCCCCATCGGCGTGTCGGCCGAGGGCCAAACCTACAACATCAACGCCGACACGGTGGCCGGCGCCCTGGCCGGGGCGCTGAAGGCCAAGCGCCTTCTGCTGCTGACCGACGTGGCCGGGGTGCTGGACGTCGAGGGCAAGATCATCCGCGAGATGACTGTCGGCGAGGCGCGCGCCGCCCTCGGATCGGGCCTGGCCAGCGGCGGCATGATCCCCAAGCTGCGAACCGCCATCGCGGCGGTGGAGGCCGGGGTCGAGGCGGCGGTGATCCTGGACGGGCGGCGACCGCACGCCCTGCTGGTGGAACTGTTCACCGACCATGGGGCGGGCACCCTGGTGCGGGCGTGAGCGGGCGAGCTCCCCGCCCCGATCTGCGTCATGTCGAGACCTGGCTGTTCGATCTCGACAACACCCTCTATCCGCGCGAATCGGGGCTGGGGACGCTGATGGAGCCGCGCATCACCGCCTTCGTCATGGAGGCCACCGGCCTGCCGCGCGATGAAGCCTACGCCCTGCAGAAACGCTATCTGGCCGAGGAGGGTCTGACCCTGCGCGGCCTGATGACCCATCACGGGTCCGACCCGGACGCCTATCACGCCCGCTTCCACGATCTGCCCTTGGAATGCCTCGCCCGCGACCCGGAACTGAAAGCCGCCTTGGGGCGCCTGCCCGGCCGGCGGCTGATCTTCACCAACGCCGACGCCGTCCACGCCGAGCGGGTGATCGAGCGGCTGGGATTGGCGGGCCTCTTCGACGATGTCTTCCACATCGGATCGGCCGCCTTCTGGCCCAAGCCCTCGCCCGAAGCCTTCGAGCGGATCGTCGCCGCCCACGCCATCGCGCCCACGGCCACAGCCTTCTTCGAGGACGCCGAGCGCAACCTCGCCCCCGCCGCCGCCCTGGGCATGACCACGGTGCTGGTGGGCGCCCACGCCGCTGCGTCCACCGCGCCTTTCGTCGATCATCGCGCCCCGCGCCTGGCCCCCTTTCTCGCCGCCGCCCTCGTCAAGGAGCCAGCCTGACATGGCCGAACTCGCCCTCTCCGACCTCCAGGCCGAAATCGAGGTCGGCTGGGCGGCGCGCGAATCGCTCGGCCCCGAGACGCGGGGTGCGATCCGCACCGCCGTCGAGGAGACCCTCCATCGCCTCGACACGGGCGAGACGCGGGTGGCGGAAAAGGTGGGCGGCGCCTGGCAGGTCCGCGCCTGGCTCAAGCAAGCCATCCTGCTGTCGTTTCGCCTGAGCCCCAACACCGTCATGCGGGCCGGCGCCCTGGGCGGCGCCATCGGCCCGTGGTGGGACAAGATTCCGGGCAAGTTCGACGGCTGGGACGAGGCCCAGTTCGAGGCCGCCGGCTTTCGCGCCGTCCCCGGCGCCATCGTGCGGCGCGGCGCCTTCATCGGCCGTGACGCGGTGCTGATGCCCTCGTTCGTGAACATCGGCGCCTATGTGGGCGAGCGGACCATGATCGACACCTGGGCCACCGTCGGCTCCTGCGCCCAGATCGGCGCGGGCGTCCACATCAGTGGCGGCGCCGGAATCGGCGGGGTGCTGGAGCCCCTGCAGGCCGCGCCGACCATCATCGAGGACGGCTCATTCATCGGCGCCCGCTCGGAGGTCGCCGAAGAGGTGGTGGTCGGCGAAGGCGCGGTGCTCTCCATGGGCGTCTTCATCAACGCCTCGACAAAGATCGTCGACCGCCAGAGCGGCGAGGTAACCCGAGGCCGCGTCCCGCCCTACGCCGTCGTCGTCCCCGGCGCCCTTCCCGACCCCCACGGCGCCGGCCCCAGCCTCGCCTGCGCGGTGATCGTCAAGACCGTGGACGCACGGACGCGGGCGAAGACGAGCATCAATGAGTTGCTGCGGGATTGAGCGGGCAAGACGAGCCGTCGCGACCCTCCCGGCGCCGGCGTTCGCCTTGCGGGTCAAAGTGCGGGGTCTTGACTCTTCCCCGACCTCTGGAGGGTCCGCTTGCGGAGCATTGGCATAAAGGGCAGCGGAATGTGCGTCTAACCGTTGACAGGTTGTGGCGCGGTCGGGCCGAGCTCGGGGATGAATCGACTAAAGTGCAGGGAAACGACCCCATGGTTAACGCTCGCGGGCTGTATCCCTGACTGCATTGCGTCCGTCAGCGTCATGGTTTGACTTCCAGTCAGAAGGAGGGTGCCTGGGCGGTTCGAACTCGGCGCCGCCTTGGTGCGCGTTATCCCGACATAGAAGAGTCGACGCTGCTCCTCGAGATGCGCCTCGCGCTCGGCCGGCGATGCTCCCGCCTCGGGCGCGGCCGGCAACAGCCCATCCACGCAGCCGGCGATCACGACAATCGGCGAGCTCAAGCCCTTGCTTTTGTGCAAGCTCATAATTCGCACTTCGGTTACATCAGGCGGAATCTCTGGTTGCGAGACGGCTTCGATAATTGCTGAGAGCAACTCTGCCGGAGATTCAGCAGCGTCAATCAGGCCGGCGACGAGAATTCGCAGCTCACCGGCACCAGTGAATTCCGCGCGGAGCCAGCGGTTCACAAAATCCGTGACGCCATTTTGATTTTCCAGAAAGTGAATCTCATTTTCGATCGCATGAAAGCGCTGCACCAATTGGCTGCTGTATGGGATCCGAATTTCACCGTTCACCAAAGCTACAAGAGCGTCCCAGGGTGGCTGTCCGGTCGCCTGGCAGTGTGTGCGCAGCCGCGCATATGACGTCGCCCGGAAATCCCCGCTTCCCATACCAAGAAGCCATCGGAGAGCAATTCGGTCAGCGCGGTTCACGAACAGCTTGAATATCGCAAGTCGCTCCTGCGCGACTTCGCTGTCGAGTTCGCGCTCCTGATAGTAGGACTTCGACGGAACGCCGCGAGCCCTCAGCGCGGCGTGAATCGGATTACCGATTGTGCGCCGTTGGGCCAAGACGAGAACCTCACCAGGAAGCCGCCCGTGTTGGTTTATCTGGTCGTCAACGAAGTTCGCGATCGCCGCCGCCTCGCTTGTAACATTCGGATATTGCACGACCCGCATCTCGCCCGGGCCGTTCGTGGGCACGGGAGTCAGTTGGAGCGGTTCCCGATCCACGTTGTGTCCGATGAGAGGCTGACTGAAAAAGAAAGTGGGTGATTTCAACCGGTTGTGATTCCGTTGGGTTGCGAAGCTCAATGGAGGTCACGATGGCTTGGACTGAAACCACCCGCGCG
>JBPCMA010000206.1:0-2781 GCA_051002715.1 Caulobacteraceae bacterium
GCGATCCGTGTGGTTCCCGCCCTACCCTTCAATCGACCGCCGCCGCGTTTCCGGCAGGAGGAAGGGCAGGGTCGCGACGCTCAAACCCGTGAAGATCACCGGGTACCACAGCCCCGAATAGATGTTCCCCGTCGCCGTGACATGGCGAAGGTGGTGACCGGCAGGAAGCCGCCGACCCAGCCGGTGCCGATGTGGTAGGGCAGGGAAAGGGCGGTGTAGCGGACGCGGGTGGGGAAGAGCTCCACCAGAGCGGCGGCCTGCGGCCCGTAAAGCGCCGTGGCGGCGACAACGAAGATCATCAGCACGCCCAGCAGGCCCGAGAAATTCCCCCGCGCCGGGTCGGCCGTCCTGGGATAGCCCGCCGCTTTCAAGCGGCGATAGCCAACCTCGATTCGTTTATCGACCTTTGCGGGGCGGCCGCGTCGGTCTGGCCATTTCGAACCTTGAGAGCCGCCATGGACGCCGACGACGCGGCGTTGATCCTGCTGAAACCCGTATCGCTCGACGCCCCCGGTTCCGCCCAGCGGCGAAGGCCTCGTTAGAAGGCCGCCCCGATCATTCCGCTTGAGACGAAGAACTCCCTTGAGGCGCTCTCGCGAGGTCGGGTTCGGTGACGCAGTCGCCAAAGGCCGCCCGCGCCTTGGCCATCTCCTCGCGTTTTTGGCCTGGGGTGAGGCGCAGGCCGAGGGCGGCGGTCTGATGGATCAGATGCCAGACGCCCAGGACCGTCTCATGGTCGACCTCGCGAGCCTTCACGAGCGCGGCGAACAATCGGTCGCGCTCGGCGGGGGCTAGCCGCCCGGCGTTCACGGTAAGGGTGTTGAGCTCGCTCACCGCCTGACGTTCCGCCGGCTGCGCCGCGCGCAGCATCGCGGGGAAGAAATAGGCCGACGAATAGGCGGTCAGGCGCCGCTGCGAGATGTGGCCGGCGACCTGGAGGGCCCGGGCATTCTCCCAGGCGCCGCCGAGCCACGGGCGTATGGGCCTGGCGTAGCGCGCGATGAGCGGTACAGGAGCGCCGCGATCCCGCGACGCCACGAGCAGGTTCTCGATATGGTCGAGATCGCGCCCGGCGCAGTTTTCCGAGGCCAGGCGGAAATAAGCGTCCCGATTGTTTTCCGTCAGCTCCCGCCGCATCGAGTCTTCGGCTTCACGAACCTTGTGAGCCCAGCGCAGTTCGTCGACGACCTGTTCGCCGGTCAGAGCGATGGCGATGCCGATGACGACGACGGCGATTTCACTCAGCAATTCGCGCCAAGTGCGAATGGGCTTGGGTTTGTGAATTTCCATGCCGCCTCCCCGGCGTGAATTGTAGCGGGCGCGGCATCGAAGGCAAATGCGCGCCCTCCGCCCGATGGGGCCGTGTTTTCAACGGCGGTCGCGGGCCGGCGGCGCGCCACTTGCCCGGCCGCCCGGCTTCCGCTACACTAGCGGGGCTATACTCTGACCTTGGGGGGATCGGTAAATGAGATATGCGGGTATTTGCCTATTTCTTACGGTAATCCTCGCGCCTTATACTCTCGCTGGGCCGGCGATGTCCCAGCCCAGGCCGCCGGATATCGTTTCCGCCGACCGGCTTTTCCAGGGCGGGAAGTTTGCGCAGGCGGGCGAAATCTATGCGCGAGCGGCGGCGCGCGATCCAAAGGACTACCCGGCCATCCTCCAACTGGGGCGCATCGCCCTGCTGTCCGACCGGCTGGACGAAGCGCAAAAATGGCTGAAAATGGCCGCGAACCTGCGGCCGAATGAGGCCGACCCGAAGGTCATGCTGGCCGAGGCGTTCTACCGCCAGGACGATTTCCAGAAGGCGGCGGCGGCGCTGGACGGCGTCGATGTAGGCCGCGACAAGCTGGTCGTTTCGCAGTATCCGACGCTCAATGTCGCCAAGCTGAAGAGCTTCAAGGGCCAGACACCCTATGAGGTGGTCGGCGCCGGCGAGGCGACCCGCCTGCCCTTCTTGAAAACCGACCCGCTGCCGCTCGTCAGCGTGCGCGTCAACGGCGGCGCGCCGGTCACCTTCTTCATCGACACGGGGGGTTCGGAGGTGGCGCTCGACACGGCGTTCGCCGGCGAGGTCGGCGCGCCGCGCTTTGGGACGGTGCAGGGCACCTTTTCCGGCGGCCAGCACGCCGATGTCCAGCTTGGCCGGATCGATTCCCTCGGCGTCGGCAACTGGACCGTCAGGAACCTGCCCGTGGCGATCCTGCCGCTGCGCCAGCTTTCGGCGGGCTTCGGGGTGAAACGGATCGACGGGATCATCGGCGCCACCCTGCTCTACCATTTTCTCGCGACCCTCGATTATCCGCGCGGCGAGCTGGTGCTGCGCCGCAAGACGGCGGAAAGCCTGGCGCGGTTCGCCGCCGCGTCCTCGGCCAGGAGCGTCGCGGTTCCGATCTGGATGGCCAGCGACCACTTCATGGTGGGCTGGGGCCGGGTGGAGACGCTGCCGCCCTCGCTGATCTTCGTCGACACGGGGCTGGCCGGGGCCGGGGTCAAGCTGGCGCGGTCGGTCATCCAGGACGCCGGCATAAAGCTGGAGGAAGACAAGGCCCAAGAGGGCGCCGGCGGCGGCGGGACGCTGAAGATCGTCCCCTACGCCGTGCGCCGCCTCTCCTTCGGCGGCGTCGAGCAGCACAACGTCGCCGGCCTCTACGATGGGCCCTTCCCGTGGGAAAACCTGTTCGGCTTCCACCTGGCCGGCATGGTCGGCCACGAATTCTTCAAGCCCTACGCGGTCACCTTTGATTTTCAGGACATGAAAATTATCGTACAGTAGATATT
>JBPCMA010000207.1:0-19943 GCA_051002715.1 Caulobacteraceae bacterium
TCGTCATCGACCACATAGCGGATAAGCGGATCGGCCTTGTCGCCGCCCGCCTTGGCGGCCAGCAGCTTCTCGCCCGGCGAGCGCACCTCCGCCGCCCGCTCGCCGAGCAGGGCCTGGCGGGCGGCGCTTTCGGGCTGGAGCTCCTGCGGCCGGGGCTCGCCGGGGGCCGGCGGGCGCAGCGAATAGTCGGGCGGCAGAACCAGGGGCGCCTTGGTCACCACGCGGAACTCGTCCGGCGCGACCTTGGTCATGCCCAGAGCCTTCGAGGCGCTCTGGCAACCGGCCAATCCCGCCGCGCCGATCAACAGGGCTCCCGCCAGCACTTGGTTGAAACTCATCGGCGATCCGTTTCTTAAAAATAGCCCGCCCAGGCCTTCCGCCAGCCTTCGATACCGCATCGAAGGGTCCGGCGACAAGCCGCGTTCACGCCGGCGCGGGGCGCGGCGCCAGGAGGTTCTCGGCCAAAAGCAGGACAATGCCCACCGTGATGGCGCTGTCGCCGACGTTGAACACCCAGGGAAAATGCAGGCGCGTGACATCAATGAAGTCCACCACCGAGCCATAACGCACGCGGTCGATCAGGTTGCCCACCGCGCCGCCCATGATCAGGCCGACCGCAAGAGCGGTGAGCGGTCGCATCGCCCGCCGGACCCACCCGGCCAGCACCACGGCCACGGCCAGGGAAAAGCCCGCCAGCCCCCAGCGCGTCCAGGTCGCCTCGCCGTGGAACAGGCCAAAGCTCACCCCGGTGTTCTCCACCAGGGTCAGGCGGAGCGGTCCCCAGACATCGAGCGAAAGCCCCGGGACCAGATGAAGGGCGCCGACCGCGGTCTTGGCGGCTTGGTCGACGATCACGACGGCGATCGCCAGGCCATAGGCCAGCCAAGCAGGGCGGCTGATGCGCGTCATGCGTGGTTCGCGTCCCACCAGGCCACCGCGTCGGCGTCGCGCAATGACAGATCCGGATAGAGGGGATCGCTCCCCACCTCGGGCAGGATCCGCCACGAGCGGGCGCATTTTTGTCCTCCCGCCCGACGCGATTCGACCGCGATGCTGTCCACGCCCTCGAGGCGGAACGCCGCCGGCGGCCCTTCGCGCGCGATCAGCTCGGCCTGGCTGACGCGGAACACCTCGGCGGCGTCGAGACCCTCGAAGGCCGCCCACATGTCCGGATCGGCTAAGTAGACGCGCGGCGCCGCCTCCAGCGCGCCGCCAATACGCCCCGCCCGCCGCTCGATTTCCAGGGCGCCGGTAACTACCCGGGTGACCCGCTCCACCTTGGCCCAGCGCGCCGCCTCGGCGTCGTCGCGCCAGGGGCCTGGCGTCGGCGGAAAGAGGCGCAAGGCATTGGCCTGCTCGCCGGGAAAGCGGCTCGCCCAGGCCTCCTCCATGGTGAAGGCGAGCACCGGGGCGAGCCAGGCGGTGAGGCGCTCGAACACACGGTCCAGCACCGTGCGGCAAGCCCGCCGGCGCGGCGAGTCGGGGCGGTCGCAATAGAGGGCGTCGCGGCGGATATCGAAATAGAGCGCCGAGAGATCGTTGGAGCAGAAATCCGCCAGAGGCCGGATGGCGTCGGCGAAGGCGTAGGCTTCGTAGGCGCCGCGCACCTGGGCGTCCAGTTCCCAAAGGCGGTGCAGGATAAAGTGCTCGAGCGGCGGCATGGCCTCGAGCCCCACCCGCTCGGTCTCGTCGAAATCGGCCAGGGCGCCCAGCAGATAGCGGATCGTGTTGCGCAGCTTGCGATAGGCGTCGACGGTGGCCTGCAGGATGGTCGGGCCGATGCGCTGGTCCTCGGCGTAGTCGGTGAGCGCCGCCCACAGGCGCAAAATCTCCGCGCCGTTCTGGCGGGTCACGTCCTGAGGCTCGACGCTGTTGCCCAGCGACTTGGACATCTTCTCCCCCTTCTCGTCGAGGGTGAAACCGTGGGTGAGCACCGCACGGTAAGGCGCCCGGCCGCGTGTGCCGCAGGCTTCCAGGAGGGAGGACTGAAACCAGCCCCGGTGCTGATCGGAGCCTTCCGAATAAAGGTCGGCCGGCCAGCGGCTGTGTCGGCGGCCCTCCAAGGCGAAGGCGTGGGTTGAGCCGGAATCGAACCATACGTCCAGGATGTCCTCGACCTTTTCGTAAGCGTCCGGATCGTGATTGCCGAGAAAGTCGCCGGCGGGGCGGGTGAACCAGGCGTCCGCCCCTTCGGCGGCGATCAGGCCGACGATGCGGGCGCTCACCGCCTCGTCGTTCAGCGGCTTACCCGTCGCCTTGTCCACGAACATGGCCATGGGCGATCCCCAGGCGCGCTGGCGGCTGACCAGCCAGTCGGGACGGCTCTCGACCATGGCGCGGATGCGCGCCCGCCCCGCCTCGGGATAGAAGGCCGTGGCGTCGATGGCGGCCAGAGCGGTCTCGCGCAGGGTGGCGCCGCCGTGGATGGGATCGGCCAGCGGCTCGTCCAGGCGGATGAACCACTGCGGGGTGTTGCGGAAGATCACCGGGGCCTTGGAGCGCCAGGAATGGGGATAGCTGTGCTCCAGCCGCCCGCGCGCCAGCAGGGCGCCCGCCTCGATGAGCTTCTCGATCACCGCGGCATTGGCGGGGCCGAACCTGCCCGCCTTCTTGCCCTCGGTCTCCAGCACCTTGAGGCCGCCGAACAGCGGCACATGAGGATAATAGGCCCCATCCTCGTCCACCGTCTCGGGAATGTCGCGGTGCCCAGCGGCGATCCAGAGGGCGTAGTCGTCGGCCCCGTGACCGGGCGCGGTGTGCACGAAGCCCGTCCCGGCGTCTTCCGTGACGTGCTCTCCGGCCAGCATGGGAACCGCGAAATCGTATCCGGGATCGAGGCCGGCCAGCGGATGGGCGCAGACCATGCCGGCGCAGTCGACCGCTTCGAGCCGGCGCCACCGCGCGATCTTCGCCGCCGCGAACACCTCCGCGGCGAGAGGCTCGGCGAGGATCAAGCGATCGCCGGGCCTGGCCCACGGCTCGAACGGCAGATCGGCCTCCATCGCCTCCACCTCGAAGACGGCGTAGGCGATGCCGGGGCCATAGGCGATGGCGCGGTTGGCCGGCAGGGTCCACGGCGTCGTGGTCCAGATGACAACCGCGGCCCCCAATGCCGCGGCCGGCCCCTCGATCACTGGAAACTTCACCCACACCGTCGGGGAGACGTGATCGTGGTATTCGACTTCGGCGTCAGCCAGGGCGGTGCGCTCGACCGGGCTCCACATCACCGGTTTTGAACCGCGATAGACCTGGTTCGAGGCGACGAACTTGTGGAACTCCGCGACGATGGCGCCTTCCGCGGCGAAATCCATGGTGGCGTAGCGATGCGCCCAGTCGCCCAGAACCCCCAGGCGCTGGAACTGCGCCGACTGTTCCTCGATCCAGCCAGCCGCGTATTGGCGGCAGCGGGCGCGGAATTCGGCCTTGGAAACCTCGCCCTTGCGGCGCCCTTTGGCGCGGAATTCTCCCTCGATCTTCCATTCGATGGGCAGGCCGTGGCAGTCCCAGCCGGGCGTATAATCGACGTCGAAGCCGAGGGCGAAGTGGGAGCGGACCACGAAATCCTTGATCAGCTTGTCCAGGGCATGGCCGATGTGGATGGCTCCGTTGGCGTAGGGCGGCCCGTCGTGAAGCACGAACAGCGGCGCCCCCGCCGCCTGACGCTCGGTGCGGATCCGGCCATAGAGGTCGCCCCAGCCTTCCAAGATGCGCGGTTCTAGCGCGGGCAGGCCGGCGCGCATGGGAAAATCGGTCCTCGGCAGAAAGACGGTCTCGCGATAGTCGCGGCGGAGGGTTTCGGCGTCGTCGGCCATGGCGGGGGGTCTTTTGTGAAATTCGAATTTAAAGGGCGAGGAATCCCGGCGCGCGCTGGATTTCAAGCTCCGGCGGCGTCACGCCGGGCGATTAATTCGCGGAGCTGTCCGACCCGTCGTCATGGCGCGAAGTATCAGAGGTGGGCGCGCTTCGCTAGGCGCCCAACACCGCTCTCGCCCGGGCCTCGTCGCGGCGGACCTGTTCGACCATGGCGGCAATGGAGGGAAACTTCTCCTCGGGGCGCAGAAAGGCGATCAGATCGGTCTCGATGGTCTCGCCGTAGATGTCCTCGTCGAAGTCGAACAACCAGACCTCCAATCGCGGCGCGACCTCGCCCGTGGTGGGGTTGACGCCGATGTTGGCGACGCCGGGCAGATGGCGGCCATCGGCAAGGCGCGTTCGGGTGGCGTAGGCCCCGAACCTGGGGGCCACATAGTCGCCGAGCGGCACATTGGCGGTGGGAAAGCCAAGCCGGCGGCCGAGCTGGCGGCCCTTCTGGACCACCCCCTCGATGGCGAACGGGCGGCTCAGCAGCGCCGCCGCCGCTTCGGGGCGGCCCTCGCGCAGGGCGTCGCGAACGGCGGAGGATGATATCTTGACGCCGGCCGCCTCGACGGCGGGGGCGACGGAGACGGAAAAGCCGAATTCCTCGCCATAGCGGCGCATGGCGGCGGGATCGCCGGTGCGGCCCTTGCCGAAGGTTATGTCGAATCCGACTGCGACGTGGCGCACGCCCAGGCCCGCCACCAGCACGTCGCGCACGAAATCGCGGTCGGAGAAATTGGCCATCTCCGCCCCGAAAGGCAGCAGGTAGAGGCGTTCGGCGCCCAGGCCGGCCACGGTCCTGGCCAATTGGCGGGCGTTCATCAGGCGAAACGGCGGCGCGTCGGGCTGGAAATGCATCCGCGCGTGCGGCTCGAAGCTGATCACGCCGAGCGGCGCGGCGAGGCGCGCTGCGGCCATGGCGGCTTCGGCGATGACGCTCTGATGGCCCAGATGCACGCCGTCGAAATTGCCCAGGGCCACGGCCGCCCCTTTGTCGGCCGCCGCGAGGTCCTTCCAGCCATGTAATGTCTTCATCGATCCCTCGCGGCGCGTCGCGCGGCGGCCCGCCCATTTGGCCCGTTCGCGGCGCCTGGCGAGAACAGGCTCACCAAGCCAGGTCGGGCGCGGCGAAGGCGGCGCTCGCGCCTTCCTGGGCCAACAACGCCTCGACGGCGGCCACGTCCAGGGCGGTGGCGCGGCCGAGGTCGCCGCCGTGAATGCCCGAGGCTATGAAGAGGGCGCAGAAGCCTTGGCGGTTCGCGCCCACGAGGTCGGTGGGGATGCCGTCGCCGACCGCCAACACCCGCCGGCGATCGAGCGGTCGGCTCAGATGCTCCCGGGCGCGCGCCAGGCACGCCTCATAGATCGGGGCGAACGGCTTGCCGGCCATCACCACGGCGCCGCCGAGGTTCTGGTAGAGATCGGCCAGGGCGCCGGCGCAGTAGATCAGCCTGTCGCCGCGCTGAACCACTTTATCGGGATTGGCGCAGACCATTTCGAGGCCGCGTTCGACGCCCGCGGCGAGGGGGGCGCGATAATCTTCCGGGGTTTCAACCTCATCGTCATTGGGGCCGGTGCAGAGGATGAACGCCGCGCCGCCCAAGTCGGCGAAGGCGAGGCCCAGTCCCTCGTAGAGGGGCGCGTCCCGGTCCGGTCCGATCCGCCAGGCTGGGCCCGGCGCGCGCGCCGCCAGCATGTCGCGGGTGACATCGCCCGAGGTCACCAGGTCGGACCAGGCCGCGCGCGGCACGCCAAGGGCGTCCATCTGCTCGGCCACGCCGGCCGCCGGTCGCGGCGAGTTGGAAATCAGGATCACCGGGCCGCGCTCCCGTCGCCAGCATTCGAGCGCCGCGCACGGGCCGGGAAAAGCCTCGCGCCCGTTATGGATCACTCCCCACACGTCGCACAGCAACGTATCGTAGCGGTCGGCGATCTCGGCGAGCCCGGCAATCAGGCGGATAGTCATTCGTGGGATGGCGGCGCTTAATACCGATAATGATCGGGTTTGAACGGCCCTTGCTCGGGAACGCCGATATAGTCGGCCTGATCCTTGGTGAGCTGGGTAAGCTTGGCCCCAAGCTTGTCCAGGTGGAGCATGGCGACCTTTTCGTCCAGGTGTTTGGGCAGGGTGTAGACCTGCGTCTTGTAGGCGCCGGCGTTGGTCCACAGCTCGATCTGGGCCAGGGTCTGGTTGGTGAAGCTGGCGCTCATCACGAAGCTGGGGTGGCCGGTGGCGTTGCCGAGATTCACCAGCCGGCCTTCCGAGAGAACGATGATCTTCTTGCCGTCGGGGAACTCCACGTGGTGGACCTGGGGCTTGATCTCGTCCCATTTGAAATTGCGCAGGCCGGAAATCTGAATCTCCGAATCGAAGTGGCCGATGTTGCATACGATGGCGTTGTTCTTCATCCCGCGCATGTGATCGACGGTGATCACGTCCTTGTTGCCGGTGGCGGTGACGAAGATGTCGGCCTGTTTGAGGCTGTCCTCCAGAGTGCGGACCTCATAGCCTTCCATGGCCGCCTGCAGGGCGCAGATGGGATCGACCTCGGTGACGATGATCCGCGCCCCGCCCTGGCGCAGGGAGGCGGACGAGCCCTTGCCCACGTCTCCATAGCCGCACACCACCGCGACCTTGCCCGCCAGCATGACGTCGGTGCCGCGACGGATGGCGTCCACCAGGCTCTCGCGGCAGCCGTAGAGGTTGTCGAACTTGGACTTGGTGACGCTGTCGTTGACGTTGATGGCCGGGAAGGGCAGTTCGCCGCGCTCGGCCATCTGGTAGAGGCGGTGGACGCCGGTGGTGGTCTCCTCCGAGACGCCCTTTATCGCGGCGCGGATGGCCGAATAGAAGCCGGGTTTCTGCGCCAGATAGCGCTTCATCACCGCGAAGAGGGCTTCCTCCTCCTCGTTGGCGGGTTTGTCGAGGAGGGTGGGATCGGCTTCGGCCTTGGGGCCGAGGACGGTGAGCAGGGTGGCGTCGCCGCCGTCGTCGAGGATCAGGTTCGGGTGGCCGCCGCCCTCCCATTCGAAGATCTTGTGGGCGTATTCCCAGTATTCGATGAGGCTCTCTCCCTTGACGGCGAACACCGGCACACCCGTGGCGGCGATGGCGGCGGCGGCGTGGTCCTGAGTGGAGAAGATGTTGCACGAGGCCCAGCGCACCGTGGCGCCCAGAGCCTGCAGGGTCTCGATGAGCACGGCGGTCTGGATAGTCATGTGCAGGGAGCCGGCGATTCGGGCCCCGGTCAGCGGCTTGTCGGCCCCGAACTCCCGCCGCACCGCCATCAGGCCGGGCATCTCGGTCTCGGCGATGTCGATTTCCTTGCGGCCCCACGGGGCCAGGGCGATGTCCTTGACGATATGGTCGGCCACGAAAGGGTTCCTTGTGCGGTGGGCCGGCTCTAATAGCCGGGCGGGGGGCGGTCGGCAATAAGGATATAAGGATATCTTTATGTCTCTCGTCCAAGCCATGAGCGCGGCCGGTTTGGAAGCCGCGCTTGGCGGGCGAGGCCAATCCGGCTAACCACGGGTTTCGATCGCCGTGGGAAGGATTGCCATGAGCCGCCCCGATCCGGCCCTGCCGCGTCGCGACTGGACCCTCGAGGAAGTCGAGGGTTTGTTCGATCTGCCGTTCACCGAACTCGTCTTCGCGGCGGCGAGCGTGCATCGGCGCTGGTTCGACCCCAGCGAGGTTCAGATATCGCGGCTGCTGTCGGTGAAGACCGGCGGCTGCGCGGAAAACTGCGGCTATTGCAGCCAGTCGCGGCATTTCGAGACCGGCGTCGCGGCGACCAAACTGCTCGATCTCGACCGCGTTCTGGCCGAGGCGGCCCAGGCCAAGGCCGGCGGGGCGCAGCGTTTTTGCCTGGGCGCGGCCTGGCGCGAGGTGAAGGACCGCGACCTTCCCCGGCTGGCGGCGATGATCTCGGGGGTGAAGGCCCTGGGGATGGAGACCTGCGTCACCCTGGGCATGTTGACGGCGCATCAGGCGGCGTCCCTGAAGGCCGCCGGGCTGGACTACTACAACCACAACCTCGACACCGGCCCGGACTATTACGCCAGCGTGGTGACCACGCGGACCTACCAGGACCGGCTCGACACCCTGGCGGCGGTGCGCGAGGCCGGCGTTTCCACCTGCTGCGGCGGCATCGTGGGCATGGGCGAGACGAGGCGCGACCGCGCCGGCCTGCTGCACGCCCTGGCCACCCTGCCGTCCCACCCCGACAGCCTGCCGATCAATGCGCTCGTCCCCATCGCCGGCACGCCGTTGGGAGGCTCGCCGCCGATCGACCCGCTGGAATTCGTGCGCACCATCGCCGTCGCGCGCATCGTCTGCCCCAAGGCGGTGGTCCGCCTGGCCGCCGGTCGCGGCCAGATGAGCCGCGAGCAGCAGGCTCTGTGCTTTCTGGCCGGCGCCAACTCGATCTTCGTCGGCGACCGGCTGCTGACCACCGCCAATCCCGAACTCGACGACGACGCCAGGCTGATGGCCGACCTCGGCCTGCGACCCATGGGATCGGCGGAGCGGCCCGCGCACGTCGCCTGACACCGGCCGCCGCCGCTACCGGTCTTCCTCGAACCGGTTTTCCACCAGCCTCGCCAGGGCGGCGACCGCTTCGTCGGCCTGGGGGCCTTCGGCGGTGATGGCGATCGTCGCGCCGGGCCCGGCGGCCAGCATCATCAGGCCCATGATCGAGAGCGCATCGACGGTCTGGTCGTCCCGGGTCACCCGAACCTCGGCGTCGAAGGCGCTGGCCAGTTTGACGAACTTGGCCGACGCTCTGGCGTGCAGGCCTCGCTCGTTGACGATTTCGACGGTGGTTTCGACGCTCACTTCTCGCCAGCCAGCACGTAGGAGGCGACGGAGATGTATTTACGGCCCGCCTCCTGGGCATGGGCGACGCAGGCGTCCAGGGGTTCGCGGGCGCGGACGCTGGCCAGCTTGATCAGCATCGGCAAATTGAGGCCGGCGATCACCTCGGCCCGGGTCTGCTCCATGACCGAGATGGCGAGATTGGACGGGGTGCCGCCGAACATGTCGGTGAGCAGGATCACCCCCCGACCGAGATTCACCTGTTCGCAGGCCTTGAGGATGTCGCGGCGCCGCCGCTCCATGTCGTCGTCGGGGCCGATGCAGATGGCCGCGACCGCGCTTTGCGGGCCGACCACATGCTCCATGGCGTAGACGAATTCCTCGGCCAGTCGCCCGTGTGTCACGATCACGAGCCCGATCATGCGATCCGCCTCAACGGCAACCCCTCAGCGCCCGCGCGCGCCCGGGAACGCGAAACGCGCTTGATACTCTGGTTGGTCGCGCGCTCCAAGGCGTTCGAGGGCGAGAGCGAGTTTCACCGGCGCGGAGGACGCCCGCGGCCAGAAATCGAGAACCGGAATTTCGATCCCCAGGATCGACTCGCGGACCCCGTCGGCCAGCCGCTCCACGGCGTCGGGGGCCGTAACACAGCGCGCCCTCAGGGCGATCTCGGCGAAGGAAAGGGCTGGCGCGAAGAGGACGTCGAGGCCGCGGACCTCCATGAGGCCGGCCAGGACGGCGGGCGGGCGACCGAACAGGCGGCCTCGCGAGATGAACACCAGGGTGCGGTCGTCGGCGACAAGGCGGAAACCGAGATCCTGGGCGCGCAAGGCCAGATCGCTTTTGCCGACCCCCGAGGGCCCTTCGATCAGAACGCCTCTCCAATGGCCTCCCATGCGCCGCGCGATGAGGCCGGCATGGCGGATCATGCGCCGGGCATGGCCAGGATGAAGCGGGCGCCCGCCACGGAACCCCCGGAGAGTCGGTTTTCCGCCCAGAGGCGACCGCCGTGCGCCTCGACGATCTGGCGGGCGATGGCCAGCCCGAGGCCCGAGTTGCCGCCGAACGCCGCGCCCTTGGGCCGGGAGGTGTAGAAGCGCTCGAACACTGTCTCCAGGTTTTCCAGCGGCATGCCGGGACCGTCGTCCTCGACCTGGGCGAGGATTTCGCCGCGACGGCGGCGGACGCTGACGCGGACTTCGCCGCCCCTTGGACTGAAGGAGCGGGCGTTATCCACCAGGTTGCGAATCACTTGGCCCAGCGGCCCCTCGCGGCCCAAGATTCGCATCGCTTCGCTGGAGGGCGCCTCTACAAACCGCACCCGGGGCTCGCCCGGCTTTGCGGTCGCTTGGTAGAAGCCGCATATGTCGGCCAGTAGGCGAGCCAGATCGAGCGGTTTTGGCGACTCGCGCGCCAGCTCGGCGTCCAGACGCGAGGCGTTGGAGATATCGGTAATCAGTCGATCCAGCCGTCCCACGTCCTGCTGCAGGATCGCCAGCAGGCGGGCGCGAGGCTCGGCGCCCTTGACCAATTCCAGCGTCTCCACCGCCGAGCGGATCGAGGTCATGGGATTGCGCAGTTCGTGCGCCACGTCGGCGGCGAACCGTTCGATGGCCTCCATGCGCTCCGAAAGGGTGTGGGTCATGTCCTCAAGGGAGCGGGTAAGGTCGCCCAGTTCGTCGCCTCGGCGGGCCAGGTCGGGCAGGGCGATGGCCCTCGCCCGCTGCAAGCGGACGCGGTCGGCCGCCCTGGCCAAGCGCAGGACGGGACGGGCGATGAGGGTGGTGAGCAGCAACGACGACAACAGGGTCACCGCCACCGCCATGAGGATGAAGGGGATCAGGGCCACCCGCTCGGCGGCGATGATCCGGTCGACATCCCCGGCCTCCAGGGTCAGCACCCCCAGAACCTCGCGCACATGCTCGATGGGTATGGAGATCGACACCACCTTGCGGCCGTCCTCACCGATCCGGACGTTCGAAACGGTATGGCCGCGCAAGGCTTGAGCCAGTTCCCCGGCCAGGGCGGCGTGGGCGCGATTCAGCTGTTTGACTGGCGAGGCCGCTCCCAGACTCAGATCGATACGGCGCTCGCCGGGCTTGGCGGCCGGGGGCAGGAGGCTGGCCTCTACCCGGTCGGCGACCACCCGCGAATCGAAGATCACGTGGCCATCGACATCGTACAGGCGGGCCCGCTGGGCGTGCGCGGTGTCGAACAACGCCTGCAGGACGTTGCTCGCCGTGTCGGCCTCCAGCGCTGGCTCGGGGTCCCCGACGGTGGCCGACTGGTCGATGACATTGGCGATCACCTGGCCTTCGAGAAGCAGGCCTTCCAGCCGGGCGTTGACCAAACCCTGCCGCAATTCATTGAGCACCAGGGCGCCGCCGATGAGAATGGCCAAGCCCAACAGATTGAGCAGGACGATCAGGCGGCCGAGGCGCGAGCCCAGAGGCCGGCCGCCACGCCGGGCGGCGTCGCGCGTCTCGGCGGCCTCTCGGCCGACCCGGCGGCCCTTCGCCTCAGGACTCGCGGTAACGGTATCCGACACCATAGAGGGTCTCGATCGCGTCGAACTCCTCATCGACCTCGCGGAATTTCTTGCGCATGCGCTTGACGTGGGAATCGATGGTTCGGTCGTCCACGTAAACCTGATCTTCGTAGGCGGCGTCCATCAGGTTATCGCGGCTTTTCACGAAGCCTGGCCTTTGCGCCAGCGACTGGAGAAGCAAGAACTCGGTGACCGTCAGCCGCACCGGCTTGCCTTCCCACAGGCAATCGTGGCGCGCCGGATCGAGGGTGAGGCGCCCGCGTTTGATCGCCTTGGACGCCGAGCCGCCCCCGGCCGCTCCGCCGGCGTCGCCCTCTTCGGGATTGGCGCGGCGCAGCACCGCCTTGACCCGCTCGATCAGCAGGCGCTGGCTGAACGGCTTGTGGATATAGTCGTCGGCCCCAAGGTTGAAGCCGAGGATTTCGTCGATCTCCTCGTCCTTGGAGGTGAGGATGATCACCGGCAGGCTGGTGGTCTGGCGCAAGCGCCGCAATACTTCCATCCCGTCCATGCGCGGCATCTTCACATCCAGGATGGCCAGATCAGGAGGATCGCTCTCCAGGGCGGCCAAGCCCGTCGCGCCGTCATAGTACGCTTTCACCTTATGCCCGTGGCTCTCCAGGGCCAGGGAAACCGAGACGACGATGTTCTCGTCGTCATCCACCAGGGTGATCTTCGCCATCGACTGTCCAGAGGTCCTTTTGGCACGGCCGCCCAAGACCTAGTGGTCAAGGCGCGGTTCTTCAAGCAAACGGTTGATCTAAGCCGCCCCACGCCCATGGTTTGGCGCCGTGGCGAAATGGGGGCGCCGGCGGGGCGGAGGAGTCGAGAGGGGAAACGATGAACAGAGTCCCACCGACGCCTCGTCCGCCCGCCGGGATCGCCGTGGCCTTGGCCGTCGGCGCGATCATCGTCGGCGCCCTGGCCGTCGGGGTCCTGGCCTTGACGACCCGAGTCGGCCCCGGGGCGCCCGCCGAGCCGGGCGTATGCTGGCGCGTCGGGCCGGGGCGCGGCGGCCCGGCCTTCGTGATCGTCGCCAAGGACGTGGTCAGCCTGGACGACTGCGCCGCCGTTCTGGAGGCAATCCATGTGCAGGGCGCGCTCCGCGCCGACGGCGCCTTTCAAGGCTATTTCATTTTCGTCGACGCGAAGGAGATTACCTCATCGACCGGCCTTCGAGGATTCCGCTACCCGATCTTCCAGCCCGCCCAGCGGCGTGAGGTCGACGCCGACCTGCGCGGCCTCATCGAAGAGCGTCACGGCCGTCTCCCCACCGCCGGCGACATCGCCGTGGAGCGCAAATGACGTCAGCCGGGCGCGCCGATCATGGCCCCCAGGCGCTGTCGGATGATCGCCTCAGCCTCGCCGACGATGCGGCCAACGAGCTCGGCGCAGGTCGGCACGTCGTGGATCAGGCCCTGAACCTGGCCAGCCGACCAGATGCCGTGATCCGGATCGCCGGCCTCATAGACCACCCTGCCGCGCGATCCGGCGACCAGGTCGCGCACCGCTTCAAACGTCGCCCCGCCGCGCTCCAGTTCCAGCACCTGCTGGCTGACGGCGTTCCTGGCCACCCGCGCGGTATTGCGCAGGGTGCGGAAAATGAGGTCGGTGGCCCGCTCGTCATTGGCCACCATCTGTTGCTTGACGTTGTCGTGGATGGGCGATTCGGCGGTGGCCATGAAGCGGGTCCCCATGTTGATCCCATCGGCCCCCAGGGCGAGGGCGGCGACAAGACCCCGCCCGTCGCCGAATCCGCCCGAGGCGATCATCGGAATCTTGATCCTGTCGGCCGCCGCCGGAATGAGGATGAGGCCAGGAACGTCGTCCTCACCCGGATGGCCGGCGCACTCGAAGCCGTCGATGGAAAGGGCGTCCACCCCCATACGCTCGGCCGAGAGGCCATGGCGTACCGAGGTGCATTTGTGGATCACCTTGATCCCGTGAAGCTTGAATTCGTCCACATGCTCCCGCGGCTTGTAGCCAGCCGTCTCGACGATCTTGATTCCCGCCTCGATGATGGCGGCCCGGTATTCGGCATAGGGCGGCGGCTTGATCGCCGGCAAGATGGTCAGGTTCACCCCGAACGGCTTGTCCGTTAAGTCGCGGCAGCGGGCGATTTCTTTCGTCAGGTCCTTCGGCGTCGGCTGGGTGAGGGCGGTGATGAAGCCGAGCGCCCCGGCGTTGGCCACCGCCGAAACCAGGCCGGCCCGGCCCACCCACTGCATACCGCCCTGGGCGATCGGATGCTCGACCCCGAACAGTTCGGTAAAACGCGTCTTGATCATCTTGTCTCTCCGAACGGGCGATTGAACCAAGAAGGCCTTGTCGCCGCGTCAGGCAAGCGCCAGCACGGCGATGTCCAGCGCCTCCGCCACCGCCGCCAGACGGTGGTCGAAGGTCACCAGGCGGGCTTCGCGGCGCTGGCACATCGCCAGATGCAACGCATCGGGCGCGCGCAGCTTGAGGGCGAATCGCCGGACGAAATCATTGGCCGCATAGGTGTCGGCCTCGTTGTGCTGGACAAGGTTGGCGTCCCGAACCAGCCAGGCATCGAATTGCGCGAGCCGTTCGTTCGCCTCCGTCTCGGCAAGAAAGCCCATGCGACAAAGACGCGAGATCGCCGAGGAGACCTCGATCACCGCCAGGCCGCTGACCTCCAGGGTGGTCTCTGCGTCGAGAAGCAGGCGATCGATGGCCGGCGTGCCCGCTTCGGTGACGACGCCGGCGACGAGGGCGCTGGCGTCGAGATAAAGACTCACGCCTCCTCGCCCTCGTAGATCAGGTCGAGGAGCTCCACCGAGGTCATGCCGATCGGCGCCATCCCTTGGCGGCTCTCGACCAGACGGCGGTAGGCGGCCGGGCACCGCCGGCCCTCCGACGGCGGCGGATTCAGCTGAGCGACCAGCTTGCCGTGGCGGGTGATCACCACCTCTTCACCGGCCAACGCCTTGTCGATCAGGCTAGGGAGCGTGTTCTTGGCGACGGCGACGCTATAGCGGGCCATGACGGCGTTCCTCGGAGCGATATTATAGCCATGGATATAGTCGCAATAGCCAGCGGGCTCAACCGCGCCGCGCCGCCCTCACCCCCGTCCGATGGCGTAGAACCGCTCCGCCCGCTGGTCGCGCAGGGCGTCGGGCGAAAGGCGCGACAGAACCTTCAGTTCGCTTTCCACCGCGTCGCCTACCCGGCTGATGGCCAGGGCCGGGTCGGCGTGGGCGCCGCCCACCGGCTCCTCGACGATTCGATCGACTATCCTGAGGGCGATGAGATCCTGGGCGGTGATCTTCATCGCCTGGGCCGCCCCCTGGGCCATGGCGCGGTCGCGCAGCAGGATCGAGGCGCAGCCCTCCGGCGAGATCACCGCATAGATCGAGTGTTCCAGGATCAGCACCTTGTTGGCGGCGGCGATGCCGATCGCCCCGCCGCTCATCCCCTCGCCGACGATCGTCGCGATCATGGGCGTGCCCAGGGTCAGGCACCGCTCGGTGCCCCGCGCGATGGCCTCGGCGACGCCGCGCTCCTCGCCGCCTATGCCCGGATAGGCGCCGCCGGTGTCGATGAAGGAGAGGACCGGCAGGTTGAACTGCTCGGCCAGGTCCATCAGCCGCACCGCCTTGCGATAGCCTTCCGGCCGCGCGGCCCCGAAATTGTGCTTGATGCGGGTGGTGGTGTCGTGGCCCTTCTCCTGGCCGATGACCATGACCGCCGCCCCGCGAAAGCGCCCCAGGCCGCCGAGAATCGCCTGATCGTCGGCGAACTTGCGGTCTCCGCGCAGCTCGACGAATTCCTCGATCAGGCCCGAGACGTAGTCGACGAAGTGGGGGCGCTCCGGATGGCGGGCTATCTGGGTCTTCTGCCAGGCGTCCAGATGGGCGTAGGCCTCGGCCCGCAGTTCGCCCACCCGCTCGTGCAGGGCGGCGATCTCGACGTCGAAAGCCCCCGGCCCATTGACCTCCGAGAGCTTGGAAAGCTCGTCGATCTTGGCTTCCAGTTCGGCGATCGGCCGCTCGAATTCAAGATAGTGCGCGGCCATGGAATCTTTAGGATCGCGTCCGCCCGCGGGAAAGCGCCGAACCTAGGCGGGAAGGGTTGGGGGGGCAAGTTGGGGCCGCGCGGCGATGTAATTGCCAAAGACAATGACGCTCTTCACCTCGTCCGGGCGCCTTTGCCCCCAGTACGCGACATCTCGACGCCCAAAGAAACCCTTATGGCCGGTATTTCGGTGGGATGGCGGCGATTTCGTCGGGGGTCAGCTTGGTGATCGACTTGGCGATCAGTGGCTCGCGGTTTCCCTGAGTGTCGGCGATCTCCAGGTCGAGGTCCAAGGGACCGCAGATGCTCGAAGTGTCCCTGACCCTGGAGGTCAGATGCATGGCGGGAAAGCTAAGTTTAGCCGAGCCGACGCTCAGATCGATCTGGTAGATATCGCTGTTCACCTTGAGGTAGATCACCGTGGGACTAGGCGATTTCCATCCCTGCCACGCGGTTATGTAGAAGCAATCGCGAGTAGGGCCGGACGCCGCGACGACGGGAGCGGCCGCCAAGGTCAGGGCGGCGATCAGGACGACGCGAAAAGCCGAAGAAACGGAGAACATGGCATCCTCATCACAGGCAATCCGAAATCCAATTGGGTTCAACGCGCGGGGTTGTCAAAGGGATGCGCCTGGGCTGTGTCCATCTGACACACACGTTGAAGCCTCATGACTCTCGCCGACCTTTCCACCCTTGTCGCGCGCCACGGCTATGAAGTGGTCTTCGCGGCCCTACTTCTGCAGAGCATCGGCGCGCCCTTGCCGGCCGGCGAATTGCTGGTCGCCGCCGCGATCTACGCGGCGCACACCCATCGCCTCGGTATCGCCGTGCTCACCATCGGCGGCGCGGCGGCGGCGCTCACCGGCGGCCTGGCGGGCTACGGCGTCGGTCATTCGCTGGGAGTCGCCGGACTTAGGCGTTACGGAGGGGCGGTGGGGCTGGGGCCGGCACGCCAGAGGCTGGGCCGGTATCTGTTTTTGGCGCACGGCGGCAAGATCGTCTTCTTCATCCGGTTCATCGCCTTCGTGGGCCCGTTCGGAGGCGTGCTCGCCGGAGTAAACCGCATGCCCTGGGGCCGCTTCATGGCCTTCAACGCCCTGGGCGCCGCCGCCTGGGTGAGCGTCATGGCCCTGTGCGGCTATCTGTTCGGCGCCTTCTTCGCCTCGGTGGGAGGCCCGGTCGAGGCGGCGGCCCTGGCGGCGGCGGTCGGTTTGGCCATCGTCGCGGCGATCTATGTCCACCGCCAGGGCGCCGCCCTGCAGGCCAAGGCCGACGCCCTGCTGGGGGGAAGCGAGGGGCCGGCCTTGTTACCACGCCCGCCGGCGCGGTAAACGCGCGTCATGACAGCGGAGATCGGCCAGTTCGCGCTTGTTCTCGCTCTGGTGCTGGCGTCGGCGCAGGCGCTCCTTCCCCTCTGCGGGGCGTGGCGCGGCGATCCGGCGCTCATGGCCGTCGGCCGCAACGCGGCGCTGCTGCAGGCCGCCTTCGTGGCCATCGCCTTCGTGAGCCTGATGGCGGCCTACGTCGGCGATGATTTCTCCATCGCCCTGGTGGCGGCCCATTCCAACCGGGCTCAGCCGCTGATCTACCGGGCCGGGGCGACCTGGGGCAGCCACGAGGGATCGATGCTCCTGTGGGTGCTGATCCTGGCGCTTTATGGCGCCGCGGTGGCTCTTTTTGGCGGATCGCTGCGCGAAACGCTGCGGGCGCGGGTTCTGTCTGTCCAGGGAGGGCTCGGCGCGGCGTTTTTGGGCTTCCTGCTGTTCACCTCGAACCCGTTCACCCGCCTCATTCCAGTCCCATCGGACGGGGCCGAACTCAATCCGGTGCTGCAGGACCCGGGCCTCGTCTTCCATCCGCCGATTCTCTACCTCGGCTACGTCGGCTTCTCGATCGCCTTTTCCTTCGCCGTCGCGGCCTTGATCGAGGGGCGAGTGGATGCCGGCTGGGCGCGCTGGGTGCGGCCCTGGGTGCTGGCCTCATGGACCTTCCTGACCGTCGGCATCGCGGCGGGGAGCCTGTGGGCCTACTACTCCCTGGGCTGGGGCGGCTGGTGGTTCTGGGACCCGGTGGAGAACGCCTCCTTCATGCCGTGGCTGCTGGGCACGGCCCTCCTGCATTCCTCCCTGGTGCTGGAGCGGCGCGGGGCGCTGATCAGCTGGACCATCCTCTTGGCGATCCTGACCTTTTCCCTGAGCCTGGTCGGCACCTTCCTGGTCCGCTCGGGGATATTGACCAGCGTCCACGCCTTCGCCCTGGACGCCCGGCGGGGGGTCTATATCCTGGTCATCATCGCGGCGGCGACCGGCGGCGCGCTGACCCTGTTCGCCGCCCGGGCTCCGGCCATGCGCACCGGCGCCCTCTTCGCCCCGCTGTCGCGCGAGGGGGGAATCACCCTCAACAACCTCTTCCTGCTGTGCGCCACGGCCACGGTGTTCCTGGGGACCTTTTATCCGGTGTTCGTCGCCGTCCTGCACGGCGAGGCGATCTCGGTCGGGCCGCCCTATTACACCCTGACCTTCGTTCCCCTGTTCATCCCACTGATTTTGCTGGCTGGCTTTGGCCCCATGCTCAACTGGAAGCGCGACGAGGGACGCGCCTTGCTCAGGCGCCTTCTCTGGCCCGCCGCCCTGGCGGCGGCCGTGGGCATAGCGGTGGCGGCGGCCGTGGGCCTCGGCCATCCGCTCACCACCCTGGGCGCGGCGCTGGGTGTCTGGCTGATCGCCGCCGCCCTCACCATCCTGGCGCGCCGATGGCGCCTCGGCCAGGGATTCGCCGGCGAGGCCGCGCGGCTGGCGCGCGCGACGCCGCTGGCCGTCTGGGGCATGGTGCTGGCGCACGCCGGCCTGGGCGTCACCACCCTGGGCATCACCGCCGTCACCGCCTGGCAGAGCAACAAGGTGCTGACCATGGCCACCGGCCAGGCGGTCGGTCTGGCCGGCAAGACGGTGACCCTGGAGAGCCTGCGCGTCGTGCGCGGCCCCAACTATGAAGCCAACCAGGCCCGCTTCGAGGTTTCCGGGGCCGGCGGGGCGCGCACCCTGATCGCCGAGCGGCGCTTCTATCCGGTCAGCCAGACCCACACCACCCAGGCGGCGATCGGGGTCGGCCTGACGGGAAACACCTATATCTCGATCGGCGACGAGACGACGGGCGGCGCCCTGGTGGTGCGCCTGTGGAACCATCCCCTGGTCGGCTGGATCTGGGCCGGCGGCCTCATCATGGCCCTGGGCGGCCTGCTCTCCCTGGCCGACCGGGGCCTGCGGCGGGCGACGGTGAAGCGCACGGCCGCCGCGGCGCCCCAGCCGGCGCCGGCGGCGGCGTGAAGGGCGCCCTCTTTCTTCTGCCGGCGGCCCTCTTCGGCCTGCTCATCGCCGCCTTCGTGGCGGGCCTCGGGCGCGATCCCGCCAAGCTGCCCTCGACCTTGATCGGCAAGCCGCTGCCCGCCTTCGCCTTGACTCCCGCGCGGCCGGGCGACGCCGGCCTGAAATCCTCCGACCTGCGCGGCGAGCCGCGCCTGCTCAACGTCTTCGCCTCCTGGTGCGTCTCCTGCCGCATCGAGCATCCGCTCCTGCTGGCCCTGAGAGCGCGCGGCGTGCCGATCGACGGGCTGGACTGGAAGGACGAGGCGGCCGACGGGGCGAAATATCTGGCCGCCAACGGCGATCCCTATGAGCGGGTGGGTAACGACCGGTCGGGGCGGGCGGGAATCGACCTGGGAGTCGCCGGCGTCCCCGAAACCTTCCTGGTCGATGGCCGGGGGGTGGTTCGCTACAAACAGGTCGGCCCGATCACGCCGCGAGACTGGGAGCGGACGATCGAGCCGCTGATGGCGCGGTTGGGCGGGTGGCCGTGAAGGGCCGGGGCGCGCCGCCCCTGGCCGCCCTGACCGCCGGCGCGCTGCTGCTGCTGGCCGGCCATGCCAGGGCGGTGATGCCGGACGAGCAACTGGCCGACCCGAAGCTGGAGGCGCGGGCGCGGGCCATCGGCGGCGAGCTGCGCTGCGTCGTCTGCCAGAACCAGACCATCGACGATTCCGACGCGGAACTGGCCCGCGACCTTAGGATCATCCTGCGCCAGCGCCTGGCGGCGGGCGACAGCGACCGCCAGGCCATCGACTACATCGTGGCGCGCTACGGCACCTTCGTGCTGCTGCGGCCGCCGTTCGACGGCCAGACCCTGGTTCTGTGGCTGGGGCCGCTGGCGGCCCTGGCCGCCGGCGGCGCGGGGGTGATTCTCTACTTGCGGCGACGGGAACGGGCCGCCCTGGCCGCGCCGGCGGACCTCAGCGAAGCCGAGCGGGCCGAACTCGACAGGATCCTCGGCCCGGAGGGGCCGGCCTGATGCTGTGGATTCTCCTGACCGTCATGACGGCGGTGGCGGCGGCCGGCCTCGCCCTTCCCCTGGTTCGCCGCCACGACGCGCGGCGCGGCGGGGGCGCGGACGGGGGGCGCGAAACGGTGGCGGTGCTGAAGGCCCAGCTCGCCGAACTCGACGCCGAAGCGGCGGCGCGGGCCCTCCCCGACTCCCAGGCGCGGAGCCTGCGCGTTGAAACTCAGCGCCGCATCCTCGCGGCGGGCGAGGAGATCGACCGGGCCGGCCGGCCGCTCGGCGAACGCTCGCGGGTGTTCCTAGGACTAGGCATGGCGGCGGTGGTCGCCCTGGGGGGCTTGGGGCTCTACC
>JBPCMA010000208.1:0-17923 GCA_051002715.1 Caulobacteraceae bacterium
ATGTGGGGAACGATCCCATCAATGGGAGCGATCCGAGTGGGCTGGCGAACAATCAGGGCAGGCTGGTCTGCGAAGGCTCCGCCCCATGCCCGTATGGGGTGACTTCCGCCGGGACGTGGCCCACCGAGGCTGCTTCGTCCGAGGCTGATTCGTAATCACGTGGCCGAGACTAGACTCCCCGGCCACTGCTCTTGCCGCCTGCCGCCGGCGATGTCATCTTGGAAGCAAGAACCATCGGATAGGGAGCATCTGAATCATGATCACCCAGCGTCTGTCACTACTCGCCGGCCTCTTGATCGCGGCGAGTCCGCTTGCTTCCGCCGCCGCGGCGACAACGGGACAAGGATTCGCGCCAACGCCGGTCGGCGCCCAAAGCGCGCCGGCGCCGGACACGGGCGACCACCCGATCGTCGTCGCGCCGGCTGGAACGGTCGAGGGGCTCACCATCGGCGACATGGACACCTACCGCGGCATCCCCTACGCCGCCCCGCCGGTGGGGGCGCTCCGCTGGCAGCCGCCGCAACCGGCGAATCCATGGTCGGGGACGCTGAAGGCCACGAAATTCGCCAACCACTGCCCGCAACTCGGAGGCTCCGTCGGCATCGCGAGCACGACGGAAGACTGCCTGTTCCTCAACGTCTTCGTGCCGAAAAACGCGGGCCCAAAGGCGAATCTGCCGGTCATGGTGTGGTTTCACGGCGGCGGATTCAGCAGCGGAGAGAGCGACGACTACAATTTGGACAAATGGGTGGAACACGGCCGGGTTGTCGTGACGCTGAACTATCGGCTCGGCGTCCTCGGCTTTCTCACCACGACCGGCCTCGAGGCCGAGCCGCATCCCCAGGTGAATTACGGCATCCTGGACCAGCGCGCGGCGCTCGAGTGGGTGCGGACCAACATCGCCGCGTTCGGCGGCAATCCGCGCAACACGACCATTCTTGGGCAGTCGGCGGGCGGGGCGAGCGTGGTGACGCACCTCGTCTCCCCCGGATCGAAGGGCCTCTTCCAGGGCGCGCTGATCCAGAGCGGCTCCTATGTCTTCCTCCAGGTCCAGACGCTCGCCACGGCGCTCGCCAACGGCAACGCGTTCGCCGCGAACGTGGGATGCGCCGCGACCGACACCGCCTGCCTGCGCGCCGTCTCCGTCAAGAAGATCCTGGCGGCGCCTTCGCCCGGCGGCGTTACGGCGATCGCGGGAGGGCTGACCGTCGATGGGACGATCCTGCCACAGGCGCCGCTCGACGCGCTCCTGGCCCAACAGTACACGCATGTCCCCATCGTCCAGGGGACCAATCACGACGAATTCCGCCTGTTTATCGCCGAACTCTTCGATCTCGCCGGCGCCCCGCTGTCGGCGGACGAGTACCCCTTCTTCGTGGAGGCGACGCTCACCGAAGTCGGCCTCGGGGCCGACACGGCGCGCGTCCTGGCCAAGTATCCGCTCTCGAACTACGCCAGCCCTGACCTCGCGGCTTCCGCCATGGCGACCGACGCGGCGTTCGCCACGACGGCGGTGGTCAGCGACAACCTCCTGGCGCTCGGCACGCCCGTCTATGCCTATGAATTCGCCGATGAAAATTGCCCGGACGATTTCCTGCCGCCGGTATCGTTCCCCTACGGCGCCGCCCACGAGTTCGAGCTGCCGTTCCTCGGCGACAGCTTCACCCGAACCCTCCTGCCGCTCACCCCCGCCGAACGGCGCCTTTCGGCGACGATGATCGACTACTGGACGCAATTTTCCGGGACCGGCTCACCAGACAATTGGAACACACCCCTGTGGCTGCCGTATTTCCCGCTCGTCGCGGACGTGAGCGAATTTGTCCCGGCAACCCCTTACATGTCCACCAGATACGCGGACTTTCACAAGACCGCGTTTTGGGCGGAGCTGGCCGGCCTCGGAAGCTTGGGAAAGGCCGGCGAACACGGCGCAAATCCCGCGCCGCTGGCGCATGGCGTCCATCCGCGCTTCGTGACGATCGAGGCGTTGGCCAACGCGGCGCGCAAGCTGCGCTTGCACGCGAACTAGCGGCTTTCAGGCCCGCCCCACCGAACTGGCGTCGGGGAGAACGTCGATCAGTTCGAGCTTGAAGACCAGCACCGCGCCCGGCGGAATGGGGCCGGCGCCCTTGTCGCCGTAACCGAGCGAAGGGGGAACATAGAGCAGCCATTCATCGCCCGGGCGCATGAGTTCAAGGGCCTGAGTCCAGCCGGGCACCACGTCGCGCACGGTCATCACCGCCGGCGTCCCGCGCGCATAGGACGAATCAAATACCTGGCCGTCGAGGAGCTTGCCCTCGTAGTTGACCTTCACTTCGTCGGCCGGCTTGGGGCGCAAACCTTCCGGCGGCCCAGAGCGCAGGATGCGGTATTGCAGGCCCGACTTGGTGACATGCACGCCGGGGACGGCGGCGTTGCTGGCCAGAAAGGCTTTCCCGGCGGCGACCGCCGACGGCGCCGGCGCCGGCGCGGAGAAGCGCCCGCAGGCCGCGAGCGCCAGGGCGCAGAGCGAGGCGAGGAAAATAGCGGGCGGGCGCACTTCAGCCGGGCCTGGGCGGATAGCCGCTCGATCGCAGGGCGTCCATGATCTCCTGGGTGTGCTGGGCGTCGCGGGTCTCGATCATGATGTCGAACTCCGCCCCCTTGGCCGGGAGATCCAGGGCTAGGCGGTTGTGGGCCACCTCGATGATGTTGCCGCCGAGCTTGCCGATCACCGCCGAGACGGTGGCGAGGAGGCCCGGCCGGTCGTTGCCGGCGATCTTGAAGGAGACCAGGCGCTGGGCGCGCACCAGCTCACGGGTGAGAACGGAGGCCAGGAGGCGCGAGTCGATGTTGCCGCCGGTGATGATCAGGCCACACTTCTTGCCGCGAAAGCGTTCGGGATAGGCCAGGAGGGCCGCCAGGGCCGCCGCGCCGGCGCCTTCGGTCACCGTTTTTTCCACATTGCAGTAGAGGGCCACGGCGCGCTCGAAGAACGGCTCTTCCAGGAGGAGCACGTCGTCGATCAGCGGTCGGGCCACCTCGTAGGTCAGGGCGCCCACCGCCTTGACCGCTATGCCCTCGGCGATGGTCTGGCCGCCGCTGGGGGCGTTCAGTCCTCGCATCCGGGCGGTGAAGGAGGGATACATGGCCGCCTCGACCCCGATCACATGGATGTCGGGCGAGAGGGCCTTGGCGGCGGTGGCCACCCCGCTGATCAGGCCGCCGCCGCCGATCGGCACCGGCAGGATCTCCAGGTCGGGGGCGTCCTCGAGCATTTCCAGGGCGACGGTGCCCTGGCCGGCCATGACATCGTAATCGTCGAAGGGGTGGACGAAGACGAGGCCGCGTTCATCGCGGATTTTCAGGGCCCGCTCGTAGGCGCCGTCATAGCTGTCACCGTCGATGACCACCTCGGCCCCGAAGTCGCGGGTCTGGTGCACCTTCACATAGGGCGTGCCGTGCGGCATGACGATGGTCACCGGGATGCCCAGGCGCTGCGCATTGTAGGCCAACCCCTGGGCGTGGTTGCCGGCCGATGAGGCGATGACGCCGCGCCTCTTCTCTTCCTCGGTGAGTTGGGAGAGCTTGTTGAGGGCGCCGCGTTCCTTGAACGAGGCGGTGAACTGCAGATTCTCGAACTTGACCCACACCTCCGCCCCGGTGATCTGCGACAGGGTGCGCGAATGGCGGCACGCGGTGCGCTCCACATGGCCGGCGATGCGGGCGGCGGCGTCTTGGATATCGGCGAGGGCGAGGGTCATTTACGGTTAGGCGGCCGCCACGGTTCAGTTGGCGCCGGACCTAGGCCAGAGAGGCAAGAAAGGTCAATGCCTTGACGCCGCCCACCCTTCCGGCGATGCGCGACCGCCTGACGGCTTGGTTGGCGCGGGACGCCTACCAAATCTGGTGGGAGGCGGGAGCCGACCGCGCGGGCGGCGGCTTCCATGACCAGCTGAGTCTCGCCGGGGCGCCGGTGGCCGAGCCGAAGCGGGCCCGCGTCCAGGCCCGTCAGGCGTTCTGCTACGCCCGCGCCGCCGAATTCAGTTGGCGCGGGCCGTGGGAGGCGGCCATGGCGCACGGCCTCGACTTCCTGGAGACGCGCCACCGGCGTTCCGACGGATTCTACCGCGCCTTCGTGGGCGGCGGGGCGGACGAGGCGCTCGTCGATCTCTACGACCAGGCTTTCGTTCTGTTGGCCCTGGCCGCCGCGGCGCGGGTTGGCGACGTCCAGGCGCCCGCCGCCGCCCTGGCCCTGCTCGGCCGCTTGCCGGCCCATTCGCTCGGCGGATTTCGCGACCTGGGCGAGGGAACGCTGCGCGCCAACCCCAACATGCATCTTTTCGAGGCGGCGCTGGCCTGGATCGAGGCGGGCGGTGGCTCGGCGTGGCGGGTTTTGGCCGAAAGCCAGGCGCGATTGGCGCTGGACCGCCTCATCGAGCCCGAGACCGGCGCGCTAAGCGAAGTTTTTGGCGAAAATTGGCGCCCCGTGGCGAATCTCGCCGCCCGGCGGATCGAGCCGGGTCATCAGTACGAATGGGCCTGGCTTCTCATGCGCTGGAGCCGGCTGGCCGGCGAGCCGGCGGCGTTGGCGGCGGCCCTGCGGCTGATGGAGGCGGCCGAATCGGCCGGAGTCGATCCGGCCCGCCGCGTGGCGATCAACCTCCTCACCGGCGATTTGCGCCCCGTCGACCGCGCCGCCCGGCTGTGGCCGCAGACCGAACGGTTGAAGGCCGCCCTGCTGGCCGCGGAGATCACCGGCGAAGACGCCTTTCGCGTGATCGCCCGCCAAGCGCTAGAAGGCCTGATCCCCTATCTCGAGGTTCCCACCGCGGGGCTGTGGCGGGACCGGCTGGACGCCGACGGCCGTTTCGTGGAGGAGCCGGCCAAGGCCAGCTCCTTCTATCACCTGGTGGTCGCCATCGGCGAGTTGGGGCGGGCGGCGGGTTGACCGGTCAGGCGATGCCGGCGCGCAGGAAATCGTGCATGTGCACGGCGCCGACCAGCCGGTCGTCCTCGCAGGCGAAGATCAGCATGATCGGGCGGGGGCGCTCGTTCATCACCCGCAGGGCCTCGGTGGCCAACAGATGGGGGTGCACGAAGACCGGGGCGCGGGTCATGTGATCGGCCACCGGGGCGGTCAGGTCGGCGGCCGGCAGGGCGCGGCGCAGGTCGCCGTCGGTGAAGGCCCCCACCAGGCGCCCCTGGCCGTCGATCACACCCACGCCGCCGCAGCGGGTGCGGGTGATCTCGACGATGGCCTCCGAGAGCGTCGCGCTGACCCGCACCGCCGGCAGATCTTCGCCGCGCGTCATCAGATCGCCCACCGTGACCAGCCGGACTCCCAGCTTGCCGCCGGGATGGAAGTTGCGGAAGTCCTCGGCCGAGAAGCCGCGCGCCTCCAGCAAGGCGACGGCCAGGGCGTCGCCGAAGGCCAGCTGCATGGTGGTGGAGGTGGTCGGCGTGAAGGTGATCGGGCAGGCTTCCCTGGCCTTGGGCAGGATGAGGGCGATGTCGGCCGCCCCGGCCAGGGCGCTGGCGCCCTCCGAGGCGACGGCGAAGAGGGGGATCGCGAAGCGCTTGCAGTAATGGATGACGTCGCGGAGTTCCGGCGTCTCGCCCGACCACGAGAGGGCCAGCACCACGTCGCCGGGAGCGATCATGCCCAGATCGCCGTGGCTGGCTTCGCCGGGGTGCAGGAAGAAGGCGGGCGTGCCGGTGGAGGCCAAGGTGGCGGCGACCTTGCGCGCCACATGGCCGCTCTTGCCCATGCCGGTGACCACCACTCGCCCGCGCGCCGCGGCGATGGCGGTGACCACCGCCTCCAACGGCCCTTCCAGGCCGTTCCGCAGCGCCGCCGCCAGAGCCTTCAGGCCCTCGATCTCCGCTTCGACGGTGCGGGCGGCGGAAGCGCCGGGGCCGGAAGACGGGCGAGGCTTTGGCAGGGGCTGCAAGGGGCTGTACCGTGATTGAACCATGACGCCGCCCAACCTTAGGCCGCGCGAGGCCGCGCGGGAAGCGCCCAAAGGCCGATGGGCGGCGGTAATCTTCGACCGCGACGGGGTGCTGAACGTCGACCACGGCTATGTGGCCGACCCGGCGCGGCTGGAATGGGTGGCCGGGGCGCGCCGCGCCATCGGGCGGCTGAACCGCGTCGGCGTGCTGGCCATCGTCGCCACCAACCAGTCGGGCGTGGCCCGCGGCTTCTTCGACGAGGCGGCGGTCGAGCGCCTGCACACCGTCATGCGGGCCGACTTGGCGCGGGACGGGGCGCGCATCGACGCCTTCTATGTCTGCCCCTTTCACGCCGAGGCGGCGATCGCCGCCTATCGTCACGCGGACCACCCCGACCGCAAGCCCAATCCGGGCATGATCCTGCGCGCCCTTTCCGAATGGTCCATCGACCCGGCCCGCGCCCTCATGATCGGCGACAAGCAAAGCGACCTGGAGGCGGCCAGGCGGGCCGGCGTCGCCGGGGCTCTGTTCGGCGGGGGCGACCTTGACTTATTCCTCGCCAGCCTGATGGCGGCGAAATAATCCGATACAGGGTTTGTCTCGCGCCGGCCCGCCGCCCCCTCTATGCGCGCCGGCCATGATCCCCTTCATCGACCTAGCCGCCCAGCAGGCGCGCCTCAAGCCTCGCATCGACGCCGCCATCGCCAGGGTCCTGGCCCACGGGGCCTATGTCATGGGGCCGGAGGTGCGCGACTTCGAGGCGAGGCTGGCCGCCTTCTGCGGTGCCAGGCTGGCTATCTCCTGCGCCAACGGCACCGACGCCCTGGCCCTGCCGCTGATGGCCTGGGAGATCGGGGCGGGCGACGCGGTCTTCTGCCCCTCATTCACCTTCGCCGCCACGCCCGAGGTCATCCCATGGACCGGCGCGACGCCGGTGTTCGTCGACATCCTGCCGGACACCTACAATCTCGACCCGGAGCATCTGGAGGCGGCGATCGCGGCGGTGAAGCGCGATGGGCGCCTGTGGCCCGCCGCGGTGATCGCCGTCGACCTGTTCGGCCAGAGCGCCGACTACCCGCGCCTGGCCGACATCTGCCGCCGCCACGGCGTGAAGCTCATCGCCGATTCCGC
This sequence comes from Caulobacteraceae bacterium, assembly GCA_051002715.1. Classification (GTDB taxonomy): domain Bacteria; phylum Pseudomonadota; class Alphaproteobacteria; order Caulobacterales; family Caulobacteraceae; genus Acaudatibacter. Next base: position 7,063 of record JBPCMA010000208.1, read on the forward strand.
CCAAGCCTTCGGCTGCACTCTGCATGGCCGCCATCCGATCGCCTGGGCCGACGTGGCGACCACCAGCTTCTTCCCGGCCAAGCCGCTCGGTTGCTACGGCGACGGCGGGGCGGTGCTGACGGGCGATCCGGCCCTCGGGGAGCGGATGGACTCCCTGCGCGTCCACGGCAAGGCGGTGGCCGGCGACACCGAGGGCCGCGCCTTCGACCACGCGCCCAAGTATCTGAACGCCCGCATCGGCATGAATTCGCGGCTGGACACCCTGCAAGCGGCGATCCTGATCGAGAAATTGGCGATCTTCGAGGACGAGATCGAGGCCCGCCAGGGCGTCGCGGCGCGCTACGCGGCGGGCCTCGAAGGAGCCTGTCTGAGCACCCCCAAGGTCATCGCCGGCGGCGTTTCGACCTGGGCGCAATATGTGATCGAGCACGGGAGCCGCGACGGCCTCGCCGCGCACTTGGCGACGCTGGGAATCCCCACCGCCGTCTACTACCCGGTCCCCATGCACCGCCAGGCCCCCTACGCCGGCTTCCCCCACGGTCCGGGCGGCCTGCCGGTTTCCGACGCCAAGGCGCAGACGGTGCTCGCCCTGCCCATGCACCCCTATCTGGCCCCGGACGTCCAGAACCGGATCATCGAGGCGGTGCGGGGGTTCAACGGCTGAGACGCGGCGGACATCGGGCGGACAAGGCCCTGGCGCCAGGCGCCGCGCTCGATGGCGCGCTTCCCATCGACGGGCGAGGCCTGGCCGACCACCTGCGCCTGATGGGCGACGCGGCCGGCGCCGACCTGGCCTTCGCCCGCCACATCGCCGCCGCGGTGAACGATCGCCAATTGACGGGCGCGGCGGCGGCGCTCGGCGAAAATCGGCTGGCGGCGGCCGAGCGGCTGCTGAGAGGGTTCCTGAAAGATCATCCCACCGACGTCGCGGCCCTGCGGATGCTGGCCGAGGTGGGCGACCGGCTCGGCCGCCACGCGGACGCCGAGGCCCTGCTGGCCGACTGCCTCGCCCTGGCCCCCGGTTGCGAGGCGGCGCGGCACGGTTACGCCACGGCGCTGCACCGGCAGAACCGGGCCGCCGAAGCCCTGGCGCAGGTCGAGAGGCTGTTGGAGCGCGACCCGCGCCGCCCCAGCTACCGCGCCCTGCGGGCGGCGGTCCTGGCTCAACTGGGCGACGACGAAGCCGCGATCGCCGCCTACCGCGACCTGCTGGAAACCCATCCCGAACACCCCATGACCTGGCTCGGCCTCGGCCATGTGCTGAAGACGGTGGGGCGGCTGGACGAGGGCGTCGCCGCCTACCGCCGGAGCCTCGAACTGAGGCCCACCCTGGGCGAGGCCTATTGGAGCCTGGCCAATCTGAAGACCTTCCGCTTCACGCCGGCCGAGGTGGCGGCCATGAGGACGGCCCTGGCGCGCGGCGACTTGGCCGACGAGGACCGCCTCCACCTCGATTTCGCCCTGGGCAAGGCCCTAGAGGACGCCGGCGACTTCGCTGCCTCGTTCGCCCACTATCGCGCCGCCAACGACCGCCGCGGCAAGCGCCTGCACTACGACGCCGGGCGGACCCACGAGCAGGCGATGTGGTCGATGGCGACGTTCACGCCCGCCTTCTTCGCCGCGCGGGCCGCCTGGGGGGCCCCGGCGCCCGATCCCATCTTCATCGTCGGCCTGCCGCGCGCCGGCTCGACCCTCATCGAGCAGATCCTGGCCAGCCATTCAAAGGTCGAGGGGACCGCTGAACTGCCCGACATTTCCGCCATGGCCAAGCGCCTGGGCGGCGAGCGGCGGGGCGGCCAGAGCGCCTATCCGGAAATCCTGCGCGACCTCACGGCGGCGGACACGTTGGTGCTCGGCGAGGAATACCTGCGAAGGGCGCGGCCGCATCGAAGGGTGGGCCGGCCCTTCTTCATCGACAAGGCGCCCAACAATTTCGCCCACCTCGGCCTGATCCGCCTGATCCTGCCTCGCGCGTCGATCGTCGATGCGCGGCGCGGCGCCATGGCCGCCTGTTTTGCCTGCTACAAGCAGCATTTCGCCCGCGGTCAGGCCTTCGCCTATGATCTTGTCGACCTCGGCCGCTACTACGCCGACTATGTGGCGCTGATGGATCATTTCGACGCCGTGGCGCCGGATAAGATCCACCGGGTGAGCCACGAGGCGCTGGTGGCCAATCCGCAAGGGGTGATTCGCCGCCTGCTGGCCTATTGCGGCTTGGCGTTCGAGCCGGCCTGCCTGGATTTCCACGCCACCGCGCGCGCGGTGCGCACCCCCAGTTCCGAGCAAGTGCGCCGGCCGATCTTCACCGAGGGCGTGGACCAGTGGCGAAATTACCAGCCTTGGCTGGAACCCCTGGAGGTCGCTCTGGCGGGGCGCCTGACGCAAACTTGGCCTTGACGCCTCGCGCGCGGCGGAGGACATAAAGGCAGTTGGGTGAAGCTTCGAGGGGGTCGATCATGATTTACAGACGGACAGGCGAGCAAGTCGGCGGCCCGCGGACGGCGTGGGCCGCGCTCCTGGCTTCCACCATGCTGGCCGGCGTCGCCCCGGCCGTCGCCGCGCCGGCGGCCGCCCCGGCCGAGACCAACGGCGCCACCTCCCTTTCCGAGGTCATCGTCACCGCGGAAAAGCGTGAAGAGAACCTCCAGCACGCGCCGATGAGCATTCAGGCCATCGACACCAAGCTTCTGACCCAACACAACGTCACCAGTTTCAACGACTATTCAAAGCTTATTCCCAGCCTGCAGTATCAATCCTTCGGCCCCGACGCGGCCATCATCTACATGCGGGGGGTCGCCGATGGCGGCAACGGCAACCATTCGGGCCCGCAGCCCAGCGTCGCCACCTACCTCGACGAATTGCCGATCACCACCATCGGCGGCACCTTGGACGTCCATATCTTTGACATCGCGCGGATCGAGGCCCTGCCGGGCCCGCAAGGCACACTCTACGGCTCCAGCTCCGAGTCGGGCACGCTGCGAATCATAACCAACCAACCCTCGACCAGCGGCCTCAGCGGCGCGCTGGAGGCGCAAGGCGACTGGGTCGACCACGGCGACGAGGGTTATCTGGTGCAAGGGTTCGTCAACGTGCCGGTGAACGACCGCCTGGCCGTGCGCCTGGTGGCCTTCGACCAGCACGACGCGGGCTACATCGACAACGCGCCTGGCCAGCGAGCCTTCGTGGAAGGCGCCGGCGGAGTGGTGGACGGGATTATCGACAACGCCAAGTTCGTGAAGTCCAATTTCAACAGCGTGGACACCTTCGGCGGCCGGCTGGCGGCCAAGTTCGACCTGAACGACGACTGGTCGATCGAGCCCCAGGTGGTGGCGCAGGACCAGCGCATCCGCGGCATCTTCGGCTACAATCCGGAGGTCGGCTATCTGCAGGTCAACCGCTTCCAGCCCGACAGCGATCACGATCGCTGGTACCAGGCCGGCCTGACCATAAGAGGCAAACTCGGCCGATACGATATCACCTACGCGGGCGGTTACTTTGCCCGTTGGATAGATTCATTGTCCGATTATACCGACTATTCGGTGGCCTACGATCAATGCTGCGGATACGGTTCCTATTGGGTGGACCAGGCGGGCGCCGCACTGGCCAATCCGGCGCAAGAAATCGTCGGCCGCGATCGCTTCGAGAAGGGCAGCAACGAGCTGCGCATCGCCTCGCCCGCGACCGATCGCCTGCGATTCATCGCGGGCCTGTTCCAGGAGCGGCAGACCCACTGGATCATTCAGGACTACCAGATCCAAGGCCTGGCCCCCGACATCTCGGTGACCGGTTGGCCGAACACCTGGTGGTTGACCGATCAGGACCGCATCGATAGTGACCGCGCCGCCTTCGGCGAGGTTTCGTTCGACATCACGCCGAAGCTGACCATTCTGGGCGGCGTGCGATATTATCATTACGACAATTCGCTTTATGGGTTTTATGGATTCAACGATACAAGTTACTCAAGTACCGGCGAAGTTAAATGTGCTTTGTTTCCGGGGCAGACGTTTCGCGATGCGCCATGTGTGAACCTAAATAAGGTCACGTCGGGTTCGGGAGAAACCCACAAAGTCAATCTCACCTACCGGATCGATGACGACAAGCTGGTCTACTTCACCTATTCCACCGGATATCGGCCGGGCGGCGTCAACCGCAACGGCAATTTGGGACCCTATCAGGCCGACTTCCTGACCAACTATGAGGTGGGGTGGAAAACGAGCTGGCTGGACCACTCGTTGACCTGGAACGGCGCCCTCTACGACGAGGAATGGAGCAATTTCCAGTTCGCCTATCTCGGCCAATTCAGCCTCACCGTGGTCCAGAACGCCCCCTCGGCGCGCATTCTGGGCGTCGAGTCCTCGATCCAGTGGCGGCCGACGCAGCGCCTGACGCTGTCGGCCGCCGGCGCCTACAACGACGCGGAGCTGACCGCCGACTTCTGCACCGACGCCGATGGTAATGTCGTTTCGCCGTGCGGCCCCAATCCTGTCCTGGCGCCGAAGGGACAGCAACTGCCCTACACGCCGAAATTCAACGGCAACCTCACCGCGCGCTACACGCTCCCGCTCGGCGGGTGGGACGCCCATGGCCAGGCCACGCTCGTCTATCAATCGTCGCGCCTCCCGGCGGTGTTCACCGACGACATCACCAACCTGGGCGGCCGGATGCCGGGCTTCGCCACGGTCGATTTTTCCTTCGGGGCCGAGCGGGGCAAGACCTCGATGGAGGTGTTCATCAACAACGCCTTCGATTCGCACGGCCAGCTCAACCGATACACCCCGTGCACGACATCGGTGTGCGCGCCCGGCTATCCGGGGGGTGTCGGCTCGAACGGCATCGCCTATCCGGCCACGCCGGCCGCCGTCTATGTGGTTCCGACCCAGCCGCTCACGGTCGGAATTCGCTTGGCGCAGAAGTTCTAAAAGGCCCTCGCCAGCCGCCGCCGCCAAGCGTGATCGTGCTATAGGGCGCCATGCCCGAGACCGCCGCACTCACCGGCGTCGACGCCGCCTTGAAGCAGGCGGCGCGGCTGCTTTCTCCGCGCCCTGACCTGGCCGAGGTTCAGGCGCGGCGGATTCTCGAGGTGACTCCCACCGACCCGCGCGCCGGGATGTTCCTGGGCGCGGCGCTGCGGCGCCAGGGACAGCCGGCGGCGGCGCGGGCTGTGCTCGCTCCCCTGGCGCGGCAGCAGCCGGGCTCGCCGCAAACCCACCTGGAGCTGGGGCTCGCCCTGTCCGCGCTGGGCGAGACGGAGGCTTCGTTGGGCGCGCTGCGCCACGCGGTGGCGCTGCGCCCGGACCTGCCGGACGCCTGGCGCGCCATCGCCGACCAGCTGCTCCTCAAGGGCGACGTCGCCGCCGCCGACGCGGCCTATGCGCAATATATCCGCGTCGGGGTGGCCGATCCGGCGCTGCGGGCGGCCGCCGAGGCTCTGGCGGACGACCGGCTCGCCCTCGCCGAGCGGCTGTTGCGCGCGCGCCTCAAGACGCATCCCTCCGACGTGGCGGCGATGCGGATGCTGGCGGAAACCGGAACCCGGCTGGGCCGCTACGCCGACGCCGAGGGCCTCCTCGAACACTGCCTGGACCTGGCCCCCGGCTTCGACGCCGCTCGGCACAATCTGGCCATCGTCCTCTATCGCCAGCAGAAGGCGGCCGACGCCCTTCCTCACATCGAGACGTTGCGCGCCTCCCAGCCGGGGGAAACGGGCTACCGCAATCTGCAAGCCGCCTGCCTTGCCATGGTCGGCGATTACGACCGAGCCATAGCCCTCTACCAGGCGGCGCTGGCCGCCTCGCCCGACCTGCCGCGGCTGTGGCTCAGCCTGGGCCATTCGTTGCGCACCGCCGGCCGGCGGGGCGAGGCGGTGGCGGCCTACCGGCACGCCGTCGCCCTCGAACCGGGCCTGGGCGACGCCTATTGGAGCCTCGCCAACCTCAAGACCGAGCCGTTTTCGCCCGGGGACGAGGCGGCGATGGCGGCGGCGCTGGAGGGCGCGAAGGGCGAGGACGCCTTCCATCTCCTGTTCGCCCTGGGCAAGGCGGCGGAGGACCGCGCCGATTTCGCGACGGCCTTTTCCCGTTACGCGCAAGGCGCGGGGCTGCGGCGGCTCCAGGCGCCCTATGACGCCGGCGAGACGTCGCAGGCCGCCGCCAAGGCCAAGGCCGTGTTCACCGCGCCTTTTTTCGCCGCCCGCGCCGCCGCGCCCGGCGGGCCGGCCGATCCGATCTTCATCGTCGGCTTGCCTCGTTCGGGGTCAACCCTGATCGAGCAGATCCTGGCCAGCCATTCGCGGGTCGAAGGGACCATGGAGCTGCCGGAAATCGGCGCCCTCGTCCGCGACTTCGCGCGCGCCGCCAAGAAGGGCGCGGCCAGCCCCTATCCGGAGGTTCTCGCCGACCTGGGGCCAGAGCAACTGTCAGCCCTCGGCGGCGCCTATCTCGACCGGGCGCGGGCCTATCGCAAACTGGGCAAGGCCCGCTTCATCGACAAGATGCCGAACAATTTCCGTCACCTGGGCCTGATTCACCTGATCTTGCCGAACGCGACCATCATCGACGCCCGCCGCCATCCCATGAGCGCCTGTCTTTCGGCCTTCAAACAGCATTTCGCGCGGGGCCAGAACTTCTCCTACGATCTTACCGACCTCGGCCGCTACTACCGCGATTACGTCGAGGTCATGGCCCATTTCGACGAGGTTTTGCCCGGCCGCGTCCACCGGGTGATCTACGAGGATCTGGTCGAGGACACCGAAGGCGAGATTCGCCGCCTGCTCGCCCATTGCGGCCTGCCGTTCGAAGGCGCCTGTTTGCGTTTCCACGAGAACGATCGGGCGGTGAAGACGGCCAGCTCGGAACAGGTCAGGCGGCCGATCTACCGCGAGGGGCTGGAGCCGTGGCGCCACTATGAGCCGTGGCTCGAACCGCTGAAGGAAGCCCTGGGGCCGGCGCTCGATACGTGGCGCGGCGGGGGGCCCGGCGCGCCTACCGCGCCGGCCCGAGCAGGCGGCGCAGCTTCAGGGTGATGCGCGCCATGCCGCGCTCCACCTCGAAGGCGGCGTCGGAAAAGCGGGGCCCGCGGATGTGCAGCGGGGCGTCGTTGGAAAAGCCGATCGCCTCGGTGGGGATGCCCAGGCCGTTGCGCCCCACCGCGCCATCGTCGTTTTCGTCCTGAAAGACCTGGGCGGCGTACTGGCCGGGGGCCACGCCGGCGATCTTGATCACCGTGGCGCCGGGGGTGGCCGGGGCCGAACCCTGGTAGGGGCAATCGCCCTTGAGGAAGGTCTGGGAAGTGCACAGGTCGACATGAACATGGCCGCGCGCGTCGGTGACGCCGGTCACCGCCACCTCGACCACGGCGGCGCCGGCGCCCGAAGCGGTCAGGGCGAGCGCCAGGGCCACGCCGAGCGGCGCGGCGAGGCGGCGGGCGGCGGCTCCTATCGGGGGGTTCGCTGGCATCGGTCGGAGGGCCTTCGCGGGGACGGGTGTCGGCGCCCCTTGATCGACAAGCGCGGCCGCCTCGCCGTTAGATAAGGCGCAGGGTGACGATCTGAAAGCCCCCCATCTCGATGACGCAGGCGCCATCCTCGATGGGGAGGAGGGCCAGGCGGTCCTCCAGGGTGTTGCTGAGCCACGCCCGGGCCACCGGAACGGCGAAGGCGAGGCGGGCGCGGGCGGCGCCGCCGGCGCTCTCGTAGAGGCGCGCCACCCAGCCTTCGCCGTCCTCGGCGGGCTTGATGGTGTCGATGACCACCGAGGCGGGGGCGGCGGTGACCAGCGGGGCGGCGAGCAGCGCCGTCGGCGTCCCTGCCATCCAGATGAGCGGCCGGTTGAACCGCGCCGCCTGAGCCACCGTTTCGGCGGCCCGCCAGTCGCCGGCGTGGGGATAGAGGCCGTAGCGGAAGCGGTGCTCGCCGAGGTCGGCCTCCGGGTCGGGGACGGTCGGCCCGCGGATGAGGCTCAGCGCCATCTGGTTCCCGAACACCGAATAGCCGTAGCGGGCGTCGCTGAGAATAAAGACGCCGAAACCCGGCTCGGAGAGGTCGACCCAGCGGTGGCCGGGAACCTCGTACATAGCGAGATCCGCGTCGGTGTTGGCGTGGGTCGGCCGCTCCACCGCTCCGAACAGGGTCTCGAAGCTGGCGCGCGGCGCGCGGCAGTTCACCGGAAAGACCGCCTTGACCAGGGCGCGCCGGTCGCGCCAGTCGAGGGTGGTGTCGAATTCGAGATGGGCCGCGCCGGCGTCCAGGCGCACCGTCTGCGTCATCGCGCTGGCCTGGCCCAGGCGCCGCTCGAAGCGGACTTCGGCGCGCAAAGGCCCCCGCGCGGTCGCCGCCCTTTCATGGGCGGGCGGCGCGTCGCGAGCGGTCTCCAGGGCGAAGGGATCGATGTCCCACGCCTCGTAGGCGGTCGGCCGGTCGTCGAAGAGGACGATGCGGTTGGCTTCGCCGGCCAGGGCCTCGCGACCCGTCGCGCGATGGATCAGGGAGCGCAGGGCGCCGCCGGGCGTCAGAACGGCGGCGAGGCGCCCGTTCTCCAGGCGGATATCGCCGTCCGCTTGCTCGGTCAGGCCCACGGTTTCCGGCGGCGGTTCGACGCGCCCGGCGGCGAAGGCCGGGGCGACGACGAAACAGGCCTCGCCGTCCGGGGCGAGAGTCACCTCGGCGCGGGGAAAGCCCACCGTGTTGATCGGAGTGGGCGCCCCCGCCTCGCCGTCGGCCAGGGCGGCCAGAAGTTCCGACGTCAGGCGCTCGGCGTCCCGCGCGAGGTCGCTCAGATCCTGGCGCGCCCGCTCGTGGACCGCCGTGATGCCGCTTCCCGGCAGGATGTCGTGGAACTGATTGACCAGGAGGACGCGCCACAGAGCCTCGACGGCCTGGCGGCTCGGGGCGGGGCGGCCGGACAAGGTCGCCACGGTCGACAGATAATCCAACGCCTGCAAGGCGCCCTCGAGCCGCCGGTTGAGCCGCTTGCCCTCCGCTTGGCTGGTGTAGGTTCCCCGGTGATATTCGAAGTAGAGTTCGCCCTCGATCGCCGCCAGATCGCCGGCGCCCGCCTCCAGCCGGTCGAAGAAGGCGTCCGGGTCGCGCATAGCGGCGCGCGGGACGCCCTGCAGGTCGCCCGCCCGGTTCAGGGTCTCGATCATGCCGGCGGTCGGCCCGCCGCCCCCGTCGCCGTGGCCGAACAGATAGAGCCCGTCCGCCGAACGGTCGGCGTCCCTGTAGTTGGCCCCGTGGTAGCGAAGCTCCTCCACCGTGGCGGCGCCGTTGTAGGTGTCGGCCGGCGGAAAGTGGGCGAGGACCTCGCTGCCGTCGATCCCCCGCCAGCGGAACGAATGATGGGGCGGGGCGGTGAAGCGGTTCCACGACAGTTTCTGGGTGAGGAAGCGGCTCATGCCGGCCTGGCGCATGATCTGGGGAAGTTGGCCGGCGTAGCCGAACACGTCGGGGTTCCAGAACACCGTGCAGCGCCGCCCGAAGGCCCGCTCGAACCAGCGCTGGCCGTAGAGGAACTGGCGGGTGAGCGATTCGCCGGACGGCAGGTTGCAGTCCGGCTCGACCCAGCTTCCGCCGACGGGAATCCACTGGCCGGCGGCGACCTTGACGGCGATGCGGGCGAAGAGGTCGGGGTCTCTCTCTTCGATCGCCGCGTATTGCCAGGCCTGGGAGGCGGCGAACTTGAAGTCCGGATAGGCGTCCATCAGGCCAAGGACGGTGGCGAAGGTCCGCTGGCATTTGCGCGGCGTCTCCTCGATGGGCCACAGCCAAGCGGTGTCGATGTGGGCGTGGCCGATGGCGGTAAGCTCGTGCGCCACGGTTCCATTGCGAGCCGCCAGCAAGGGTTCGAGGATTTCCCGGCCGGCCGGCCAGGTGGCGGGGTCCTCGGGGTCGAGAATGTTGCAGACGCGGTTGAGGTCATGCAGCAGCCGGCCGGCCCAGGTGATGTCGAGGGCCGGGCGGACGAGGTTCGTCGCCACGCCGCCGAACCCGCGGGCCGTCTGAGGCGGCGCGCGATCCGCCTCGAGTTGGCGCAAGGTGTCGAAATCGTGGAAGAGCCGCCAGGCTTCGGGATCGAAGCGGCGGATGTGGCAGGCGGCCAGGCGATAGGAATCGGCCTTGCCCGGCCCCCCGCCGCCGGCCTCCCGCCCGAAGGCGCGGTTGCAGGCGACTTCCACGTGGAAGGTCAGGCTCTCGCCGCCGACGGCGCTTTCCGCCAGCCGCGCCGTGGGGCGCCCGATGTTCAAGCCCGCCGACGAGCGGCCGTCCAGCCACAGCAGGGCCTCCGAAACCGTATCCCAATAGAGATCGACCCGCGCCCCGGCCCAATCCTTCGGCACGCGAACCGTCACGCGGAACCAATAGGTGGCCCACAGCGGCCCGAGGCCCTGGCCGATTTCCACCGGCCGAAAATCGAGCCGGCCGGCGTCCTCGAAGGAAATCCGGCCGACCGGCCCGGCCATCTCGATCGAGTCCACGTCGGCCCGCGCCGGATGGATGGCCCGCTCCAACCGCCGCGAAAACGCCGCCAGGCGGGCGCGGGTGTAGGCCGGATAGCGCCCGCGCGGGCGGGCGATGTCGTTCATGGACGCCTCGTTTCCATCTTAATGTTCCTTCTCCCCTGGATATTTTGGCATGATATGTACGCCAAGGAGATCGAATGTCATGAAGCGGGCCGTCCCTGAACTCAGCACCGACGCGGAGGCCGAGGCGTTTCTCGACCAGGATCTCGCCGATCTGGACTTTCGGCGGTTCAAGCCGGTGCGCTTCGAATTCGAGAAGAAGGCGGCGCGGGGCTTGAGAGAGAAGGGGCGGTGAAACGCGTCATCCTCGCCTGCCTCGCCGCCGTCCTCGCCGCCGGAGCCGGCC
>JBPCMA010000209.1:0-3278 GCA_051002715.1 Caulobacteraceae bacterium
CCGAACCGGAGTCTTGGGTGGCCGGGACTTACGCCCGGCCATGACGTTCTTTCGAGGATGGTTCCACTCCATCGGCACATTCCCTAGCGCCCCATGGCCTCGACCTCGGACATCGCCAACCGCGTTCCGATCACCGTCGCCCTGATGCTGGCGACGGTGATGAATTCGCTCGACACCACCATCGCCAACGTCGCCCTGCCGCACATCCAAGGCAGCGTGTCGGCCTCGCCCGACCAGGTGACCTGGATCCTCACCTCCTACCTCATCGCCACGGCGATCATGACGCCCCTGTCGGGCTGGCTGTCGGTGCGCATCGGCCGCAAGCGGATGTTCATGATCTCCATCGCCGGCTTCACGGTGGCCTCGATGCTGTGCGGCATTGCCACCAACCTGGGGGAGATCGTCGCCTTTCGCCTGCTTCAGGGCCTGTTCGGCGCGTCGCTCATTCCCCTTTCCCAGGCGGTCATCCTCGATCTCTACCCGCCCCGGCGGGTCGGCCAGGTGATGGCCCTGTGGGGCGCGGCGGTGATTCTGGGGCCGATCTTCGGGCCGATCCTGGGCGGCTGGCTCACCGACAACCTGACCTGGCGCTGGGTGTTCTACATCAACCTGCCGATCGGCGCCCTGGCCCTCGCCGGGGTGAGCTTCTTCATGTCTTCCGAGGGCGGGGCCGAGGGCCGCCCGTTCGATTTTCTCGGCTTCGGCTCGCTCATCGTCTTCATCGGCGCCTTCCAGCTCTTGGTCGATCGCGGCCCGACCCTCGACTGGTTCTCCTCGCGGGAGATCTGCGCCGAGGCGGTGATCTGCGTGATCGGCCTCTATGTCTTCACCGCCCAGACCCTGACCGCCAGGCACCCCTTCTTCCACCGCGACTTGGCGCTGGACGTGAATTTCGTCACCTGCACCATCTTCGGCTTCTTCATCGGCATCCTTTTGTTTTCCACCATGGCCCTGCTGCCGCCGATGATGCAGCAGCTCATGGGCTATTCGGCCCTGCAGAGCGGGGTCGCCACCATGCCAAGAGGCATCGGCTCCTTCATCGCCATGTTCGTGGTCGGCCGCCTGATCGGGCGGGTGGATACGCGGCTGATCCTGGCGGCCGGCCTGGCCTTGAGCGCCTTCGCCCTGTGGCAGATGAGCCGGTTCGACCTTTCCATGACCTCGCGGCCGATCATCATTTCGGGCATCTTTCAGGGCCTGGGCATCGGCCTGATCTTCGTGCCGCTGAGCACCCTGGCCTACGCCACCCTGGCCCCGCGCCACCGGCCCGAGGCGACCGGCGTCTACACCCTGGTGCGCAGCCTGGGGGCGAGCGTCGGCATCTCGATCATGGAGGCCCTGTGGACCACCAACGCCTCGGTGGTCCACGCGGGCTTGGCCGCCCACATCCGGCCGGGCGACCCGGTGGTCGCCGCCGGCCTGCCGGCCATGTTCAACCCGGCCACGACCGCCGGCCTGAGCGCCCTCAACGCCGAGGTCACCCGCCAGGCGGCCATGGTCGCCTATGTGGACGACTTCAAGGCGATGATGGTCATCACCCTGGCCTGCCTGCCCATGCTGCTCTTCATGCGCACCCCCAAATACGCCCCCGATCCCGCCCATGCCGTGGCTGAATAGGCGCTTCGCGGTCAGGGCGGCGATGCTCGGCGGAGCCGCGTCCTTGTGCGCCTGCACGACGGTGGGGCCCAACTTCGTGAGCCCCGCCGCGCCGGCCCCGCCCGGCTACGCCATGGCCGGCGATGCGCGCCCCGCCATCGCCGAGCTCGATCCCGCCGCCCGGGCCGCCGGCCCGTGGTGGCGATCCCTTGGTTCGGCCGGCCTCGACGCGGTGATGGGCGAGGCCCTGGCCGGCAATCAGACCCTGGCCGCCGCCGACGCCACCTTGCAAAAGGCGCGCGAGGAGGCGGCCAAGGCGCGGGGCGGCTCGGCCCCGCAGGTCGACGCCACCGCCAGCGCCGAACGCGAGCGGATCAACACCCAGGTGTTCGGCATTCCGGGTTTTCCCAGCCCGACCATCAACCTGTTCAGCGTCGGCGCCACGGTGAGCTACGACCTGGACGTGTTCGGCGGCCAGAGGCGGCGCGTCGAGACGGCCCAGGCCGCCGCGGAGGCCGAGGCCCGGCGCGCCGACGCCGCCTATCTGACCCTCACCGGCGACGTGGCGTTGCAGGCGGTCCAGATCGCCGGGCTGCGGGCCCAGATCGCCGCCGTCGGCGACATCCTCGCCGACGATCGCCGCAACAACGCCATCGTGCGCGCCGCCGAAGTCGCCGGCGGCGAGGCGCCGTCGGCCAACACCAGCGGCCAAGCCCAGCTGGCCGAGGATCAGGCCCTGCTGCCGCCCCTCCAGCAGCGGCTGGCCACCGCCCGTCATGCCCTGGCCCTGCTGGTCGGCCAGCCGCCGGCGGCCTGGCGCGCGCCCGATTTCACCGTCGCCGATTTCAAGCCGCCGGCCCACATTCCGGTCGCCGTGCCCTCGCAACTGGTGCGCGGCCGGCCCGACATCCGCGCCGCCGAGGCCGACCTCCACGCCGACACGGCGCGCGTCGGCGTCGCCCAGGCCGACCTCTATCCCGACATCCGCCTGGTCGCCGGCGCCGCCCAGTCGGCCTTGACCCCGGAATCGATCTTCTCGTTCGGCTCCACGGGCTACAATTTCGGGGCCGCCCTGACCGCGCCGATCTTCAACGGCGGGGCGCTCCGGGCCGAAAAGCGCGCCGCCCAGGCCCAGGCGCGGGCCTCCCTGGCCCAATACCGCCAGACCGTGCTTGCCGCCTTCACCCAGGTCGCCGATGTGCTGACCGCCCTGGCCCATGACGATGAGGAGGGCGCCGCCCTGGCCAAGGCTCAGGCCACCGCCCAGGCCGCCCTCGACGATCAACGCGCCGCCTACCGGCTGGGCGGCGGGGCCTTCCTGCCGGTCGTCCAGGCGCAGCGCCAACTCGACCGGGCGCGCCTGGCTCTCGTCGAAGCCCAGGGCCAGCGCCTGGCCGACATCGTCACGCTCTACGCCGCCACCGCCGCGGATTGGCGGGAGGCGCCGGGATCGTCATCGGGGTCGTGATCTTGAGCAGGGCGGCCTGACGCCCCCTCCGCCACGCGATGCGAGAAGGCATCGCGCGCCACCTCCCCCGCTTCGCGAGGGAGGATTGAAAAGACTTAGGCTTCCCTACTCCTCCCATGCGAGCGCAGCGAAGCGGGGGGGGTGGCGTGGTGCCCTTGTTCGCGCCGCGACGGAAGGGGCGTCCGACGGCATCACCACCCTCCCCACAACACAG
>JBPCMA010000210.1:0-12905 GCA_051002715.1 Caulobacteraceae bacterium
CCGAGGAGATCGCCACCCGCGAGAGGTGCGAGGATTTCGCGGCGTTCGAGCCGCTCTTCGAGGCGGTCCGCAAGGACCTGGAGGCGGGCGTGCGAGAGGCGCGGCGCTTTGGCGAGAACGCCGCGATCAAGCAGGGCGAATTCTTCGTTCTCGGCGGCCAGATAGCCTATGTCGCGGCCGTGCCCGAGGCGCTCGGGGCCGCCCACGGTCACGTGCAGGGCCGCCTGCGGGTGATCTACGACAACGGAACGCGGAGCGATCCGCTCCTGCGGTCGATGCAGCGGGCCCTCTACAAGGACGAGGCGGGCCGCCGGATCACCGATCCCCTGGCGGGGCCGCTGTTCGGCGGTGTCGCCGAGGACGGCGATTTGGAGAGCGGGACCCTCTACGTCCTGCGCAGCCAATCCGATCATCCCGATATCGCCGCGCGCCGCGACCTGGTTCACAAGATCGGCGTGACCGGCGGCTCGGTCCAGGCGCGCGTCGCCGGCGCGGCGAACGAGGCGACCTACCTTCTGTCCGACGTGGAGATCGTGGCGACCTACAGGCTGTTCAACATCAATCGCGCCAAGCTGGAGGCAATCATCCACCGCGTGTTCGCCGCCGCGCGCCTGGACCTTACCATCCCCGATCGCTTCGGCCGCCCCGTGCAGCCGCGCGAATGGTTCCTCGCGCCCCTGCCGGTCATCGATGAGGTGGTGGAGCACATTCGCGACGGGTCCATCGCCGGCCTCGAGTACGATCCCGCCAGCGCCTCGCTCAGGCGGGCCGCCCCATAGCGGTGGCCGCGAGGTAGCGACACGGCGCCGGCGCGATCGACGCCCCTACATCCGATGCAGGGCGCGGAGTTTGTCGCCGTCGGGTCGCGCGGACAGGCGCCGAGCGCAAGCCAAGGCGAGCCGATACAGTCCATCGCGGACTGTCGCGATCAAGCCGACGCGATGGCGTGCTCGACGTCCTTGATGGCGTGATCGGTGAGGTCCTTGTGCAGTTCGCCCAGGAGCGCCGCCGACAAGGCCTTGTGATAGTGTTTGCGAAGTTCGCCGAGCGTTCTGGGGGCGGCGATGATCATCAGGCGAGTGACGCCCCCTTCCAGGACTTGCCGGTTCAGGATATCGGCGACGCCGACGGCGAAACCGTCCTCCTCGGCCTGATGACCGTCCGGGTTGGCGGAACTGGCTCGATGGCCGGGGTCCGATCCCATGTGGTCGGCATCGACCTCGGCTTTCGGCAGAGCCGTCAACCTCACGTCGGCCTCGTCACCGCTGTTGCGATAGAGGTGCAGCTTTTCGCCATCGACGACGGCGACCGTGGCGCCCCTGGGCAGTTTCATTCGATGGTCTCCAAAAATCGTGGGGTCGCGTGGGCGCCCGGTCAGTCGCCGATAGATTGGAATGCCAGACGCTCACGCGGCGCGGGCGTGATCGACGCCCCCTACATCCGATGCAGGGCGCAGAGCTTGTTGCCGTCGAGGTCGCGCAGGTAGGCGAGGTACATCTTGCCCATCCCGCCTTCGCGCACGCCGGGCGGATCCTCGCAGCTCGTCCCGCCGGCGGCGACGCCGGCCGCGTGCCAGGCCTCGGCCTCGGCCGGCGACTTGGCGGCAAAGCCGACGGTGCCGCCGTTGGCGTGGGTCGCCGGCTTGCCGTCGATGGGCTGGGAGACAGAGAAGACGCCGGTGGGGGTCATGTAGAAAATGCGATGGCCATCGACCGTGGCCGGCGGGACGCCCAGAGTCCCCAGCAGGGAGTCGTAGAAGGTCTTGGCCCGGCCAAGATCGTTGGTTCCGATCATGATGTGCGAAAACACGGGGGGTGATCCTCTCGTTGCGTCGAAGTGTCGGCGCCCTTGTGGGACATGCCGGTGGGGACTGTCCATGCCTCCAGGCGATCCGCACCGGAAAATGTGACAAGCCAAGGTGGGAAACAATGCCCGCTTGGGAACGTCGAGGAACACATCAGGTCGCAGCCATGGACGTACCTGTCACCGGTTTACCCTTGAGGTAAACGCGCGTTACATAGGTAATAGAGACGATCGCCACGAGGAACAACAATACCATTACCAACCATACACAGGTTAACTTAACGCTTGTATCATTGTAGTTATCGTACGCCGAACTGAGCATCCACGATAAAATTGTATAGGGCGTCAAGATCAACGCGATCCCAGCGTAGTATTTTCGGCCGACGATACGCAGAGCCCTGCCTTGAGCCAAGATGGTCTTCTCCGTCGGGTCAAGGGCCATTGCCGCCATCCCGATCGCAAACGGGCTGACGACGATCAGGCTCACCAAGCCGATCAACCCTTCGATGCCATTCAGTTCGAAGGGAGTCGCCGAGGGCAGATGCGCCTTGAGCCAGGGACCCACGAGCCGGGCGAAGGCCGCCTTTTGCTCGAATATCATCGTCAAAGCGCGCCTGACCTCGATGGCCGGGTGAAATGTTTCAGGTGAACTTCCGACGCCTTGGATGTCATTTTGCGCCTTCACGGCGCCCTCCATGTCCGCCGAAATTCGCGGTAGTTGCGTCAACAAGACGCCGGCGAGGAAGAGTAAGACGGAGGCTTCCACGGTGATGTCGGCGTTCAATGGACGAGCCGGGAACAGGCCAGCGGCAAGCACACATGCGCCGGCCACGATGGTGGCGATGCCCACGAACATCATGCCGCGCCGGTGACGAAGAGAGACTTCGCGGACCGCCGGAATCATCAGAAAGCCGACGAACAGCAGCGCGGCGGCGCCAAAAACGCCGGTTTCGGCTCGCTCCGAGCGCGGGGTGATGGCGAACACGACCGCGATCACAATGGCGAACACGAGCCCAATTCGCCAGTATCTCTTGAACACGTGTTTCCTCCCGGCGTGGCGATCACCGCGAGCCGTGCTTTAGGCTTCGCCCCTTCAGGCGGTCAATGAAAGCCATCCGGGTCGGCAGCCCTGGTCCGGATGGTGGCGACGACGCCGCCACCGGCGCGAAGCCCCTCATCGCCTCGATTTCAGTCCGACGAATTGCGGCCCGATGGGTCGCCGAGACAGACGCCTGGCGATGACGTGAGGCTTGAGGGTGTTCGCCTCGGTCGCGCGACCTGGCCGGATGTGGCCGATACGCTTGCCTTTCGCCACCCGAGGCGCCGCGCTAAACAGGATCCCATGATCGCGCGCTATTCCCGGCCCGAGGCGGCGGCCATCTGGGCGCCCCAGACGCGCTTTCGCATCATGTTCGAGATCGAGGCGCACGCCGCCGACGCCATGGCGGCGCTGGGAACCATCCCCAAGCTGGTCGCCCAGGCGATTTGGGAGCGGGGCGGGAACGCGGTGTTCGATCCCGACCGCATCGACGAGATCGAGCGCGAAACCCGCCACGACGTCATCGCCTTTTTGACCCACGTCGGCGAGATCGTCGGCCCGGAGGCGCGCTTTCTGCACCAGGGCCTGACCTCGTCGGACGTCAACGACACCGCCCTGGCCGTCCAGCTCACCCGCGCCACCGATCTGTTGCTGGAGGACGTGGACTTGGTCCTGGCGGCCCTGAAACGACGCGCCTTCGAGCACCGGCTCACCCCCTGCGTCGGGCGCAGCCACGGCGTCCACGCCGAGCCCACCACCTTCGGCCTCAAGCTCGCCGGCCACTACGCCGAGTTCGTCCGCGCCCGCGAACGCCTGGCCACGGCCCGCTTCGAGATCGCCACCTGCGCCATCTCCGGCCCGGTGGGAACCTTCGCCAGCGTCGATCCCAGGGTGGAGGCGCATGTGGCGGAGAAGCTCGGCCTGCGCGTCGAGCCCATCTCCAGCCAGGTCATTCCGCGCGACCGGCACGCCGCCTATTTCGCCGCCCTCGCGGTGGTCGCCTCGTCCATCGAGCGGCTGGCGGTGGAGATCCGCCACCTGCAGCGCACCGAGGTTCTGGAGGCGGAGGAGCCTTTCGACGCCGGCCAGAAGGGCTCCTCGGCCATGCCGCATAAGCGCAACCCGATCCTTTCCGAGAACCTCACCGGCCTGGCGCGCCTCATCCGCGCCGCCGCGATCCCGGCCCTGGAGAATGTCGCCCTGTGGCACGAGCGCGACATCAGCCACTCGTCGGTCGAGCGGGCCATTGCGCCGGACACCACCGTGCATCTCGATTTCGCCCTGCGGCGGCTGGCCGAGCTCATGGAGCGGCTGGTGGTCTATCCGGACAACATGGCGCGCAATCTCGAGCGGCTGGGCGGCCTGGTCCACTCCCAGCGCGTGATGCTGGCCCTCACTCAGAAGGGCATGGCCCGCGAGGGCGCCTATGCGGCGGTGCAGCGGGGCGCCATGAAGGCCTGGCGCGGCGAGGGCGCCTTCCGCGATCTGCTGAAGGCCGACCCCGAAGTTCGCCCCCGCCTCACCGACGCGGAACTGGCCGAGGCCTTCGACCCCGCCCCATCGTTCAAGCATGTCGATACGATCTTCGCCCGGGTGTTCAGGGAGGGGGCGAGCGGCTGAGGCGACGGCGTTCCCGTCGCCCCAATCAGCGGCAACAGTCCGAGGCGCGCCCTTCCATCTGGACGGGTGGACAGGCGACGGTCCCGTAGGAACAGAAGACGCAGCAGTCGCCGGGTTTGGGGCGAAGCAGGGCGCCGCAACCGGCGCAGTCGTAGAAATACTGGCAGGCGTCGGTGGGCATGGTTTCCACCTTCACCCACCCGCATTCAGGGCAGGTTATGGCGGATTCGCCGATGGGAGCGGGGCCTTCGGTCATGCCGCCGTCCGCGCCCTTCGGCGCCCTACATCCCCGCCTGGACCTGGCCGCGGGCGATGGCCAGGAATTCGTCCATCTTGGCGCGCACCTCGCCTTCGCGGACGGTGACGCCCGAGCCGGCCAGGTCCTGGGTGACCTTGCGCAAGACATCCTCGTCGCCGGGCTGTTCGAAGTCGGACTTCACCACCGCCCGGGCGTAGTCGTCGATGTTCTCCAGGCCCATGAGGGCGGCCGCCCATTCGCCCAGCAGCCGGTTGCGCCGGGCGGCGGCGCGGAATTCCTGCTCCTGATCGTGGGCGAACTTCTTCTCGAAGCCTTTTTCCCGCTCGTCGAGGGTGGTCATGTAAATCCTGGCGGCCGATGAAGAGGCTCAATATCCCGCCGCGCCGGGCGGGGCAATCGGCGGCGCTCGCGGCGCCCTTTTAGACGATGTCGTGGAACAGGCCAAAGTCGATGGCCCGGCGGCCATGGGCGTCGACAGTGAAGATGTCGGCCAGCCGGCCGCCCCAGACGATCTCGTCGGGCGTATAGGAGCCCCGCGCGTGGATGGTCGAAGCGAAGGTCTCGTCGAGGCCCTTCACCACCACCACCACCTCGGCCTGCTTTTCCATGAGGCTTTCCGCCGTCTCGCCCTGCAGGGGGCTCGCCGCGTCGATCGGATGCATGACCTGCCAGGTCATGAAGAAGAGCGGGGTCCGCGCCCGCACCGTGCGCAGCTCGTCGAAGCGGCGGATCGTCGTTCCCTCGGCGGTGACGAGGTCGCGCAGCAGGTTGACGCTCACCTCGGCTTCGACGACGAGGTTGCGCCGGCGGTTGGCGGCCCGGAACATCAAGGTCGGCACGCCCTCGAAGGGGGTGACCACCGCCCTTCGCGAAAACATGATCCGCGCCGTCGGCCGGGAGATGCGGGCGAACAGCAGGCCGGTGGCGATGGCCAGGTTGAACAAGCCGACGAAGACCTCGGCGGTCACAACCGCGTTGGCGTAGAGGCTCTTGGGCGCCAACTCGCCGTAGCCTAGGGTTCCCAGGGTCTGCACCGAAAAGAAGAAGGCGTCGGCGAAGTCTCCCGGCGCCTCTCCCTTGATGCCGGCCGGATCGAGCAGATAGAGGCCCGCGAAGGCGGCGTTGATGGTCAGAAAGGCGCCGGCCATCACCGCGAAGAACGCCCAAAGCGGCATGGTCAGCAGGACGTGATAGGCGTCGTGCCAGCCTTCCTTGGGCAAGCCGCGGAACGGCGGCGTTCCGGCTCCCATGCGTGGATAGGCGCCCGGCGCCAACGGCGTTTCCTGTCTCGCCATTTCCAACCTCCCATTCCCGCCTCGACGAAAGTCGCCGGATCGCCCGGCGAGGGCAAGGGTGTTTGCGCGCGAGGCCCGCTTGGGCTAGGCTCGAATGGCCCTGACGACGTCGGACGCCTTCGAGTCGGAACCGCGCGGATCTGCGCGCTCGCGCGCGTTTTCCTCATCCGAAGATCGCGGCCTGGCCAAAGGAGGCTTGAAAAAACCATCATGACCCGCCGCAGGAAAATCTACGAGGGCAAGGCCAAGATTCTCTACGAAGGCCCCGACCCGGGCACCCTCATTCAGTATTTCAAGGACGACGCCACCGCGTTCGACGGGACGAAGAAGGCCATTCTCGAGGGCAAGGGGGTCATCAACAACCGGATCAGCGAATATGTGATGACCCGCCTGGGGGCCATCGGCATCGAAAATCACTTCATCAAGCGCATGAATCTGCGCGAGCAGCTCATCAAGGAAGTCGAGATCGTCCCCCTCGAGGTGGTGTGCCGCAACATCGTGGCCGGATCGATGGCCAAGCGGTTTGGCCTGCCCGAGGGCCAGGCCCTGCCCCGTTCGATCATCGAATTCTACCTGAAGGACGACAAGCTGGGCGATCCGATGGTGGCCGAGGAGCACATCACCGCCTTCAACTGGGCTCAGACCCAGGAGATCGACGACATGATGGCCACCACCCTTCGGGTCAACGACTTTCTCACGGGCCTCTTCGGCGCGGTCGGCATCACTCTGGTGGATTTCAAGATCGAGTTCGGGCGGGTGTGGGACAACGACTTTTCCCACGTCATCCTGGCCGACGAGATCAGCCCCGATTCCTGCCGCCTGTGGGATTCGGCCACCAACGAGAAACTCGACAAGGACCGCTTCCGCCGCGACCTGGGCAATGTCATCGACAGCTACACCGAGGTGGCGCGGCGGCTCGGCATCATGAAGGAAATGCCCACGGTGATTCAGGGGGGCATGGCCTAAAAGGCGGCATGAAGGCCACCGTCCACGTCTTCCTCAAGCCCGGCGTCCTCGACGTCCAGGGCAAGGCGGTGGAGGCGGCGCTGCATGGTCTGGGCTGGATCGGCGCCGCCAATGTGCGCGTGGGCCGGGTGATCGAATTCGACCTGACGGCGCCCGACCAGGCGGCGGCGCGGGCCGAGGTCGAGGCCATGTGCGAACGGCTGCTGGCCAACCCGGTGATCGAAGCTTACCGGGTGGAGGTGGCGTGAAGGCCGCCGTCGTCGTCTTTCCCGGCTCCAACTGCGACCGCGACTGCAAGGTGGCCATCGAGCGATCGACGGGCGCCGAGGTTGCGATGGTCTGGCACGAGGAGGCCGCCCTGCCCTCCGGCCTCGACCTGATCGTGCTGCCCGGCGGCTTTTCCTATGGCGACTATCTGCGCGCCGGCGCCATGGCGGCCTTGTCGCCGGTGATGGCCGAGGTGCGCGCCGCCGCCGGGCGCGGGGTTCCCGTGGCCGGAATCTGCAACGGCTTCCAGACCCTGTGCGAGGCGGGCCTGCTGCCAGGAGCCCTGCTGCGCAACGCCGATTTGAAATATGTGTGCAAGCCAGTGGTCCTGGAGATCGCCAATTTGCAGACCCGCTTCACCGCCGCCTTCGGCGACAGGCGGGAAGCGACGATGACCGTCGGCAACGGCGAGGGAAACTATTTTGCCGACGAGGCGACGCTCGACCGCCTGGAAGGGGACGGCCGGGTGGTGTTCCGCTATCGCGACAACCCCAACGGCTCGGCCCGGGCGATCGCCGGCATCGTCAGCGAGGCGGGCAACGTGCTTGGCCTCATGCCCCATCCGGACCGAGCGTTCGAGGACGACCTAGGCTCGGCGGATGGGGCGCTGGTGTTCCAAAGCGTGATGGCGAGCGGGTGAGGCCGCGTTCCATGCCGGCATCCGATCGGAGCGCGGGCGGCCCGCCCGCGAGGTGGCGCGCAAGCAAGAGCGGGCGGGACGCCCGCGCTCCGGAAAAACGACGCCGCCGCGATTGTCGACTCTGGCCCAAGAGGAGGCGACCCTCGCGAGCCGCCTCTGACGTCCGAACAACAATCAGCGCGACGCCGTGCCGATGTTAGCCGGGGCGGCGGCGGCGGTGTTGCATTTGGCCAGGGCGGCCGAATCCAGCGACCGGCGCTCGCTGGCATAGGCGGCAAGGGGGCCGACCTTCTTGGCCAAGTCTTTGCAGCCGCTGAGGCCGGCGGCGCCGTCGGGGGCCAGGGCGGCGACGCAGGTGGCGGCGTCGCAATTCCACACCGCGTCGGCGGCGATGAACTTGGCGTGGGCCGGGCCCGGCGCCGCCAGCGTCGCGATGACGCGGCTGTCGGCGAGGGCGGCGCCGGCCAGTGAAAGCGAGAAGACGGCGCAAGCCGTGGCGAGGGCGAGTTTCATTTTGAGAAGCCTTCCAAAGGGTTCACGAGCTGGACAAAGCGGCACTTGAAATCGGCACTCGTTCCGTCCGAGCGGGGCGGTGAGTGTGGCCGCCGGAGGATCGGATCAGAACTTAACACTGAATAGATATCACTGATAACCCAGGATGCAAGCGAAATCTAAACGACGTTCAAATTATTTCCCGCAGCCGCGCGCCGGGAGATGCGCGGCGCTTGCGCCGCGCCGCCTTCCGGCCGATGGCGTATGGCCGCCACGCTCGCTAAGAGGGCGGGCATGACCCGCGCCGCCGCCAAATCCCTCGCCGACACGGCGCTCGAATACGGCCTGGCGGCCGAGGAATATGACCTCATCGTCCGGCGGCTGAACCGCGATCCCAACCCCCTGGAGCTGGGGGTCTTTTCGGTGATGTGGTCCGAGCACTGCTCCTACAAGTCTTCGCGCCGTCATCTGGCCAGGCTGCCAACGACTGGCCCGCGGGTGATCCAGGGGCCGGGCGAAAACGCCGGGGTGGTCGACATCGGGGACGGCCAGGCGGTGGTGTTCAAGATGGAGTCCCACAACCACCCTTCGTTCATCGAGCCCTATCAGGGGGCGGCGACCGGGGTCGGCGGCATCATGCGCGATGTGTTCACCATGGGGGCCAGGCCTATCGCGCTTCTGAACGCCCTGCGCTTCGGCGATCCGGCCCATCCCGGAACCCGCCGCCTGCTGGCCGGGGTGGTGGCCGGGATCGGCGGCTACGGCAACTGCGTGGGGGTGCCGACGGTGGGCGGCGAGACCAATTTCCACTCAGGCTTCGACGGCAATATCCTGGTTAACGCCATGTGCGTGGGCCTAGCCGACGCGGATAAGATCTTCTATTCCGCCGCCCCCGCCGCCGGCCTGCCGGTGGTCTATTTCGGCTCCAAGACCGGCCGCGACGGCATACACGGCGCGACCATGGCGTCGGCCGAGTTCGACGCGGATTCCGCCGAAAAGCGGCCGACCGTGCAAGTGGGCGACCCGTTCGCCGAAAAGCTGCTGATCGAGGCGACTCTCGAGCTGATGGCCTCCGGCGCTGTGGCCGCCATCCAGGACATGGGGGCGGCGGGCCTCACCTCTTCTTCGGTGGAGATGGCCGGCAAGGGGGCGGTGGGAATCGACCTCGATCTCGATCTCGTCCCCCAACGCGAAGAAGGCATGACCCCCTATGAAATGATGCTTTCGGAAAGCCAGGAGCGGATGCTGGCCATCCTGAAGCCCGGACGCGAGGCTGACGGGGAGCGCATCTTCGCCAAATGGGGCCTGGACGCCGCCACCATCGGGCGCACCACCGACACCGGCCATGTCGTGCTGAGGCACGGCGGCGAAGTGGTTTGCGATCTGCCGTTAGCCCCTCTCACCGACGACGCCCCCCTCTACGACCGGCCATGGGTCCAGCCGATGCTCCAGCCGCGGCTAGACCCCGGCGCGATCCCCGCCCCGGCCGACTGGGAGGCGGCGATCCTGAAGCTGATGGCCTCACCGGACGTCGCTTCGAAGCGCTGGCTCTGGGAGCAATACGACCGCCACGTCATGGCCGACACGCTCGAAGAGAGCTCCACCGGGGCGGACGCGGCGATCGTGCGCGTGCACGGCTCGCGCAAGGCCCTGGCGCTCACCAGCGACTGCACGCCGCGCTATGTGGCGGCCGATCCCTTCGAGGGCGGCAAGCAGGCGGTGGCGGAGGCCTGGCGCAACCTGACCGCCGTGGGGGCCGATCCCCTGGCTGTCACCGACAACCTCAATTTCGGCAATCCCGAGCGCCCCGAGATCATGGGTCAGATCGTCCGCGCCATCGAGGGCATGGCCGAGGCCTGCCGGGCGTTGGACTTCCCCGTGGTGAGCGGCAATGTATCACTCTACAACGAGACCAACGGCGCGGCCATTCCGCCGACGCCCACGGTAGGCGCGGTGGGCCTTCTGCCCGACTACGCCATGCGCGCCGATTTCGCCTCCCTGCGCGATGGCGACACCCTGCTGCTGATCGGCGCCGGCCGCGGCGAGATGGGATCGAGCCTTTATCTGCGCGAAATCCTCGGCCGCGAGGACGGCGCGCCGCCGCCGGTGGATCTGGCCGCCGAGCGGCGCAACGGCGACTTCGTGCGTGGCCTGATCCGCCTCGGCGCCCTGAGGAGCGCGCACGACCTTTCCGACGGCGGGCTGATCGTGGCGGCCGCCGAAATGGCCCTGGCCTCCGATGTCGGCCTCACCCTCGACGCCGGCCACCGCGCCAACGCCCATGCGCGGTTGTTTGGCGAGGACCCCGGCCGCTATCTGATCGCCACCGACGATGCCGAAGCCGTCGTCGTCGCCGCTTCGCGGGCGGGCGTCGACCTCGCTCCCGTGGGCCTCGCCGGCGGCGACGCCTTCGCCTGCGAGGGGGTGTTCAGCATTCCGCTCGGGCGCCTGCGCGACGCGCATGAGAGCTGGCTGCCGCGCTATATGGACGGGGCGTGAGGCTGGCGTAGGATGCGCGCCGGCGCGGTCGGGCCGCGTCGCTCGCGAGGAAATTTCCATGCCCATGGCCGCCGCCGACATCGAGGCGCATCTGCGCGCCGCCTTTCCGGGCGCGACCATCGCCATCGAGGATCTGGCCGGCGACGGCGACCACTATCGCGCCCGCGTCGTCGCCGAGGCGTTTCGCGGCCTTTCCAGGGTGCGCCAGCATCAGCTCGTCTACGCCGCCCTGGGCGGCAGGATGGGCGGCGAACTGCACGCCCTGGCCCTGGAGACCGCCGCGCCGCCCGCTTGACCGCGCGGCGCCGGCTCCCTAGCTCTGGTTCTGGCTCCCGCTCCGCCCGTTCCACAGAGTTCCCCCAATGACCAACACCGCCGAAGCCCCATCCGCCCACGACTTCATCGCCACGACGGTCGCCGAGCATCCGGTGGTGCTGTTCATGAAAGGGACGCCGGAGCAGCCGGGCTGCGGCTTTTCGGCGGTGGTGGTTCAGATACTCGACCACCTGGGCGTCGAATTCGCCGGGGTCAACGTGCTTTCGAACGACGCCCTTCGCCAGGGAATCAAGAGCTTCTCCGACTGGCCGACCATTCCCCAGCTCTATGTAAAGGGCGAATTCATCGGCGGCTGCGACATCGTGCGCGAGATGTTCCAGTCGGGCGAACTGAAGGGCCTGCTGGCCGAACAGGGCCCGCCGGCGGCTTAAGAAATCTTCTACGATGCGTAGAACTCGATCACCAGATTGGGTTCCATCTTCACCGGATAGGGCACCTCGGCCAGTTCCGGCGCGCGGATGTATTTGGCGGTCATCGCCTTGGCGTCGACCTCGACGTAGTCGGGGATGTCGCGCTCGGTCAGTTGCAGGGCTTCCAGGACCAGGGCCATGTTGCGCGACCGCTCGCGCACCTGGACCACGTCGCCAGCTTTCACCCGATAGGAGGGAATATTGACCCGCTTGCCGTTCACCGTCACGTGGCCGTGGTTGACGAACTGGCGGGCAGAAAAAACGGTCGGGGTGAACTTGGCGCGGTAGACCACCGCGTCCAGGCGCGATTCCAGGAGGGCGATGAGGTTCTCCGAGGTGTTGCCCTTGCCCTTGGCGGCATCTTCATAGGTGCGGGAAAACTGCTTTTCGGTCAGGTTGCCGTAGTAGCCCTTCAATTTCTGCTTGGCGCGCAGTTGCAGGCCGAAATCGGAGACCTTGTTCTTGCGCCGCTGGCCGTGCTGGCCGGGGCCATAGGAGCGCTGGTTGATCGGCGACTTGGGCCGGCCCCAGATGTTCTCGCCCATGCGCCGGTCGAGCTTGTATTTGGCCGAATGCCTCTTGGACATGCGTCGTGGTTCTCTTCTCGTTCGACCCGGGCCGGCTCCCCCGAAAATGGAGGGGCGATTTCAACGGCGGCGGGCGGGTCACCCGTCATAACCCTTCACGCCACGAGCCAGGGGCCGGCGGCGGGACGGCGGCTTATCGCGGCGGCGCCGCCGATGTCAAGAAACGTCCGGGCCGCCCTCCTTGGCCGAGGCCGCCTCGCGGCGCGCCGCCAGCTTGGCCAGCACCCGCCCCCTTCCCTTGGCCAAGGCCGTCACCACGCCGCGCAGGGTGCGCGCTTCCTGATCGGAGAGCTGGGCGCGGCCGAGGGCGACGCGCAGGTTGCGGACCATGGAGGGGCGCTTTTCCGGCGGATGGAAGAAGCCGGCGGCGTCCAGTTCCCCCTCCAACTGTTCGTAGAGGCCGAGCACCACGCCCTGCTCGGCCGGCGGCGCGCCCTCGCGGAATGGAGCCGGCACGCCCGCGTCGCGCGTCAGGCGCCACTCATAGGCGTTGACGGCCACCGCCTGGGCGAGGTTGAGCGAGCGGAAGCGCGCGTCGACCGGCACGGTGACGATCGCCTGACAAAGGGCGATGTCGTCGCTCCCCAGCCCGGCGCGTTCGCCGCAAAACAGCAGGACGGCGGCAAAGCCCTCGCCGGCCGCGGCGGCGAGAAGCGCCGCGCCCTGAGTTGGGGTGGGGACAGGCAGGGCCG